>NZ_JAKSYJ010000199.1 GCF_022829365.1 Methylobacterium sp. J-077 | reverse complement strand
CTTCTACAATCCGCTGCGCCGGCACTCGGCGCTCGGCTACCGCTCGCCCGTCGTCTACGAGAATGAAACCCGCTCCGACCCGTTGCCCGAGACCCTGCTCAGCCAAGCCCCTAAACCGTCCACAAAAACGGGGCAATCCCAGTGACGGTGACCGACAAGCAGGCTTAGCGGACAGGAGGTGCGCCGTGGCGATGAAGACGACGTTCGTGGTGCAGCCGTTCGAGATCCACCGGAATCGCCTGCGCCCGGCCCGCCAAGAGACCGCGCAGACTGAAAGCGGGGCACTAAAGAAGGCCGAAGCCTTGGCCGCGCGCATGCCGGGCGCCGCAGCGCTCAAGGTGGTGGCTGACGAAGAGATCGGCGAACTGGAAGGCCTCACCGTCCTGGGTCAGTGGGGCGAGGTGCCAGAAGAGTTCGCCGAAAGCCTGCGGGATGGGTAAGGCCCATGTTGAGCGGGTATTCGCTCTGTCACTGCCCCGGATCACCGTGGCTTGCTGTTGCCCCTATGCTGAAGGAGGCTCAGTCAACAAAACTGGGGACGGGGACACGGTATGGTCGATCGAAACAGATACCGCTGTGCGCTCCTGGCAGCCACTCTCCTGCTCTCTGCGCCAGCCCTCGCGGATCCGCCAGCGGCCGCACCGATAGCGGCTGCTGGACCTGATCTTCAATCTGTTCTGCAGGACGGCGATGTGGACCTATCCGAGTTCGCACTCCGCAACGGGGAACACCTTTCCCCCTTGCGGCTCCATTACTCGACACTCGGCACGCCCCAGCGCGATGCTGCGGGTAAAATTACGAACGCGGTCCTGCTGCTCCACGCTACGACCGGCACCGGCAAGACCTTTTTGGTGCCGACGATCGCCCAGCACCTGTTCGGGCCAGGCCAGCCGCTGGACCCAAAGCTCTACTACGTCATCCTGCCGGACGGCATTGGCTTCGGCGGCTCCACGAAGCCGTCAGACGGTCTGCACGGGCGCTTTCCGCATTACGGATATCGCGATCAGGTCGAGGCGCAGCATGCCATGCTTCAGGCTATGGGTATCGATCATCTCAAGCTCGTGGCCGGCATTTCACAGGGTGGCATGCAGGCATGGCTTTGGGCCGAGCAGTTCCCGGACGCGATGGACGGTGTGATGCCGATCGCCTGCATGCCGATGCAGATCAGCGGCAGGAACCTGATGTGGCGCCAGATCGTCGCCGACGCAGTGCGCAGCGATCCGAAGTGGAACGGCGGTGAGTACGACCGCGCGGATCCTCCCACCGCTTGGACACGCAGCGCGGCGCTGATGTTCGCGCTCATGGTCAGCACCCCCGAGCGGCTGCAGACGGCTGGACCAGATCGTGCCAAGACGCTGGCCTACGAGAACGAGCTCTCGGCGCAGTACCGAGGGCGCGATGCCGGTGACGCCCTCTACGACTACGAGAGTTCAGCCGACTACGACCCCGCTCCCGAGGTAGCCCGCATCAAGGCGCCGATGCTCGCTATCAACTTCGCGGACGACCAAGTGAACCCGGCGCAGCTGCCCGTGGCCCGGGAGACTATCGCGAGCCTGCCCTCAGGCCACTTCGTTCTGTTGCCGGGCGGATGGGGGCATGCGGGTATCTACCACGCCGAGCTTTGGGCGGATCAGCTAGGCACGTTCCTGGGCAGCCTTACCAGCCAAGATGGCTCGGCCACCCCTAAGTCGGCTGCCGCCGGGAAGTAGGCAGCTAGCTACCTAGGATCCTCTACCGCGGTGACGTAGGGTGAACGAGCCACGTCACGGACGCGAAGGCGCCCAGCCACGACCCAAGGGCCGCGAAGGCCACGTACACCGCGTTCTCCGTGTAGTTGATCACGGCGAAGGCGGAGAGCAGGTACCAGCACGCTGACCAGTTCGCAGCCGGGACGCGCCGGCGGGCAGTCACGGCTGCGTTGAAGAAGACATAGGCGGCATCGGTGACGGCGGTGGCGACGACCACACCCACGGCAATCAACGGATCGATGTTCAGCAGCATGACACGCTCCCAGACTTGCCTGGGGGATCTCGTCCTCAAGTATGGCCCAGCAACCGCGCGGCACACGAGGCCGACTCGGCCCCGCAGCCCGATCTGATCACGCGCTGACGGGGGAGGTCGTCTATCTCACCGGCGTGCAGGCAAGATGCCATGGGCTAGTTAGCCGAAGCGCCGCCCCGGGATCCGGCGGCCGCTGCCGGATCCCGATAGGTCCGGCGGGTCAGGGTGGTCAATACCGATCGAAGGGAGGGGTGCATGTGCTCCTACCGGGATATAGCTATTCCCCCTCAACTTTCTTTAAAGGCACCTTGGAGCAAGCCAATTAACATTATGATTACCAAAGATGCATCAGCATCTCCAAAAGCTTATTCGCCGCTCCTGTGCTCTCAGGATGCTTAGTAGCATACTGGACGACCTTCTTTTCGGCAGACAAGGCGGCTGCCCTCGCTTTTGGAGACGCTGTAAAGGCCTGGAAAGCATAATTATTAGCTGTCCCAGCAGGAATATTTGATTCCGTTGTTCCTGGGCTGCTTGTAGTTGAAGGATGCGGTGTACCCGCAGCGTTGACCGGGCTCGTCGGGCTATTGGCCACGGAATTAGAAGCGTCGCCTGAGCCAGCAGTCGCGGACGTTACCGAGTTTGCAGGGGTAGCGGTTGGCGCACCGGTCGTGCCACTGCCCGTGCTGGTCGAACCAGCAGCCGTCGAATTTGCAGAGGTCGGCGAGGTGTGGACTGGGTCGGCGGGACTCGTTGTACCGGTGGCATTTGGCGCGCTGACCGGTGTGCGGGACCCGCCAGGCGTGCTTGTTGACCCGGTCGTTGCAGTGTTGGCCATGCCGGTCGGTGACGTGGCCGGACCGGCGGTTGTCGTAGAGCCGATTGTCGGATTGCTTGAGGGGCTGGAGGCGACCGGCGGCACTGAGCCGGTCGAGCTCGTCGTTGCTGGATAAGTTGCGCTGGACGATGCGGCGGTGCTTTCAGTTGTGCTGGCCGCCGCTCCGGTAGTGCCAGAGGCCGAGGAAGTTGTTCCCGTTGAGACAGTCGGTGCCGGGTGGGTTGGGCTTGTTGTGCTGGCAGTCGTCGGAGGGGCTGTGCTCGTCGTGCTGGTAACCGGGCCTATCGCACTGCTTGTACCCGCGGTCGTCCCAGTAGCCACGGGTTGAGCTGTGCCAGCCGCGGTTGCGGTTGAGCTGGCTGGGGTAATGCCGTTCGAGCTGACGCTTGTCCTGGTCGTACCTGTAGTCGTTCCAGCCGAACCTATGTTCGAGCCATTCGTGACAGCCGAGTTCGCCGCAGTGCCGCTCGCTTTTGGTGTGCCCGACGGGTTGTTAGCCACCGGATTAGTCGTGCTCGATGTGCCTGTAGTGGATCCAGACGGACTGGTGGTGCCCGTGGTACCGGTGGCTGACCCTGCCGTCGTACTGGGTGAACTCGCAGTCGTGTTCGTCGCCCCAGGGCTTGTGCCCGTCGTGCTGGTCGAACCCGTAGTTACCGGTTGAGATGTGCTCGTCGTACCGCTGGTCGAGCCATTCGAACTGGCACTCGTTCCGGCCCCAGTTATGGCCGCTGAACCCGTCGAGCCTGTAGTCGAGGCGCTCGTTGCGCTCCCGGGCGCCGGTTGAGTCGTGCTGGTCGACCTAGTGGTTGAGCTCGAAGTGCCCGTGGAGCCCACGGACGTTCCGCTCGTGGTCGCCGTGCCGGCGGCTGCGCCGGTCGGGGTCGTCGAACCCGTGGTCGCGTTGGTTGTGCCCGTCGATCCGGAGCTTGCGTTTGCGGTCGCGGCAGTCGCACTTGTGGTCGAGTTAGTCGTAGCGGCGGTCGCCCCGTACAGACCTGGATCCTTTCCATCCGGAGCGGAAACGGTGCCCTGTGTTACAGCTGAAGCATTTGGATTATTGGAGTAGGCGCGAATATAGTCGATATTCGAGGTGATCGGACTACCCGTGGCCCCGGCGTTGCTCTGCACGGCCAAATCCGCCATCATGTACATTGGACTATGCATGTCCGACGGCGTGGCTTGCGTGCCGACTTTCTGGCCATCGACATAGAAGGTTAGGTTGTCCGGCTGCCAGTTCACACCGTAGGTGTGGTAGCCAGATGGGTTGGACATCTCGCTGTAGACTTGGCGGTTGGCCTGCCAAGGTACACCGGCGGGTTGCGGATCAGTGGTGTGGATCGTGCTGTAGACCCCCGCATCGTTGTTCCCGTAGTGCTCAACGACGTCGAGCTCCTGCCAAGTGCCCGGGTTGTTCGCGGCCGGCTTTTGCTGGGTGGGCTCCATCCAGAATGCATCCCAGGCATTCGGATCGTTCGAGAAATCAGCCCGGATCTCGAAGTAGCCGTATGTCTGCGAGAAGTTGCCCTGTGTGGTGATCAGGCCCGACTCCCAGCTGCCGGGATAGCCCGATGTGGTCGTGCCGGGCTGCGCGGCGGTGATCGAAAGCGCCCCGTTCTTAACGCTGAATGGATCGTAGCCGGACCCGGCGTCGACGAACGAGGATTTCCCGAAGCCGATGTCGGAGTTGGCGTCAAAGCGCCACTCCGAACGGATATCAGCATAGGTGGTGCCAGCGCCGGTCTGCGAGATGCTGCGGGTATTAAACTCGTCGTCGAAGGTTAGTTTATAACCGTTCAGATCGACCATGAATGTATTCCCCAGATCAAAGGCAAGAAGCGACGGTTCTGTCGCATTATAAGAATTCTTGCCCGTGTCATTCAGCCTGCCGAAGACGGCAAGCGACCCATTCAGATTTGTATTCCTATTTTTAACACTGTGGAAACATTACTTACGCAGTTGCGATGCTGTCAAGCTCTTCAACCGAAGCGTGAGTGCGCGCCATCGCCACATCAGCGCCCCGGCGGAAATCAGCCTTTTCGATCAATCCGCTACATTCCGTTAAAGGAGCTTTAAGGAGTGACAGAAAGGCGCGGTCCTTCCGAGAGGCACCCCTATTTCCGAATGAAAATTCGGGGCCTTTTTATGGGACGCCCAGGAGCGGGGAGGCGGGTCTGGGCTTGGCCGCCCGTTGCCGAGCCTTGGATCCGCGATGCGGACACGGCTCAAATCCCCGCCTCATGCGACCGCTTGATCCGAGAGAACCGTCAAATCCGCATACTCAGACTGGATCGTTTCCTGCACATGAGCTAGCCAGCCTTCCGCGTGGCGAGCATGCTGTTCCGCCTCATGAGCACGCTCTTCAGCGCCCTTTGCCCAACCTTCGGCGGCCGTGAGCTGAACTTCCGCACAAAGTTAAGCCGCACGCGCCCTTGCTGTTAAACAGCGTTGAACATTGGTTCATCCGCACTTTCGGTGCTGGCGAGCCTTCGTACGGCCAAGCTCTACGGGTCGACCTCAGGCGGCATGGAGGACACGCTGGCGCAGAAGATCGAACTTCGCGCGGCCGTACATGCTCCGCTTGATCAG
>NZ_JAKSYJ010000195.1 GCF_022829365.1 Methylobacterium sp. J-077 | reverse complement strand
CTGATCAAGCGGAGCATGTACGGCCGCGCGAAGTTCGATCTTCTGCGCCAGCGTGTCCTCCATGCCGCCTGAGGTCGACCCGTAGAGCTTGGCCGTACGAAGGCTCGCCAGCACCGAAAGTGCGGATGAACCCGAAGCATGACCCCTCCTTCAAATCTATTCAAGTCACTGCAAATCAAACTAAAACGCTTTGAGAGGTGGGGTCACGACCGGCGCCGGTCGTGACCCCACCTGAAACTCGAATTTGCCCACTCGATTAAGGGTTTGGGTACGGATCCGCTGGGGTCATTCTTCGGGTTCATCCGCACTTTCGGTGCTGGCGAGCCTTCGTACGGCCAAGCTCTACGGGTCGACCTCAGGCGGCATGGAGGACACGCTGGCGCAGAAGATCGAACTTCGCGCGGCCGTACATGCTCCGCTTGATCAGTTTG
>NZ_JAKSYJ010000180.1 GCF_022829365.1 Methylobacterium sp. J-077 | reverse complement strand
GGTCTGCGCGCCAACCCGATCATCCAGAAGGGCTACGACCTCCTGATGCTGGAGAACGCGTTATACGAGGCGATCGCCCGGGCAAGGACCCGTGCGGGTCGGGTGGAGAACCTACGCCGGGTCGCCGCGATCGCCGGCCGTCCGATGGAGCAGCGGCAGGACGCGTTTTTGGTTGCTGTCGATGTCGCCGATCAGGAGGGTATCAGCGAGATCGAGGACAAGGCGCTGACCGAGATCGCCGCGGCCCTCATCGTCAATAAGTCTGAGCTGATGCAAACTGCGGTGGCTCGGGTTACACCTCGGCAGTGAGCCATGGCGTGGTGGCATCATCGTTCGAGAGCAGGGCGAACAGCCGACCCAACACCTCGCATAGACGTGATCGAGCCGCGCGCACCCGATTAACCTCGTTCAGAGCACGGCGTTCGTGGAATGGCTATGGCGCCAGCATGGCAAACCGGCTCATGACCCTAGACCTGCTAGCCACCCTCGACATCGTGGATGACGATGTCGCTGCCGTAGTGGACGCATACATGACTGACCCGGCCTCTGGTCACGTCTCGTTTGGCGAAGGCTATCGCATTGACCCGGCTGCCGCCGTCGCCGATCACCCTTTCGCCAACACGCTGATCCGTCAACCTTGGGCAAGCCCGGAGCTTCGACGAGCTGCCGTCCGTGCTGCCATCATGCTTGCCCAGCCAGAGCGGCTGTAGCGGTGGAGTCTGCCCCTGAGCGCATGGCCTAGCGCCTTCCTGCCTGGAATGAGGTGC
>NZ_JAKSYJ010000167.1 GCF_022829365.1 Methylobacterium sp. J-077 | reverse complement strand
TGGCGAAGGTATGGCTCGACGGCGTGCAGGCGTCCGGAGGCGGCGTCCGGCAGGCGCGCGGCCGGGCCGGTGTGTTCCCGAAGCCGCAGAACCGGGCCCGATCAGGGGGTCGGACCGGATCCCAGCCGGGTGACGTGGCCCATCTTGCGGCCGGGCCGGGCCTCGCCCTTGCCGTAGAGGTGCAGGTGGGCGCCGGGCTCGGCCAGCAGGGCGGACCAGTCGTCCGCCTGGGCGCCGATCAGGTTGCGCATCTCCACCGGCAGCCCGCCGACCCGGGCCGAATCGCCGAGCGGCCAGCCGCACACCGCCCGGACATGCTGCGCGAATTGCGAGGTCGTCGCCCCCTCGATGGTCCAGTGCCCGGAATTGTGCACCCGCGGCGCGATCTCGTTGACCACGAGGCGCTCCACCCCGTCCTCGCGCACCAGAAACATCTCGACGGCCAGCACGCCGACATAATCCAGCGCGTCGGCGATCCGCCGGGCGATGGCGAGGGCGGCACGGGCGGTCTCGGGCGTGAGGCCGGGGGCCGGCACCCGGGTCAGCGCCAGGATGTGGTCGCGGTGCTCGTTCTCGCACAGGTCGAAGGCCGCGAAGCCGCCGTCGCGGCCGCGGGCGGCCACCACCGAGACCTCGCGCTCGAACGGCACGAAGCCCTCCAGGATCAGCGGCGCGCCGCCGAACTCGGCGAACAGGGCGTTGCGGTCGCCCTCGGCGCGCTCGCGGAGGATGCGCTGGCCCTTGCCGTCGTAGCCGAACCGGCGGGTCTTGAGCACGGCCGGCAGGCCGAGCGCCGCGATCGCCCGGTCGAGGTCGTCGGGCGTGTCGACCGCCTGGAACGGCGCGGTCGGGATGCCGAGCCGGTTGATGAATTCTTTTTCCGTCAGGCGATCCTGCGTGGTGGAGAGCGCCTCGGCGTTCGGGTGCAGGGGCGCGTACTGGGCCAGGATGTCGGCGGTGGCGCGGGGGATGTTCTCGAACTCGTAGGTCACCGCGTCGACGCTCCGCGCGAAGGCGGCCAGCGCTTGCGGATCGTCGTAGGCCGCGCAGGTGGTCAGGGCGCAGACGTCGAAGGCGGGGCTGTCCCGATCGGGCGCGTAGACATGCACCTTCAGCCCGTAATGGGCCGCCGCGAGCGCGATCATGCGCCCGAGCTGTCCGCCGCCGACGATGCCGAGGGTGGAGCCGGGCTTCAAAGCTGTGTCCGTCACGAAAGCGGTTCCGTCTCCGGCCGTTCGGCCACCGACGCGGTCTGGGCCGCGCGCCAGGCCTCCAGGCGTTCCGCCAGGCTCGGGTCGGCGAGCGCCAGCACCGCGGCGGCGAGCAACGCGGCATTGACCGCCCCGGCCCGGCCGATCGCCAGGGTCCCCACCGGGATCCCGGCCGGCATCTGGACGATCGACAGCAGGCTGTCCTGGCCCGACAGGGCCTTGGATTCCACCGGCACGCCGAAGACCGGCAGGCGGGTCATCGCGGCGGCCATGCCGGGCAGGTGCGCTGCGCCGCCAGCGCCGGCGATCACGACCTTGAACCCGGCCGCGACGGCACCCTTGGCGAAGGCCACGAGCCGGTCTGGGGTGCGGTGGGCCGACACGATCCGGGCGTCGTACGGCACGCCAAGGGCGTCGAGCGTCTCGGCGGCGTGCCGCATGGTCGCCCAGTCGGACTGACTGCCCATGATGATCGCGACCGGAGGCGACGCCATCGTTTGTCCCGGCAAAAGAGGGCGCTTACAGGCGGGGCGGGCCGGCGGCAAGGCGCCGCGCCGGCCCGTCCACCGGCATCAGGCGATGATATCCGGGGTGAGCGCGTCCTCGATGTGGTAGATCCGGTCGCGCAGGGTCAGCTTGCGCTTCTTCAGGCGCTGGATCTGGAGCTGATCCCCGGCGACGCTGCGCTCCAGCGCTTCGATGGCGCCGTCGAGCCCCCGATGTTCCTCGCGCAGCCGATTCAGCTCGGCTTCGAGATCCGCCGGCTGCACGTTTTCGTTCGACTCGTCCGCCATCATCACCCGCGGGATCGAAGACCGTTCCGTGTCGAAGAGCATGCGTTACACCCCGCCGCGGGACAAGCCGGCCCGGCAAGCATTCGTCAGGCTTGGCCGGAGAAAAGGCTTCGACAGGTGCGGCATCCTGTGCCAGTCTCCATGTGTCGGAACAATGACAGGAGATTCGACTCATGTCGCTGCAGACGCATTTGAGCCAGCTCGCCCGGAAGCACGAAGCCCTCGAGCGTGAGATTCACGAGGCGATCCACAGGCCTTCTGCGAACGACCTCCACATTGCCGAACTGAAGCGACGAAAACTTCTCCTCAAGGACGAGATCAACAGGCTGCAAGCCGGCAACGATACGTTGCACTGAGCCGCGCCTGACTGTCCCACGGATAGAAATCCAAGATGAGAGCCGCCGCATCGGTCCGCCCGGTGCGGCGGCTTTTTTGCGTGGGCCTCAGATGAAGGATGAGGGGGTTGTTTGGGAGAAGCTGATTCTCCCGGCGAACTAAGTCTCAATCCATACGCGCGTCATCCTCCCCCCAAAGCAACCACCCGCGCGCAAAAGACTAGAATCAGCTACGCTCCCCAGGATGCCGCCGGAGAGCGGCTCCGAGGACACGCCGCGCCGATGACCACCGCCAGCCTGCCGGGCCGCTATCCCGAGATCTACGACGCGGCACGCCGCGACCCGGAGGCGTTCTGGCGCGAGGCAGCCCGGGCCCTCGACTGGTCGCGGGCGCCCGAGCGCATCTTCGCGCCGGAATCCGGCCCCTACGGCCGCTGGTTCCCGGACGGGACGCTGAACGCCTGCCACAACGCGGTGGACCGCCACGCCGATGGGGCCCGGGCCGAGCAGGCGGCGATCCTGTACGATTCCCCCGTTACCGGGACGAAGCGCAGCATCAGCTACCGGGAGTTGCGCGACGCGGTGGCGGCGCTCGCCGCGGTGCTGGCCGATCTCGGCGTCGGCAAGGGCGACCGGGTGATCCTGTACATGCCGATGGTGCCCGAGGCCCTGTTCGGCATGCTGGCCTGCGCCCGGCTCGGGGCCGTGCACTCGGTGGTGTTCGGCGGCTTCGCGGCCAACGAACTGGCGGTGCGGATCGAGGATGCGGCCCCGAAGGTGGTGCTGGCCGCCTCCTGCGGAATCGAGCCGAACCGGGTGGTCGCCTACAAGCCGCTGCTCGACCTCGCGATCTCCACGTCCCGGCACAAGCCGGAGGCCTGCCTGATCCTGCAGCGGCCGCACTGTGCCGCGAGCCTGGTCGCGGGGCGCGACCACGACTGGACCGACGCCGTCGCGGCCGCCGAAGCGGCGGGCAGGCGCGCCGCCTGCGTGCCGATGGCCGCCACCGACCCGCTCTACGTCCTCTACACCTCCGGCACGACCGGCAAGCCGAAGGGCGTGGTCCGGGATACCGGCGGCTACCTGGTGGCGCTCGCCTGGTCGATGCCGAACCTCTACGGCGTCCAGCCCGGCGAGACCTATTTCTGCGCCTCCGACATCGGCTGGGTGGTCGGCCATTCCTACATCGTCTACGCACCGCTGCTGCACGGCTGCACGACCGTCCTGTACGAGGGCAAGCCGGTGGGCACGCCCGATGCCGGGGCGTTCTGGCGGGTGGTCGCCGAGCACGGCGTCGTCTGCCTGTTCACGGCGCCGACGGCGCTGCGCGCGATCAAGAAGGAGGATCCGGCCGGGTCGCTGATCGCCGATTACGACCTCTCTTCCTTTCGCAGCCTGTTCCTGGCCGGGGAGCGGGCGGATCCGGATTCGGTCGCCTGGGCCGAGCGGGTGCTGGGCCGGCCGGTGATCGACCATTGGTGGCAGACCGAGACCGGCTGGCCGATCGCCGGCAATCCGCTGGGCCTCGGCCTCCTGCCGGTGAAGCACGGCAGCACCTGCGTGCCGATGCCGGGCTACCGGGTCGAGGTCCTGGACGAGGGCGGCAAGCCGGTCCCGCCCGGCACGATGGGCACCATCGCGATCCGCCTGCCCCTGCCGCCCGGCTGCCTGCCGACCCTGTGGGGCTCGGACGCGCGGATGCGGTCGAGCTACCTCGCCACCTTCCCAGGCTACTACGACACCTCGGATGCCGGGGTGATCGACGCCGACGGCTACATCACCGTGCTGGGGCGGACCGACGACATCATCAACGTCGCGGGCCATCGCCTGTCCACCGGCGGCATGGAGGCGGTGCTGGCCGGACACCCGGACGTCGCCGAATGCGCCGTCATCGGCATCCGCGACGCGCTCAAGGGCGAGGTGCCCTGCGGCTTCGTGGTGCTCAAGGCCCGGGTCGACCGCGTCCCCGCGGATATCGAGCGCGAGCTTGTCGCCAAGGTGCGCGACGAGATCGGCCCGGTGGCGGCGTTCAAGCTGGCGCTGACCGTGCCACGGCTGCCGAAGACCCGCTCCGGCAAGATCCTGCGCGCCACCATGAAGCGCATCGCCGACCACGAGCCCTGGACCATGCCGGCGACCATCGACGACGCCGCAGTGCTCGACGAGATCGACGCCAGCCTGAAGGGGCGGGGGATCGGCGCGGACTGAGCGCGGGGAACACGGGTTTCCAAACGGCTCGAAGCCCTTTGGCGGGGTTCGGGGCGCGCAGCCCCGATCTCGGGCGCAGCCCGACACCAGGGCTCCGCCCTGGACCCGCAAAAGGTCCCGGACCTTTTGAAACCACGATGGTTTCGAGGTTCGCTGCCACCGCCCTTGCGCCGCCACAGCCGATTACCATCTCTAGACCATCCAACCGGATGGTCTAAGGAGGGCGCAGCGATGGACGACACGGTGCAGGAACTCCGGCCCAAGGTGCCGGACAGCGAGAAGATCACGATCAATCTCGGCTTCGTCGATCTCGGTCGGGTCGACCTGATGGTCCGCGACGGGTTCTACGCCAACCGGGCCGACTTCATCCGCACCGCGGTGCGCAACCAGCTCGACCGGCAAGAGGAGGCGGTGCGCCAGTCCGTGGCCCGGCGCCAGCTGCGCCTGGGCGTCTCGCACTATTCCCGCGCCGCCCTCGAGGCCGCCCGCGACGCCGGCGTGCCCCTGCATATCCAGGTCCTCGGCCTCGCCACCGTGGCGCTGGATGTCACCCCAGAGCTGGCGCGCGCCGCGATCGCCTCCGTGGAGGTCCTGGGGGCGTTCCAGGCGAGCCCCGCGGTCAAGGCCGCCCTGGCCGACCGGATCGCCTGAACCCACCCCAACACCCCGACCGCACAGGCAGGCGCAGCAGCCGGCCGTGTCCGAACCCCACCCGCAAGGAACGGCCCGATGAAACACTTTCCCAAGATGGACTTCCTGAACTTCGACCTCTCGAAGATGAAGCTCGGCGGCTTCGGCGCCTCCGGCTCGGCCGAGGCCGAGGGCCAGCGCGCCGCCCGGGCCGCCCGGATGACGGCCGCCATGGGCCGGTTCCAGCGCCGCCAGGCCGACGCCTTCGCCCGCTGGGCCGAGGCGCGGGACCATGCGGCCGCGCCGGACGGGGGCAGCGGCATCATCGACATGGAGGCGCCTCAGGGCCCCGATGGCGCCTGGACCGCGCCGGACCCGGCCGCAGCCCCGGGGCACGCCGCCCCCGGCGGCGCCGACATCGCTTCGGCGGTGATGCGCACCGTGCGCGACGGCCTCGCCAAAGGCGGCATTACCCTCGACGGCTTCGCGGGGGGGTTCGTCCAGCCGGGCAAGCCTACCGCCACCGTGCCGGAGGGCGCCCGGTTCGAGGACCGGATCTTCACCGCCGCCGCGGGCAGCCGCCGCTACAAAGTGTTCGTACCGAGCGGCTACACGGGCCAGGCCCTGCCGGTTCTCCTGATGCTGCACGGCTGCACCCAGAACCCGGACGACTTCGCCGCCGGCACGCGGATGAACCGGCTCGCCGAGGCGCAGACCTTCCTGGTCGCCTATCCGGAGCAGCCCCAGTCCGCCAACATGCAGCGCTGCTGGAACTGGTACGCCGCCGGCGACCAGGCCCGCGACGGCGGCGAGCCGGCCCTGCTCGCCGGCATCGCCCGGGCGGTGCTCGAAGAATTCTCCGCCGATCCGGACCGGGTCTACGCCGCCGGTCTCTCGGCCGGGGGCGCCGCGGCCGCGATCCTGGCTTCGACCTATCCCGACTTGTTCGCGGCGGTGGGCGTCCATTCGGGCCTCGCCTGCGGCTCCGCCCGGGACGTACCCTCGGCGTTCGCCGCCATGAAGGGGCAGGGAAGCGCGCCGGGGCGCAACCGGCAGGCGGTCCCGACCATCGTGTTCCACGGCGACGTCGACCGCACCGTGCACCCGGCCAACGGCGACCAAGTGGTCGCCCAGGCCATGGCCGTCACGGGCCTCGCCGAAACGGTCGAGCGCGGCACGAGCCCGGGGGGCGTCGCCTATACGAGGACCGTCCGCAACGATGCGGCCGGCCAGACCCAGCTCGAATACTGGGTCCTGCACGGGGCCGGGCATGCCTGGTCGGGCGGCAGCCCGGACGGATCGTTCACCGAGCCGAGCGGCCCGGATGCGAGCCGCGAGATGGTCCGGTTCTTCCTCGCGCACGCACGGAAGGCGGGTGCCAGCAGAGCGTGACGCGACGCTCGGGAGCGCGCGCATTCCCCATCGCCGGATGGTGGCGCGGGTCCCCTCTCCCGTGCGGGAGAGGGACAGGGTGAGGGATGCGCGTTTTCCGAAGAAACCTGGTCCCTCACCCCAGCCCGCTCACGCATGGGAGAGAGCATCGAGCCTTACAGGACGCGGCGTGTCAGCCATCGCCGGGGCTGCCCCCGGGCTCAGCCTCACTCGTCGTCCGGCTCCTCGTCAGACAGACCGGCCCCTGGGTCCGGCTGCGACAGGCTCGGCGCGTAGGCGCCCGGCATCGTGCCGGTGGTGACCGAGGCGGGCAGCCGCTGCGGGCCAGGCTCGGCCGGGATCAGCGTCGCGCTCGCCGCGACAAGCCCGGCCAGGGCTCGCAGATCGTCGGGCTGGCGCGGGTCGCGCGAGACCAGGGCCGCGTCCCGCTGGAGGCGCAGGTTGCAGGCCTGGGACGGCAGGCCACCCGCCGGCGTGCAGGCATCGTGGCGGGCGCAGGCCGCGTCGAGGGCGTCGATCGGCGGCAGCGGGGCGTTGTTGCCCGGGCCGCAGTAATTGCCGTGGATCAGGATTTTCGGGCCGCCGAACGCGGCCGGCTGGGCCTCGGCCGGGACGGCCAGGAACGCCGCCAGGGCGAGCGGGGCCGCGGCCAGGGCGGCGAGACGGGTGGAACGGTTCGGGAGCAACATGGGGAGGACCTCGCGCGATCTCGCCCCCTCAGGCGGTTCGCATCGGCGGCGCCGGGCCGTCGTCCTGCCAAAAGTTAACGAACGGGCGGTCGGTTCCCGCGGGGCTATGCCGCTGCCGCGCGGCGGGTGGGCTACCGCACATGCCGGCGCTGGCCCAGGCCGCGCCCGTGCGCCACATAGGTCCGGTCCGCACCGGAGCCGCCCATGATCGAGCCGTCCATGACCGCCCGCCTGTTCGAACCGCTCACCCTGGATGCCCTGACCCTCGAGAACCGCATCCTGATCGCGCCGATGTGCCAGTATTCGGCGCGGGACGGCGAGGCCACCGACTGGCACATGATGCATCTCGGCCAGTTGGCGATGTCCGGGGCCGGCCTGCTGACCCTGGAGGCGACCGCGGTCTCGCCGGAGGCCCGGATCACCGCCTGGGATCTCGGCCTGTACTCGGACGGGTGCGAGCGCGCGCTGGGCCGGGTGCTGGAGGCCGTGCGCGACTACGCCCCGATCCCGATCTGCATCCAGATCGCCCATGCCGGCCGCAAGGCGTCGAGCCAGGCGCCCTGGGACGGCGGCCAGCAGATCCCGCCCGAGCAGGCCTATGGCTGGCGCACGGAGGCGCCCTCGGCGGTCCCGCACGGCGAGGCCGAGGTCCCGCCCCACGCCCTCGACGCCGCCGACCTGAAGCGCGTCCGCGACCAGTTCGTCGCCACCGCGAAGCGGGCCGTGCGCCTCGGGATCGAGGCCGTCGAGTTGCACGGCGCCCACGGCTACCTGCTGCACCAGTTCCTGTCGCCGATCGCCAACAAGCGCACCGATGCCTATGGCGGCAGTCTCGAGAACCGGATGCGCTTCCCGCTGGAAGTCTACGACGCCGTGCGCGACGTCGTGCCGGCGGGCAGCCCGGTCTGGCTGCGGGTCTCGGCCACCGACTGGGTCGAGGACGGCTGGGATCTCGACGAGACCGTGGCGCTCGCCCAGGCGCTCAAGCGGGCCGGCTCGCCCGCGCTCCACGTCTCGACCGGCGGCGTCTCGCCCAAGCAGGCGATCAAGCTCGGGCCCGGCTACCAGGTGCCCTATGCCGAGCGGATCAAGGCCGAGACCGGGCTGACCACGATCGCGGTCGGCCTGATCACCGAGGCGCAGCAGGCCGAGGCGATCCTGGCCGAGGGCAAGGCCGACGCGATCTCGCTCGCCCGGGCCATGCTGTACGATCCCCGCTGGCCCTGGCACGCGGCGGCCGAGCTCGGCGCCCGGGTGCGGGCACCCAAGCAGTACTGGCGCTCGCAGCCGCGGGAGTACAAGGACCTGTTCAAGGACACGGCGTTCGGGCAGCGCTAGAGCCGATCGCGCAATCAGATCACGATCGGCTCCGAAGCCGGGAACGAGGCGATCAAGGTGTCGCGGAATCGCCTTCGATGATCGCGACGCCCCAAGCCGGCAGGCCGATCGGCTCGCCGCGCTTGACCGCCTGACCGCTGAGGAGCTCGGTGCCGTTCACCATCGCGGGTGTAGCCTGTGCAGCCGCGGAGTAGTTCAGTACGTAGCGAACCGGATGCCCGTTCGTCAGCGTGCCACCGCGAACGATGATCGGCCAGCGCACCGAGGGAACCTCGATCCCGGCACGTTTCGCCGCATCCCCCAGGATTTTCTCCGCCAGGGCATCGGTCGGCATGAAGCCGACATAGCTCACCTCGCCCGCGCCCCAGCTGTTGCGCGTCACCGCGGCGGCTGCGGGCCAGGACGGGCTCTGATAGCGCGCCACCACCGTCGCGGTGGTCGGAGTCAACATTTCCATCCACCAGCGGGCCTTGTTGTCGGCTGCGCCAACGCCGAACGGGTCGCCGACGAGGGAAACGCCCTCGGGAACCGTGAATAGCTCATAGGTCACCCCCGCCGCCTGCGCGATCCCGCCTGGTTGCCCCGTAAAGCGCACCTTTGTGTTCTCGTCGGAGAAGCCGCTTTTGAAGCTGTAAAGCACGTGGGCGCCTGCCTTGGCACAATCATTGAGCTTGGCGATCTCGGCATCGCTTGCCGCGTAGAGCGCCGGCACCACGATCAGCTTGTATTGATCGAACGGCACAGTGGAGGCTGGAGAAATCAGATCCACCTCAATATTCTGCCGGTAAAGCGCGTCATAGAATCCGCGCACAACCTCATTGTAGGTCACGGGCTGCCGATCGGCATTGCCTTTGAAGGCGTGCGTGTTGATCTTGAACGAATCGAAAGCACTCAGCGCGGCGTTGCTGACATAGAGGGCAACGCGATTCTTCTTCTTCATGTCGGCAAGCTTCGGCCCGAGCCGCTTGAGGTCGGCGCCAATCGTCTTCGCCTCGTCGTAGACCGGGTTAGGCTTGTAGTCCTGCGTCAGTAGCCCGCGCCAGTAGGTCTCGAATGAGTTCGTGGTTGTGGCCCAATGCCAGTATCCGACCATCTTCGC
This sequence comes from Methylobacterium sp. J-077, assembly GCF_022829365.1. Taxonomy (GTDB): domain Bacteria; phylum Pseudomonadota; class Alphaproteobacteria; order Rhizobiales; family Beijerinckiaceae; genus Methylobacterium. The sequence goes on along the minus strand of NZ_JAKSYJ010000167.1, from coordinate 117,500 downwards.
ACCCGAAGCGAGATGGCTGAAGGCCTGCAGGCGAAGCTGGCCGGGAAAGGGCGTCCATTCCGGGAACCCCTGCGCCTGTGTCTCGATCAGGAGATAACTCTGACCGCCACGCATCGAGCGGGCCAAGTCGCCGCCGAAAGCGATCTCAGTACCGGTCAGCTTCTCCTGGCTCGGGTGGTAGATGTCGATGCCGGCCACATCGAGGGCCTTGGCGGCCTCCCAATGGTCGACCTCGGGCTGGATGCCGTAGGAATAGCCGCGCCAGTCGAGGTCGAAGTTCTGGGTGACGAATTGGCCGGGGCGGGCATGCTGACGGACCAGATTCGCCTGCCAAGCCAGGAAATCCGTCACAAGCCCCCGCTGGAAGGCCTGGAAGGCATTCGTCATACTGGCGTTGATCGACGCGTTGACCGACGGGAAATCGTCCCAGCGGTTGATCCGATTGCTCCAGTAGTCGAGCCCCCAAGCCTTGTTGAGATCATCGAGGCTCGACCACTTCTTCTTCATGGCTGCAACGAATGCGGCCTGGACGTTGGGGCCGCTGGTTCCGAACGCCTTGGTCTCGTTGTCGACCTGATAGCCGATGACCGCAGGATCGTCCTTCACGTGGTCGATCAGGGCAACGATGATGCGCTCGGCCGCTGCGCGGTATTCGGGATTGGTGATGTCCATGTTCTGGCGCGGACCGTAGGCGCCCGGCTGCAGCAGGATGTCGGGGTGCTGACGCGCCAACCATGTCGGCACGGCATAGGTCGGCGTGCCGACGATCACCTTGATACCTTCACGGTTCATCGCCGCGAGAGTCCGGTCGATATGGCTGAAATCGAATACGCTTGGCCGAGGCTCCAATGTCCCCCAAGTGGATTCGGCAATTCGGACGACGGTAATGCCCGCCGCCTTCATCATTTTGGCGTCTTCGTCGACCCGATCGACAGGGGTGTACTCGTCGTAATAGGCCGCGCCGTACAAGATTGTCTGCGGTACTTGCGCACCCACCGAGCTCGTTGCGATCACCATCGCCACGACGCTTCCGACAAGCCTCAATCGACTCATGACTCCCCCCGTTGTTTTGTCTGAGTATATCGGGGGCCAGGCGTGCTTCCAAGCGCTAAAGGAGGGTTCAGACCGGCAGGCAATCGACCCGACAGCCTCAGACCGGACGCCGATCGTTGTCTGGCCGTCCAAGGCAGCGTGCCGGTTCCGCGTTGAAAGCCAGGATCGAAGACGCCGTGACGTAAGATGCCGACGGCGTGCCTTCAGCGCGCCATCGCCCCGACCAGCGGCCCAAGCGGTCGGCTGATATCGGAGCGGCCGAGATTCGGCGCGTAGAGGCTCGACACCGTGCCGTCGAGGAACAGGGCGTTGCGGCAGCCGAGGTCGTCCCGGAACAGCCGGGCGAAAGCCCCGAAGGTCACCGGGCGCTCGGAGATGGCGAACACCGCCAAGTGGCCGTCCTCCTGCACGCCGACGCCGTTCCGGATCTTCTGGCTCGGACCGTCGGCCGAGATCTTTGGGTGGATCTGACCGTCGATCACCAGCATCGGGCCGGATTGCGTGGCGAAGTCCGGCCGGATCTTCGCCCGGAGATAGTGGCCGGTGTCGCTGACGCCGGCCCGCTCGCCTTTCACCCAGAACACGCCGTTGGGCTTGAGGTGGAAGTTGCCCGGGCCGTCCGCGGTCGAGACATGCTTCATCTCGCGTCCGTCCTCGACGTAGAGGCCCACCGGCGCCTGGTCCTTGTCGTACATGCCGGCATTCATCGCGAAGCCGAGGCGCCCGCCCTGTTTCTCGGCCAGATTGCCCAGCGCGCCGTAGGGCCGGCCGTCCTCCTGGAGCCAGAACAGCCGCAGCCGCTGCCGCCGCAGGTCGACGGTGCAGACCGTGAAGCTCTCGCCCTGCGCCTGGACGGCGCGGCAGAGATCGGGGGCGGCCGGCGCCGCCACGGCCCCGCGGGCGAGGGCGGTGAGCGCCAGGAGCGCGATCAACAGGGCGTGAACCGAGCGCTTCGTCATGGATGGTTCCGTGATACCCCACACGAAGACGTGGGCGGGCGCAGCGGCTTTTGCGTTGGAAAACGGCGATTTTCGTGTCCGAAACCGCACTTTCGGGCCCCGACATGGCGCCAAGCTTGCGCTCCGGGTCAGCGGCGCCGCGCCGCGGGGGGCGACTGAACTGTTTTCCGTACTCGGGCGTTTCTGGCTCACGAGGGCGGTAATGGATCGACGGAGATACATGATGAAGGGTGCAGTGCTCGGCTCGGCCCTGCTGGCGGCGGGTGCCCTGGTGCTCATGCCGGCCGGTGCCGATGCGCGCGGCTTCGGCGGCGGCGGCTTCCACGGTGGTGGATTCGGCGGCTTCCGCGGTGGTGGCTTCGGCGGCGGGTTCCGCGGCGCCGGCTTCCGGGGCGGCTACGGACGCGGCTTCTACGGCCGCGGCTACGGCTATCGCGGCGGCTACGGCTACGGTCTCGGCGGCCTGGGTCTCGGTGTCGGGCTCGGCCTAGCGGCGGGCGGCCTCTATGGCGGTTACGGTGGCTACGGCTATCCGGGCTATGGTTACGGTTATGGCGGCGGCTACGCCCCGGTCGGCTACGGCTATGGCGGCGATTACGGCTACGGCGGCGGCTGCTACACGGTCCCGCGGACCCGCTGGACGCCCTACGGCTACCGCCGGGTCCTGGTCGAGCGCTGCTACTGAGCGGCATCGACCGGCGCTGACCGAACTGGAGAGGCCGCCTTCCGGCGGCCTTTTCCTTGCGTAGTACCTCCCAACGGTTGCAAAGCTCAGCCATGGGTGCCGATACTGGTACCCGTGGGTGGGAGCGTGTCATGCGTACGGAAGCTGGGGCGGTAAATACGGGCGTGGCGGCGGTGGAAATCCGCGACGCCAGCCTCACGGCCTTCTACCGGTCCATGACCCCGCCGGAGCGGCACACCTTCTGGGCGTGCGCCGCCGGCTGGTGCCTCGACGGCATGGACTTCATGATCTACCCGTTGGTGATCGGGACGATCATGGCCCTGTGGCACGTCGATTCCGGGACGGCCGGGCTCGCCGCCACGGTGACGCTGCTGGCCTCGGCGCTGGGCGGCTGGCTCGCCGGATTCGTCGCCGACCGGATCGGCCGGGTGCGCACCCTCCAGATCACCATCCTGTGGTTCTCGGTGTTCTCGCTGCTCTGCGCCTTCGTGCAGAATTTCGACCAGTTGCTCGTCGCCCGGGCGATCCTGGGCCTCGGTTTCGGCGGCGAATGGGCGGCCGGCGCGGTGCTGATCGGCGAGACCATCCGGGCCGAGTATCGCGGCCGGGCGGTCGGCTCGGTCCAGTCCGGCTGGGCGATCGGCTGGGGCATGGCGGTGCTGGCACAGGCGGTGACCTTCTCGCTGCTGCCCCCCGAGATCGCCTGGCGCTGGATGTTCGCGATCGGCGCGCTGCCGGCCCTCCTGGTGTTCTACCTGCGCCGCTACGTCCAGGAGCCGCAGGTCGCCGCCGAGACCCGCGCCCGGGCCATCGCCACCGGCGACCGGCCGAAGATCTGGGAGATCTTCTCCGGTCCGATCCTCAAGACCACCCTGCTCGCCTCGCTGGCGGCGGCGGGCTGCCAGGGCGGCTATTACGCGATCACCACGTGGGTGCCGCGCTTCCTCACCACCGAGCGCCACCTCTCGGTGGTGTCGTCCACCGGCTACCTCTCGGCGCTGATCGTCGGCTCGTTCACCGGCTACCTCGTGGGCGCCTGGCTCGCCGACCGGCTCGGGCGGCGGCCGCTGTTCCTGATCTTCTCGCTCGGCGCCATCGCGGTGATCGTCGCCTACACGCAGATCCCGCTGTCGAACGGCGTGCTCTGGGTGCTGGGCTTCCCGCTCGGGTTCTTCGCCTCGGGTTACTTCTCCGGGATGGGCGCCTTCCTGACCGAACTCTACCCGACCCGCCTGCGCGGCTCGGGGCAGGGGTTCTGCTACAATTTCGGCCGGGGCGTCGGCGCCCTGTTCCCGGCGCTGGTCGGCTACCTCGCCGAGCGCGCCGGTCTCGCCTCGGCCATCGCGATCTTCGCGGCGATCGCCTACGGGATCTTCTTCCTGGCGGCCTTCGCGTTGCCCGAGACCCGTGGCCGGGTCCTGCACGCGGATAGCTGATCATGGTCGAGATCCGAGACTGTCCCGCGCCTCATCCGCATCCGAGCGGGCCGACCCGCTACCGGGTGCCGGAGGGCGCGGTCGACACCCATGCCCACGTGATCGGCCTGCCGCCGGCCTATCCGCTGGTGGCCGACCGGAGCTACACGCCCCCGGCCGCCTCCGCCGACCGGTATCTTGCGATGCTCGATGCGACCGGCATGGCCAACGGCGTGCTGGTCCAGGTCAGCGTCCACGGCACCGACAACCGGCTGATGGTGGAGACGCTCCTTGCCAACCGGCAGCGCCTGCGCGGCATCGCGGTGATCCCGCTGGGCTTGGCGGATGCGGAGCTCGCCGCCCTGAAGGAGGCCGGGGTGGTGGGCCTGCGTCTCAACGTGCTGTTCGGCGGCGGGATCGGGCTCGATGCGGTGGAGCGCTACGGCGCGCTCGCCCGGGAGATGGGCTGGCACCTGCAGTTCCTGCTCGACGCCCGCGACCTGCCGCCCATCGCGGGCCGCCTGTCGCGGCTGCCGGTGCCGCTGGTGTTCGACCATATGGGCCACATGCCGGCCTCGGCCGGGATCGCGCATCCGGGTTTCCAGGCGCTGCTCGGCCTCGTGCGCGACGGCAACTGGGTCAAGCTTTCCGGCGCCTTCCGGGATTCGGACGCCGGGCCGCCCTATGCCGACACGATTCCCTTCGCCCGCGCCCTCAACGACGCCGCCCCCGAGCGCTGCCTCTGGGGCTCGGACTGGCCGCATGTCGCCGCCTGGGACGGGCCGCCGCGGCTGGCCGACCTCCTCGACCTGATGGCCGAGTGGGTGCCGGACCAGGACCGGCGCCGCCGGCTCTTCGTCGACAACCCGCGCCGGCTCTACGGCTTCGGGTAAGTTTCTTTAGGCGCGCCGGTCGACGCGCTGGCCCTGGCCGGCCGGCGCCGGCGGATTGGCGGCGGCGCTGCTCTGCGCCCCCTCCGCCACGAGCCCGGCGACGGCTTTCTCGGACGCGATCTGCTGGCGCGCCGCCGCGATGCCGATCGTCTGGTTCCGGGACGTGGCCAGCGTTTGGGTGGCGGTGGCGGCGAGAGAGTTCATGCGCCCCTCGTAGCGAACCGCTTCTGAAGCCGGCGTTAGCCCGATCTACGGCCTTTAAGCGAATGTACGCGAAGACCGGGTTCCCAACGGGCTCGGCCCTGTGGCGGGGGTTCGGGGCGCGCAGCCCCGAGAGCCCGGGGCTCTAAAAGCTCGGCGGGGTGCAGGCGCTCACCAGCTCGCACGGGTTGGGGCCGACGCAGCGGAAGCGGTGCGGGCGGCGGCTGTCGAAGCTGTAGGCGTCGCCGGGGCCGAGGATGCGCCGCTCCTCGCCGACCGTGACCTCCAGGCGCCCGGAGAGCACGATGCCGCCTTCCTCGCCCTCGTGGGAGAGCGGCACCCGGCCGGTATCGGCGCCGGGCTCGTAGCGCTCCTTCAGGATCTGCAGCTTGCGCCCGAACAGGCTGTCGCCGACCTGCAGGAACGAGATCGCCCCCTTGGTCGCCCTGCGGCCGATCTCGGTGAGTTCGTTCGCGGCGAAGAACGCCTTGCGCTCCGGCTCCGGTTCGAGCGCGAAGAACTCCGCCATGCCGATCGGCACCCCGTCGAGGATCCGCTTCAGGGCGCCCACCGAAGGGTTCACCCGATTCGCCTCGATCAGTGAGATCGCCGAGTTCGTCACCCCGGCGCGCTTGGCCAGGGCCCGCTGCGACAGGCCGTGGCGGGCGCGCACGAAGCGCAGGCGCTCGCCGACATCGATGCTCATCCGCCAAGAACCCCGTTTCAGGTGTTGAGGATCCCGCAACGGTGGCGCCCGCGGCCCCGATTCTGCAAGGGCTTGGCGGCCATCAGAAAAGGACTTGTTGCCCGATCCGCCAGGGTGTCCCCTGGACCGATCGCCGCCCCGGAGCGCCCTCCATGACCGATCATCCCTTGCGCAACACGCCGTCCCTCGACGCCTTCTGGATGCCGTTCACCGCCAACCGCCAGTTCAAGGCGGCGCCGCGCATGCTCGTGGCCGCGCAGGGCATGCACTACACGGCCGATGACGGCCGCACGGTGCTGGACGGCACCGCCGGTCTCTGGTGCGTCAATGCCGGGCACGGGCGCCGGGGGATCGCGGCGGCGGTGGAGCGCCAGCTCGCCACCCTCGATTTCGCCCCCACCTTCCAGATGGGCCACCCCATCGCCTTCGAGTTCGCCGAGCGCCTCGCCGAGATCGCCCCGGGCGGCCCGGACCAGCGCCTCGACCGGGTGTTCTTCACCAATTCCGGATCGGAATCGGTCGACACCGCCCTCAAGATCGCGCTCGCCTACCAGCGGGCGATCGGGCAGGGGACCCGGACCCGGCTGATCGGCCGGGAGCGCGGCTATCACGGCGTCGGCTTCGGCGGCCTGTCGGTGGGCGGCATCGTGTCGAACCGCCGGGTCTTCCCGCAGCTCAACGGCACCGACCACCTGCGCCACACCCACGACCCGGCGCGCAACGCCTTCGTGAAGGGCCAGCCCGAGCACGGGGTGGAGCTCGCCGACGACCTGGAGCGGCTGGTGGCGCTCCACGGGGCCGAGACCATCGCGGCCTGCATCGTCGAGCCGGTGGCCGGTTCCACCGGCGTGCTGATCCCGCCGAAGGGCTATCTCGAGCGGCTGCGCGAAATCTGCACGAAGCACGGCATCCTGCTGATCTTCGACGAGGTTATTTCGGGATTTGGCCGCCTCGGCAGCCCGTTCGCGACCGATTACTTTGGCGTGGTGCCGGACCTCGTCACCAGCGCCAAGGGCCTGACCAACGGCACGGTGCCGATGGGCGCGGTGTTCGCGAGCCGGGCGGTGCACGACGCGCTGATGAACGGCCCGGACGGGATCGAGCTGTTCCACGGCTACACCTATTCCGGCCATCCGGTGGCCTGTGCGGCCGGCCTCGCCACGCTGGACATCTACCGGGAGGAGGGGCTGCTCACCCGCGCCGCTTCGCTCGCCGACGACTGGGCGGCGGCGATGCACGACCTGCGCGGGCGCAAGAACGTCATCGACATCCGCACCATCGGGCTGATCGCCGGCATCGAGCTGGCGCCGCGGCCCGACGCGCCGGGCAAGCGCGCCTACGACCTGTTCGTGGATTGCTTCGCGCGCGGGCTGCTTACCCGGGTCACCGGCGACATCATCGCCCTGTCGCCGCCGCTGATCCTGGAGCGCGGCCAGATCGGCGAGATCGTCGAAATGCTGGGGGCGGCGATCGACCGGGTGGCGTGAGGAGCGGGGGCTGGCGGGCTCTAGATCGCCGTACAAGCACCTTGCGCTTCAGCGCCGGCCTGCGCGGGCAGGGATCCCCCCTCTCCCCGCGCGGGGAGAGGGCTCCAGCGACCTCGTCGTCGCCGGAGCGAGGCGGCAGCCGAGGGTGAGGGGGCGGCGCAGGATGAGCACATCCACTCTCGCCCCTCTCACCGCCACTCCGGCCGCGCCGCTCGCTTTCCGTCTGCGGCGGCCAGGGTTTACCCATCCTCGACCGCATAAAGCGCAGGCCCCCTCTCCCGTGCGGGAGAGGGGGCACGTCGCGGCCTGCACGAGCTGATGCGTGAACATCAGAGGCTTGCGACGAGAGGGGCCCACGTCTCATCAAGTACCCTCGGCGCGGGGGAGGGCGGCGCCGTGCGGCCTTGAAGCCTGTCGGTGCCGGCCGCATCTGCCGCTCAACCGGGATGTGAGCCGGGTCGAGAGGATGTGCATGTCGAACACCGCCCTGATCGTCGGCGCCAGCGGGATCGTCGGGAGCGCCACCGCGGCGCTGCTCGTCGAGGAAGGCTGGCGGGTCGCGGGGCTCGCCCGCAAGCCGATGGAGATGGCCGGGGTCGAGCCGGTGGTGGCCGACCTGCAGGATCCGGCCTCCCTCGAGAAGGCGCTCGCCGGCCTCGCCCCGAGCCACGTGTTCCTGGCGACCTGGCAGCGGCGCCCGACCGAGGCCGAGATGATCCGGGTCAACCGGGCCATGATCGAGAACCTGCTCGATGCCCTGCGGCCGCAGAAGAGCGTCCGCCACGTCGCCTTGGTGACCGGGCTGAAGCACTATCTCGGCCCGTTCGAGGCCTATGGGAAGGGCACCCTGCCGCAGACGCCGTTCCGCGAGGACCAGGGCCGGCTCGACATCGAGAATTTCTATTACGCCCAGGAGGATGCCGTCTTCGCGGCGAGCGCCCGCGACGGCTTCACTTGGAGCGTGCATCGCCCGCACACGATCATCGGCAAGGCGGTCGGCAACGCCATGAACATGGGCACGACCCTGGCCTGCTACGCCACCCTCTGCCGTGAGCTGAAGCGCCCCTTCACCTTCCCGGGCTCGGCGGTGCAGTGGAACGGCCTCACAGACATGACCGACGCCAGGCTGCTCGCCCGTCAGCTGCTCTGGGCCTCCACCGAACCGAAGGCCGCCAACGAGGCGTTCAACGTCGTCGACGGCGACGTCTTCCGCTGGAGCTGGATGTGGGGCCGGATCGCCGAGTGGTTCGGGATCGAGGCTGTGCCGTTCGACGGCACGGTCCGCCCCCTGGAGGAGCGGATGGCGCAGGACGGTCCGGCCTGGGCCGAGATCGCGCAGCGCCACGGCCTCGCCGAGCCGGATCTCCAGAAACTGGCCTCGCCCTGGCACACCGATGCCGATCTCGGCCGTCCGATCGAGGTCGTCACCGACATGAGCAAGAGCCGGCGGCTGGGTTTCACGGCCTATCAACCCACCGACGACGCGTTCTACGACCTGTTCACCCGGCTCCGGGCGGACCGGCTGATCCCTTGATCGGGGGAAGCACCCGTCACCGGCCGAGGCGTAGGTCTCTCTTTCGCACGGGCTGAGATGTTCTCACATCGGCTTGTGCGAACCGCGACGCGCGCCCTCTCCCGTGCGGGAGAGGGTTGGGGTGAGGGGCCGGGTCTATCCGGAGAGGTCGCATCCCTCACCCTGTCCCTCTCCCGCACGGGAGAGGGGACCTGCGTCCTTTACGAAAACCAAACCCTCACCCCACCCGCCGTTCCGTCCCGCACCATTCGGCCACGAACAGCGCCATCGCGGTGGTGCAGCGCTTCACCGAGGCGAGGCTCACGCGCTCGTCGAAGCCGTGGATGTTCTGGGCGCTCGGCCCGTAGCACAGGGCCGGCACCCGGTCGTAGAGAGCATGGACTCGCGTATCCAGGTAGCACGGCGACATGAAGCTCTGCAGCGGTGTCCCCGTCGCCCGGGCATGGGCACGGCCGAGGACGGCTTCCGCCTCGGAGCCCTCTTCCAGCACGTAGCCCTCGGCGAAGAACCCGTTGAAGGCGACATGCGGCGGGTTGTTGGCCAGGAAGGAATCGGTGCGGGCGAAGTCCGAGATCGCGGCCTCGATCTCGGCGGCGGCGCGGGCGGCCGGGACGCCCGGATAGAGCGCCACCCGGCACTCGATCCGGCACCAGGCCGGGACCGAGGAGGCCCAGTCGCCGCCCTCGATCTTGCCGATATTGAGGTTGATCGGGTGGTCCTCGGCCTCGAAGTGGCGGTGCTCGGACGTCTCGGCGTTCCAGCGCGCCTCGAGGGCACGCAGGGCGCCGATCACCCGGTAGGTGGCGTCGATGGCGTTGGCGCCGGCGCCCATCTCGCGCACGTGGACCGGCACGCCGCGCACCTCGACGGTGAACCACAGCACCCCGGTATTGGCGCGCACCAGCTTCTCGTCCTCGGGCTCGGGGATCAGCACGGCGTCGGCCCGGTAGCCGCGCAGATGGGTGGCGAGCGCGCCGTTGCCGGTGGATTCCTCCTCGACCACCGACTGGATCGTGACGGAGGCGGCGGGCTGGAGGCCGAGGCGGGCGAGCGCATCGAGGGCGAACAGGTTGGCGGCGTGGCCGGCCTTCATGTCGCCGCCGCCGCGGCCGTAGAGCCAGTCGCCCTCGATCACCGGGTCGAAGGGCGGATGCGTCCACAGGTCGAGGGGCCCCACCGGCACCACGTCGACATGGGCCTGCAGGATCAGCGAGCGCCCGGTCTCGGTCTGCGGGCGATGGTGGCAGACGACGATCGGGGCGTCCGAATGGCGTTGGTCGATCTTCGAGCCGCCCGGATGGGCCGCGATGGCGGCCCGGTCCATGGCGAAGCGCTCGGTGGCATAGCCCCGGTCCCGGAACGCCCCGAACACGTAATCCTGGCAGGCATGCTCAGCGCCGCGCAGGGAGGCGAACCGGACCAGGGCCTGCGTGTGCGCGACCTGCTCGGCAAACCCCTCCGCCACGGAGGCTTCGATCGCGGCGGCGAGGGCTGGGTCGAGGGCCATGGGATCTCCGGGTCAGGGATGGGCAGGAGGCGCCCGGCCTGGGGCACCTGTCAACGGCGCGCATCTTCCGTGCCGAAACCGACCCGCGCGGCGCCGGCCAGAACCGATCCGCCTGCGCAGTCGAACCCCATATCCGCGGGCTTCCGCCCAGGAACCTTGGCGTTGCCAATAGCTTAGCCTATCTGAACTCCGTCTTCGCCCATTCATCGAGGTCGTGCATGCGTATCGGTCTGGTCTCGGTCCTGTCCGGATTGCTCCTGTGGGGCGCTGCACCGCCGGCGGCGCGGGCGGATGTGCTCATCAGCGTCGACAAATCCAGCCAGCGGATGGAGGTCTCGGTCGACGGGCAGCCGCGCTATACCTGGCCGGTCTCCACCGGGGTCGAGGCCTACGACACCCCGTCCGGGTCCTATCGGCCGTTCCGGATGGAGCGCACCCACTTCTCGAAGGAGTGGGACGACGCACCCATGCCATTCGCGATGTTCTTCACCAACCAGGGCCACGCGATCCACGGCACCAACCACGTCCGCAACCTCGGCCGCGCGGCCTCCCATGGCTGCGTGCGCCTCTCGGTACGCAACGCTGCGACCCTGTTCAACCTGGTGAAGGCCCAGGGCATGAACCGGACCCGCGTCCAGATCGAGGACGCGGATGCTCGGGTGGCCGAGCGCGCGCCGCGCAGCCTTCGCGTCGCCCGGAGCCGAGATCCTTATGCGCCGGATGACGGCCTCGCCGACATCGACCAGATGGGCCGCCGCACGCGCCCGGCCTATGCCCGCACCGCCGTGCGCCCAGCCTACGCGCCGGTGCCGGGCTATGGCTATCCGGTCGAAGGGGATGTCGGGGAGGGGTGGTAAGGCAGCGGCCTGGTCGGTCCTGCTCCCCCACGCCCTTATCCTGAGGCGGCGGCGCGGAGCGGCGCCCTCGAAGGAGCCCTCCAGATGCCTCCGCGATCCCTGGAGCTCTCCTTCGAGGCCGAGCGATCCTCGATCGCCCGGCACCTCAGGATGAGAGAAGCGTATGGGATACGCGCTGAGAGCACTACGACCCGCCGCGCCGTCTGGGCGCGGCCACCCGCCTCGTCCGCCCAGCCCATTGCCCCGGCGGCCCTCGCGGCCTAGCTCCTGCGCGGCCCCAGAGCCTGCGCGGCGCCCGCCGCGATCGATATGGATGGAGACCCCCGATGCCCTTCGCTTTCAGCCGGCCCCTGCCCCTCGCTGCCCTGGCGCTGGCGGCTTCCACCGGGGCGGGCCATGCCCTGGAGGTGACACGCTCGGCCGACATCGCTGCGCCCCCGGCCAAGGTCTGGCAGACGATCGGCGAGTTCTGCGGCATCGGCGACTGGCACCCGGCCATCGAGAAATGCGTCCTGTCCGACAAGGACGGCTTGAAGGTCCGCACGCTCAGCCTGAAGGGCGGCGGCACCCTCAAGGAGGAGCAGGTCTCCCGGGACGACAAGGTGATGAGCTACACCTACACGATCCTGGACGGCCCGCTGCCGGTCTCCGACTACAAATCGACCCTAGCGGTCGCCCCCGAGGGCACGGGCTCCAAGGTCACCTGGAGCGGCACCTTCAACGCCAAGGGCGCCCCAGACACCGTCGCAGTCGACGCCATCCAGGGCATCTACGAATCCGGCCTAAAGGCGCTGTCGGACAAGGCCAAGTAGAGCGCCGAGGAGCGCGCGCAGGCCGATGCAGAGCTAGACGCGCCCCCTCTCCCGCACGGGCGAGGGGACGCGCGCCCGCTGCCGGGGGGAGGGCAAGCGTGTCTCAGGTCCGGATGGGACGCCTCATCGAGTTCCGGACGACCCGGAACGCAATCGTGGTCAGCGCAGCACGGGAGCGTGCCGCCCAAGCGATTGACCCACTGCCAAGCTCGGCCCAAAACCCCGGCGGCGCAGCCCCTGCGCCGCAACAGGATGATCGCCGTGCCCGCGTCCCGTCTCCCGATGCGCCTCAGTCTCGTCGTTCTCGCCGCCGCGACGCTGGGCGCCTGCCAGCAACGTTCCGCGCCCAAGGTCTCCGAGCCCTCGCCGATCGTTCCGGCGCCCCTGGCGCTACCCACAGGCAGCGGCTGCGGTCCCGAGATCGCCCGCACCAGGGCCATCGTGGACAGCGACGTGGCCACCGGCAACCTCAACAAGCCGGTGGGCGACCGCTTCAACGCCGATCTGAGCCAAGCCGCCGCGGAATGCGCCGCCGGCAAGTCCGGCGAGGCGCTCCACCTCCTGGCCTCCGCCAAGAGCCGCTACGGGTATCGCTGAGAAGAGGCGGGGCTTCGCAGGGCTCTGCCCTGCACCCGCACAAGGTCCCGGACCTTGTGGATCCGGGCCTTAAACGATGAACAGCAGGTTGAGCCCTGCACGGCGAAAGCCGTCCTCGGCGATCTTCAGGTCGAGGCCGTAGGAGGTGATGTCGTCCGCCACCGGGTCGAGCGCCGGGGCCCGGTGCTGGTGCAGGTGCTTGATGTAGCTGTGGCAGGTCGTGCAGGTCTCGACCTGGACATCCTTGGAGACCTCGTCGAGCCCGTAATAGCTGATGCCCTCGCCCGAGCCGCAGGCGGTGCAGCGGATCCGGACGTGGTTCCACAGGGTGCCGCAGACCGAGCAACTGAGGTACCGGGCCTTGTCGGCCGGGGTCCAGCTCACCACCACGCTCGCCACCGGCGCGCCGCCGCAGCACGGGCAGACGCCGTCGGCCACGGGCTTCAGGGCCGACGCGTCGAGGCGTGCCGCATCCTGGGCGAACCGGACCTGCAGCGCTGCCGCCACGAACACGCATTCGGCGATCCGCTCCATCGGCAGCGCGCCCTCGACCACCTGCACGGCGAGATCGAGCCGGTCCGCCGGGGAGGCGGCCAGCAGGCTCGCCCGCGCCGCCTGGGACGCCTCCGGGGACACCGACAGGTCGAGCTGCTCCAGAAGCGCGGTGAGGCAGCCGTCGAAGCCCGCATCCGCCTCCAGCCGATGCCGCGAGAGGGGCGGCATGCCGTGCTCGGCGCGGAGCGCCGTGTCGGCCGCGTCCGGCGCCTCGGCGGGCGGGACAGCCGTCTGCACCGAGGCCTGCGCCCGGGCGACCTCGGCCACGAACCGGAGATAGGCTTCCAGCGGATGCCCGGGGGCGGCGGCCGTCAGGCGCGCGGCCCGGTCGGCGAACAGTGTCTCGGGACTCGGCAGGCGCACGAACGGGACGGAGCCCGAGATCCCGATCTTATCGGGATCCGGCTTCAGCTCGCTGAAATCCCGCCGCCGGGGTTTCGGCTCGGCTGCGGCAGGTGTCGCCTCGGCCGGAGCCGCGGGCTTGCGCCGGAAGAAATTGGCCACGCCTCAGGATCCGTGCTTGTCCACCGAGCCCCGGCGCGCCTTGGCGCCGGCGATCTGCCGGAACCACTTGCGGTGATGCCGATAGGCCCAGCCGCCCGTCACCGTGCCACGGACCATCGCCCGGCCGGTGCCGCGCACCCAGATGCCGGCATAGATGTGGACCACGATGATCGCGATGGCGATCACGGCCGCGAGCGAGTGGGCGAGAAGTGCCCAACGCTGGGTCTCGATGGAGGTGAAACCGCCGAAATAAGTGTTCCAGATCACCAGGCCGGTGACGAACATCACCCCGATCAGCGCGGTCTGGCCCCAGAACACGCCCTTCTGGCCGGCATTGTACTTGCCGAGCTCGGGCAGGCGGTCCTCCCGGTTGGTGACCACGTCGCCGATCTTCATCGACCACGCGACGTCGTCCTTGTTGGGGATGTTGAGCTTCCAGAACCGCACGAACAGGAAGAAGAAGCTCACCGCCAGGGCGACGCCGAACCACGGATGGATCGCCCGCGTCGCCTGCCCGCCGCCGAACAGGCCGGTCAGCGAGAACAGGTAGGGCGTGAACATCGCCAGCCCCGAGAGGGTCAGCAGGGTGAACAGGATCGCGGTGATCCAGTGGTTCACGCGCTGGACCCCGGTGTAGCGCGGGACGTACATCACCTCCGGCGTCTCGGCCTTGGCGTGATGCAGGGGGCGGGAATCACCGTCCCGGATATCGCTCTGGATCGTCATCGGCCTTCTCGCGCCTGACGTTATGCCGGTCCTGCGCCGCAGCGGCGGCGAGGGCTGGCTCTGGAATTCTAGATCGGGCGGCCCGTCGGATCTACGCCATCGCAGGACCGGCCACGGGTCCCCTCTCCCGTGTGGGAGAGGGACAGGGTGAGGGGTGCGACCTCTCCGGAAAGACCGGGTCCCTCACCCCAACCCTCTCCCGCACGGGAGAGGAGGTCTGTCGCGTCTCTCGGGCCGCTGTGCCGGCCCGGAAGACGTGTCAGTGCGGACGCGCCTCGCCGCCGCCGGTCTCGCGGCCGGTCTCGCGGCGCTTGGCCTCGTCGTACTCGACCGCCTCTTCCTCTTCCTCGGGCACGACCTCGTTGGGGCCGGCCGTCACGTAGTGGAAGAAGCCCGCGACCGCGGCGAAGCCCATCGCGGCGAGCCCGAACACCTTGGCGCCCCCCTTCCAGAAGGCCACCAGCGGCGAGATCTTCGGGTCGTTCGGCAGGCCGGCATAGAGGCTCGGCTGGTCGGCGTGGTGCAGCACGTACATGACGTGCGTGCCGCCGACGCCGGCCGGGTCGTAGAGGCCGGCATGCTGGAAGCCGCGCGACTTCAGGTCCTCGACACGGGTCTCGGCCTGCTCGATCATCGCCTGCTTGGTGCCGAACATGATCGAGCCGGTCGGGCAGGCCTTGGCGCAGGCCGGAGCCTGACCCACCGCCACCCGGTCCGAGCACAGGGTGCACTTGTACGCCTTGTGGTCGGTCTGGCTGATGCGCGGGATGTTGAACGGGCAGCCCTTCACGCAGTAGCCGCAGCCGATGCAGTTCTCCTCGATGAAGTCGACGATGCCGTTGGAGTACTGCACGATCGCCCCCGGGGACGGGCACGCTTTCAGGCAGCCCGGCTCGGTGCAGTGCATGCAGCCGTCCTTGCGGATCAGCCATTCGAGGTTCTGGGTCTCCGGGTTCTCGTACTCGGTGAACCGCATGAGGGTCCACGACTTCGGGGTGAGGTCGTGGGGGTTGTCGTAGACACCGCGGTTGATGCCGATGTCGTCGCGCAGGTCGTTCCACTCCTCGCAGGCCGACTGGCAGGCCTTGCAGCCGATGCATTTCGACACGTCGATGAGCTTGGCGACCTCCACCTGGCGGCGGATCTCCGGCGGCGTCTCCGTGGAGGCGGAGCGCTGGCGGATATCGAGGGAGCTGTAATCGGCCATGATCTCGGCTCCCCTCAGGCGACCGCGTCGGACGGCGGCGTGGTCGGCTCGATATTCACGAGCCAGGCCTTGAACTCCGGCGTCTCGGTGTTCGCGTCACCCACCACGGGCGTCAGCGAGTTCGGGTGCCATCCTTTCTTCGTCAGGCCCATGAAGCCCCAGTGCTGCGGGATGCCGACGACGTGGACAGGCTTGCCGTCGCAGATCAGCGGCTTGATCCGCTTGGTCACCACCGCCTTGGCCTTCAGGGAGCCGCGCTTCGACCAGACGCGGACCCAGCCGCCCTTGGTGATGCCCTTCTCCTTGGCCAGCTCCTCCGAGATCTCGACGAAGGCCTCCGGCTGGAGGATCGCGTTGATCCGGGCGTGCTTTGTCCAGCCGTGGAAGTGCTCGGTGAGCCGGTAGCTGGTGGCCGCGTAGGGAAAATCCTTCGCGTCGCCGAGATCGGCCAGGTCGTCCTTGAAGATGCGGGCCGCCGGGGCGCCCTTGATCTTCGGGAACGGGATGTTGGCCATCGGCGACTCGAACGGCTCGTAATGCGTCGGGAACGGCCCGTCGCGCATGAGCCCCCGGGTCCACAGGCGGGCGACG
Organism: Methylobacterium sp. J-077; assembly: GCF_022829365.1. Taxonomy (GTDB): domain Bacteria; phylum Pseudomonadota; class Alphaproteobacteria; order Rhizobiales; family Beijerinckiaceae; genus Methylobacterium. The sequence goes on along the minus strand of NZ_JAKSYJ010000167.1, from coordinate 101,211 downwards.
CCCTCCTGGTTCAGGATGAACGGCCCGACGCCCTTATCGGGGGCGACGGTGACGCCGTAATCCGGCACGTCGAAGCCGATCCACTGCTTGCCGTTCCACTCGATGAGCTTCTTCTTCTCCGACCAGGGCCTGCCCTCCGGGTCGCAGGACGCCCGGTTGTAGAGCACGCGCCGGTTGGCCGGCCACGCGAAGGCCCAGTTCGGGGCGATGCCGCGGTCGCCGGGATCGGTGTTGTCCCGGCGGGCCATGGTGTTGCCCTTCTCGGTGTAGCAGCCCGAGTAGATCCAGCATGCGCACGCCGTGGTGCCGTCGTCCTTGAGCTGGGCGAAGCCGTCGACCTGCTTGCCCGCCGGGATGATCGTCCCGTTGAGGTCCGGCGTCGGCGCCACCGTGTAGCCGTTGAGCTCGCGGGCGAGCTCGGTGGGCGTCGGCGACTCCGCCATGGCGTAGTCCCATTTCAGGTTGACGATCGCGTCCGGGAACGCGCCGCCATCCTTCTTGTAGGCCTCCTTCATGCGGAGGAAGATCCCCGACATGATCTCGATGTCCGAGCGGCACTCGCCCGGAGCCTCCTGGGCCTGCCAGTGCCACTGCAGCCAGCGGCTGGAGTTCGACAGCGAGCCTTCCTCCTCCACGAACAGGGTGGTCGGCAGCTCGAACACCTCGGTCTGGATCTGGGTCGGATCGACGTCGTTGTACTCGCCGTGGTTCTCCCAGAACCGGGCGGTCTCGGTCTTGAGCGGATCCATCACCACGATGAACTTCATCTTGGAGAAGGCTTCCGTCATCTTGGCACGGTTCGGGAACGTCATCAGGGGGTTGAAGCCCTGGATGATGTAGCCCGTCATCTTGCCCTGCTTGGCGAGCTCGAACCCGCGCAGCACGTCGTAGGTCGGCACATCGAGCTTGGGCAGGTAATCGTAGGCCCAGTCGTTGTCCTTCGTCGCGTGCTCGCCCCACATCATCTTCTGGAACGAGACGAAGAACTTGTTGTAGTTCTGCCAGTAACTGGTCTGGCCCGGGCGCAGCGGCTTGAACTGCCGCTTGGCGATGTAGCTCGCGTAATCCGGCTCCTTCTCCACGGGCAGGTTGAGGTAGCCCGGGATGAGGTTCGACATCAGCCCGAGATCGGTCAGGCCCTGGATGTTTGAGTGGCCGCGCAGGGCCTGCATGCCGCCGCCGAGCATGCCGATGTTGCCCAGAAGCGTCTGGACGATGCACATCGAGCGGATGTTCTGCGAGCCCTTGGAATGGTGCGTCCAGCCGAGCGCGTAGAGCGAGGCCATCGTCCGCTCCGGGGAGGACGTGGTCGCCATCAGTTCGCAGACCTTCAGGAAGGTCTCCTTCGGCGAGCCGCAGATCCGCTCCACCATCTCCGGCGTGTAGATGGCGATGTGCTTCTTCAGCAGCTGCATGACGCAGCGCGGATGCTGCATCGTCTCGTCGACCACGGCGTAGCCGTCGGGACCGATCTCGTAGTCCCAGGTGGTCTTGTCGTAGTCGCGCTTGTCGGCGTCGTAGCCGGCGAACAGGCCCTCGCTGAAATCGTAGCCCTCGCGGACCACGTAGCCCGCGTTGGAATAGACCGCGACGTAGCGGTGCTGCAGCTTGTCGTTGTCGATCAGGTACTTCGCGACACCCGACAGGAACGCGATGTCGGTCCCCTGCCGGATCGGGCAGTACAGATCGGCCACCGACGCCGTGCGGGTGAAGCGCGGGTCGACGACGATGAGCTTGGCGTTGTTATGGGCCTTCGCCTCGACGACCCACTTGAAGCCGCACGGATGCGCCTCGGCGGCATTGCCGCCCATCACGGTAATCACGTCCGCGTGCTTGATGTCCATCCAGAGGTTGGTCATCGCACCGCGTCCGAAGGAGGGCGCCAAACTGGCGACCGACGGACCGTGTCAAACCCTGGCCTGGTTATCGAAGACCAGGGCCCCCATGCTTCGGACTGTCTTGTAGGTCAGCCAGGCCGTCTCGTTGGTGGTCGCCGAGGCCCCGAGGAAGCCCGTCGTGGTCCAGCGGTTGACCGTGAGCTCTTCGTTCTTGGCCAGGAAGTTCTTGTCCCGATCCTCCTTGAGGAGGGTCGCGATCCGGGCGAGGGCGAAGTCCCAAGAGACGCGCTTGAACTCGGAGGTACCGGGGGCGCGGTGGAGCGGGTATTTCGTGCGGGTCTCGGCATGCACGAAGTCGAGCAACGCCGAGCCCTTCGGGCAGAGCGTGCCGCGGTTGACCGGGTGATCGGGGTCGCCCTCGATATGCATCACCGAGGAGCGCGCGTTCTTCGAACGGTCGCCCAGGCTGTACAGGATGACGCCGCAGGCGACCGAGCAGTACGGGCAGGTGTTGCGCGTCTCGCGCATCTGCGCGAGCTTGAACGGCCGCACCGCGGCGGCCATCGCCGGCTGGAGGCCGCCGAAGCCGAGTGCGCCGAGCGAGCCGCCCGCGAGGCCGGCGCCGGCCCCTTTGAGCAGGCCACGCCGAGAGACCTGGACGTTCATCTCCGCTCCTTAAAGCGATCTGGTATAATTCCAGGGTGTCCCAAAAAAGCGTGCACGAGGCAAGTGCGATTGGGTGACACAGCGCCAGGCCCTGTTTTCCCACGTCCGGCACGTTCGAAGGCCGGTTATCATCCTGCAAACGAAGACGTTTTTACTTCGACGGCGCGGCCGGATTGCTGCCGGAGGGGCCGCCCGTGCGGTGGTCGAGCGGCGCCTGCGGCTCCGTCGCGGACGATCCACCCGTATCCGCCTTGGGGACCGGCCGGTCGGCGTTCTCGCCGATCGACTTGCCGCCCGGATTCGGTGCGTCCTTGGCGGCCGATTGCTCCCGGGGAACCGGTGCCTGGCTCCAGCCGTCCTGGGCGCTGCGGGACTTGTCGCCCATGGCATCGACCCCCTTGATCTCGCCGGGCTTGGTCTGCGCCAGGCAAGGGCTTGCCGCCGTCACCGCCAGAAATGCCGTCAAGGTCAGGGAAATCGAGCGGGACAAGGGGCGGGTCCGATCTGCGCGAGGGGTCATGCCCGGCAACGTGCCCCCGGGGCGGCCAGTTCCGGTTCCGGGACCGGCCGCCGTGACGGGTTCTTAACCAAGCTTTGCCAATCTCCTGGCGTGGCCGCGTAGGAGACTCGGGATCATGACGAAGTCGTATCCGGAGCGTCCGTCCGACGAGACCACGTCCTCACCCGCGGCCTCGCTGAGCCCGAGCATCCGGCGGCATCTCGGCCAGACCCTGCGCGCGGTCTACGCCGACGCGCTGGCGGCGCCGATCGACCAGCGCCTCGAGGCCTTGGTGAAGCAGCTCGGCAAACCGAAGCCTTAGGCGGGCCGCGCCCAGGTGCACAGCCCGGCGCCGTCGGCAGGTGCGTCAGCGCACACCAGTTTGTTCTTTCTATGAAACCCGTGAACACGGCGACATTCTTCTCCTTGCGTTTCACGCGGGAGAAAATCCATGCGTTCTGCTGAGCGCAACTCCTGAACGCGCTTGTGTTTCGGAGGATTCCATCGACCCTGCACCAGCCGCACGACGACGTGTAAACCGCCCCAAGACTTGACTTCGTTCGATAAAACGAACGATCCAGGGTCTTCTGGGTGCGCCTCTCCGCGGCGCACCCGTCAGTGGCTGGGAGAGCGGGCGTGATGAGGAACGGTGCGGTCAGGAACCGGGCTTTCGGGCTGTCGATGCTGGTCGGTGCCGGCCTGTCGGCGTGCCTCGTGCCGGCCGCCGCCGAGACCGCGCTGCTGAACGTTTCCTATGATCCGACCCGGGAACTCTATCGCGAGATCAACACGGTCTTCGCCGAGGACTGGAAGGCCAAAACCGGCGAGGCGATCACGGTGCGCGCCTCACACGGCGGCTCGGGCGCCCAGGCCCGCACGGTGATCGACGGCGTCGACGCCGACGTGGTCACGTTGGGCATCCCGTCGGACATCGACGCCATCGCCAAGCTCACGCACAAGATCCCCGACGACTGGCGGACCAAGCTCCCTAACGAGGCGACGCCCTACACCTCGACGGTGGTCTTCCTGGTCCGCAAGGGCAACCCGAAGGGCGTCAAGGACTGGGCCGACCTGACCAAGTCCGACGTGAAGGTGATCACCCCGAACCCCAAGACCTCGGCCGGCGGCCGCTGGAACTTCCTGGCCGCCTGGGGCTACGCCTACGGCCAGGACAAGGATGCCGCCAAGGCCGACGCCTTCGTCGGTCAGATCTACAAGAACGTGCCGGTGCTCGACACCGGCGCCCGCGGCTCCACGGTGACCTTCGCGCAGCGGGGCCTCGGCGACGTGCTCCCGACCTGGGAGAACGAGGCCTACCTGGTGCTGCAGGAATTCGGCGCGGACAAGTTCGACATCGTGTCGCCGCCGACCTCGATCTACGCCGAGCCGCCGGTGGCCCTCGTGGCCGCCAATGCCGAGCGCAAGGGCACTACCAAGGCCGCCCAGGCCTATCTCGACTTCCTCTACAGCGACCGCGCACAGGCGATCTTCGCCAAGCACCATTACCGCCCGATCCGCCGCGAGGCGGCGGCCCCGGCCGACCTCGCCCAGCTCCCCGCGATCAAGCTGTTCAAGATCGAGGACCTGCAGGGCACCTGGGACGAGATCCAGAAGCGGAACTTCGACGCCGGCGGCCTGTTCGACCGGTTGAGCCGGGCCGGCCGCTGAGGCGGGAACCATGGTCGAGACGCCGCGTCGCAAACGGACCTTCCGCCGCCCGAGCGTGATCCCGGGCTTCGGGCTCAGCTTCGGCTACACGCTGACCTGCCTCGGGCTGGTCGTGCTGCTGCCGCTCGCCGGGCTCGTGGCCAAAGCGTCCGGCCTCGGGATCTCGGGAATCTGGTACGTCGCCACCGATCCACGGGTTTCCAGCGCCCTGCGGCTGAGCTTCGGCGTCTCCGCGGTCGCGGCGCTCGTGGCCTCGGTCTTCGGCTTCCTGGTCGCCTGGGTGCTGACCCGCTACCGCTTCCCGGGGCGCAAGCTGGTGGATGCCGCGGTCGATCTTCCCTTCGCGCTGCCGACCGCGGTGGCCGGCATCGCGCTGGCCTCGCTCTACGCGCCGGACGGGCTGCTCGGCGCGCCGCTCGCCCGGCTCGGCATCCAGGCGGCCTACACGCCGGTGGGGATCTTCATCGCCATGGTGTTCATCGGGCTGCCCTTCGCGGTGCGGACCGTGCAGCCGCTGATCGCCGAGATCGACAAGGAGATCGAGGAGGCGTCCGCCACCCTCGGGGCCAGCCGGTTCGCCACCCTGACCCGGGTGGTGCTGCCGCCGCTGATCCCGGCGGTGCTGACCGGCTTCGCCATGGCGTTTGCCCGGGGGGTCGGCGAGTACGGCTCGATCATCTTCATCGCCGGCAACCTGCCCTACGTCTCGGAGATCGCGCCGCTGCTGATCGTGATCAAGCTGTCCGAGTTCGACTACGGCGGGGCAGCCGCCATCGCCACGATCATGCTGGGCATCTCGTTCCTGACCCTGCTCGCCATCAACCTGATCCAGGCCTGGAGCCGGAGGCGCTTCGGCTATGTCTGAGATCTTCTCGCCGACCGTCATGCCCGCTGCGCGGGCGGAGCCGGTCGCCTCGGAGGGGGCAGCCACCCGCACCGTGCTGATCGGGATCGCGATCGCGTTCCTGGCGCTGTTCCTGGTGCTGCCGCTGATCGCGGTGTTCACCCAGGCCTTCTCGAAGGGGATCGAGGCCTTCCTGGCGGCGTTCCGGGAGCCGGACGCCTGGAGCGCGATCCGCCTGACGCTGACGGTGGCGGCGATCGCGGTGCCGTTCAACGTGGTGTTCGGCCTGGCGGCCTCCTGGGCGATCGCCAAGTTCGAGTTCCCCGGCAAGGCGCTGCTGATCACCCTGATCGACCTGCCGTTCTCGGTCTCGCCGGTGGTCTCGGGGCTGATCTACGTGCTGCTGTTCGGCTCCCAGGGCCTGTTCGGCACCTGGCTGATGGATCACGGCATCCAGGTGCTGTTCGCCCTGCCGGGGATCGTGCTGGCGACCGTGTTCGTGACCTTCCCGTTCGTCGCCCGCGAGCTGATCCCGCTGATGCAGGAGCAGGGCTCCGCGGAGGAGGAGGCGGCCCTGACGCTCGGCGCCTCCGGACTGCACGCGTTCCGCACGGTGACGCTGCCCAACATCCGCTGGGGCCTGCTCTACAGCGTGCTCCTCTGCAATGCCCGGGCGATGGGCGAATTCGGCGCGGTGTCGGTGGTGTCCGGCCACATCCGCGGCCTGACCAACACCATCCCACTCCACGTGGAGATCCTCTACAATGAGTACAACTTCGTCGCCGCATTCGCCGTCGCTTCGCTCCTTGCCGTCCTTGCCCTCATCACCCTCGTCCTCAAATCCGTCCTCGAATGGCGCTTCGCGGGCGAGCTCGCACACGGCCGGACTCACTGAGCGGCCCTCGACGGCGATCCGGGTCGAGGGCATCTCCAAGACCTTCGACACGGCCGCGGTGCTGCACGACCTGTCGATCGACGTCCGGGCGGGGGAGCTGCTCGGCCTGCTCGGCCCGTCGGGCTCGGGCAAGACGACGCTGCTGCGGATCATCGCCGGGCTCGACGCGCCGGACCGGGGCCGGATCCTGTTCGGCGACGACGACGCCACGGGCCTGGCCGTGCAGGAGCGGGCGGTGGGCTTCGTGTTCCAGCACTACGCCCTGTTCAAGCACATGAGCGTGGCCGACAACATCGCCTACGGGCTGAACGCACGGCGCCGGGCCGAGCGCCCGGCCAGGCCCGAGATCAAGCGCCGGGTCGGCGATCTCCTCGACCTGATCCGGCTCTCGGGCTTCGGCGACCGCTACCCGTCGCAGCTCTCCGGCGGCCAGCGCCAGCGGGTGGCGCTCGCCCGGGCGCTCGCCGTCGAGCCCCGGGTCCTGCTCCTCGACGAGCCCTTCGGCGCCCTCGACGCCCAAGTCCGAAAGGACCTGCGCCGCTGGCTGCGCGAGATCCACGACCGCACCGGCCAGACCACGATCTTCGTGACCCACGACCAGGACGAGGCCCTGGAACTGTCGGATCGCGTGGCCGTGCTGGACCGCGGCCGCCTGGAGCAGGTCGGCACCCCGGACGAGGTCCAAGAGCACCCGGCCTCCGCGACCGTCATGAAGTTCTTAGGCGATCACGTCGAGGTGGAGGCGTTGGCCGAGGGCGGCCGTGTCCTGGTGCGCGGCCGGGAGACGCCGGTGGCGGCGCCGGCCGGGATCATCGGCCCGGTCAAGCTCTACGTCCGGCCGTGGCAATTGCAGCTCGCCGAGCCGGAGGCCGCGCATCTCTCCGGCACCGTGCGCAGCTCCTACCGCAGCCAGGGCCGCCAGCGGATCGAGGTGGCGGACGACCAGGGCCGCGTTCTCGCGGTGGAAGATTTCGACGGCGTCCGCTACCCGGCCGGCCACCCGGTCGGTTTGCGGATCAACGGGGGGCACGTGTTCGGGTGAAGCTCGTCAGACACCGCACATCCGCCTAGGCTCCCAAGCATGACGATGCCGAATCGCACCGCCCATCCCGACGTCCTCTCGGCAATCGGCCGGACGCCGCTGATCCGCCTGCGCCGGGCCTCCGAGGCGACCGGCTGCGAGATTTTTGGGAAGGCCGAGTTCCTCAATCCCGGCCTGTCGGTGAAGGACCGGGCGGCGCTGGCCATCGTGCAGGAGGCCGAGGTGAAGGGCCTGATCCGGCCGGGCGGGACCATCGTGGAGGGCACGGCCGGCAATACCGGCATCGGCCTCGCCCTGGTGGCCTCGGTGCGCGGCTACCGGACGCTGATCGTCATCCCGGTCACCCAGTCGGACGAGAAGAAGCAGACCCTGCGGCTCGCGGGCGCGCGGCTCGTCGAGGTTCCGGCGGTGCCGTTCGCCAACCCGAACAACTACGTCCATGTCGCCCGGCGGCTGGCCGAGAAGCTCGCCGCCACGGAGGCCAACGGGGCGTTCTTCGCCGACCAGTTCGACAATGTCGCCAACCGGCAAGCGCATGTGGACGGGACCGGCCCCGAAATCTGGGACCAGACCGGCGGCCGGGTCGACGGCTTCGTCTGCGCGGCCGGGACCGGCGGCACGCTGGCCGGCACCGCGGCGGCCCTGCGGGCCCGGAACCCGGGCGTGCGCATCGCGCTCGCGGATCCGGAGGGTTCCGCCCTCTACGCGCACTACACCTCCGGCACCCTGAAGGCGGAGGGCTCCTCGATCACCGAGGGGATCGGCCAGGGCCGCATTACAAAAAACCTCGACGGCTTCACCCCGGATCACGCCTTCCGCATCCCCGACCGGGAGGCGCTGGACATCGTCTTCGGCCTGATGCGTGAGGAGGGCCTGTCGCTGGGCGGCTCGTCCGGCATCAACGTCGCCGGGGCGATCCGGCTGGCCCGGGAACTCGGCCCCGGCCACACGGTGGTGACGATCCTGTGCGACGGGGCGGCGCGCTACGCCTCGAAGCTGTTCAACCCGGCCTTCCTGACAGAGCGCAACCTGCCGGTGCCGGGCTGGCTGGACGCACCGCAGGATGTGTTGCCGGATTGGCACGCTTGAGCGCTACGGCCTCATCCGGCGATTATCCTCACAAAAGCGTGGATTCGCGTTGAACGGAACGGATTGTCGCAGCGTTTGAACGGTCACGCTCGCAATCAGCGCGACCGTCCGGAGAGCCTGTTCCATGTCACTCGTCACCATTCTCCTCATCATCCTGATCATCCTGGCCTTCGGCGGCGGCGGCTTCCTCGGCGGCGGCGCCTATCGCGGCCCGGGCTTCGGCCTCGGCGGCATCCTGCTGATCGTGCTGATCGTCCTGCTGGTGACCGGCCGCCTGTAAGACCTGCTCGGACGTCGTCCCCCCGCCGAGCCGTCTGCGGTTCGGCGGGATCGTCCGAAGCAGCATGGTCGCATCGCGGATCGGAACCGCGCGCTACGGTCCACGATGCGGGCCTTATCGGCAGGTGAGCGCGACGATGGCCGTCGCCGCCGCGCCGGGCCCGGCCTCTGGGCGCGGTTTCACCTCGTCGATGCCCTGGCCGGCCAGGAAGGCCGCGACCGCTTGGGCCGGCACCACGGGGAGGCGCGCGGGCGGCACGATGCCGGCGACCTGCCGCGCCGCCACCGGATAGCGGGCGACGAGCCCGACCAAGTGCCCCGACCGGTCGAGAACCGGCGCCCCGGCTGAGCCCGGCTGAAGCGGCGCGATCACGCCGCCCGTCACGGCGGTGGCCGGCGCGGCCAGAACCCCATCGGAGCCCGGAGCCAGGGCGATCAGGGCCTCGTCGGCAGCGAGCGGATCGGCCCGCACCGGTACCCGGACCGGGGCCGGGATGCCGGCCGCCCCGAGCAGTGCGAGCCCGGCCGGATCGGTCGCCAGCACCCGGGCGGTGCTCTGGCCGATATGCGGCGCCGGGCAGCCCTCCAGCACCGCGGCGGCGGTGAGGATGCGCCCCGACGCGATCACCAGACCCGTTCCCGCAGCCGCGCTCGCGGCCATCGTCGGTGGCGGCGCGGCGGCGGAAGCGGCCAGTGCGCGCGCGGCGACCTTCGGGGGCGCCGCATCGGCGACCGCCGGGAACGCCTCGAAGGCGTTGGCCACCGCGATCACCAGGCGGCCGACCTCCGACGCCAGGGTGCGGTCGTAGCCAATCAGGAAGCCGCGCACCCCCTGCGGCCCGGCATCGTACCGGATGTAGGACAGGCCGGGTCCGGCCTCGGCGGTGACCACAAGGGAATCCGGCCGCCGCAGCTTGTAGGTGACCTTGCGGTTGGGGAGCGGCGCGGTGGCCTGCTCGAACAGGTGGTCCAGGGTCTCGCCCCCCGGCGGGAAGGCCCGGGTCTCCAGGGTGACGCGCCCGTCCGCGCTCTGCCAGCGGGTGCCAGCCGGCAGGGCCGTGCGCTTCGACAGCAGGCGCTCGGGCACGCCGATCACCGCGCCGCTGCCGGGATCGGCGGCGATCCGGAAGCGTGCCGCCGCCTTGGCCGCCTCGCCGGCCGCGAGCAACGCCGCCCGGCCGCGCGACTCCAGGGGATCGGCCCCGCCCGTCCGGGCCCGGTAGGCCGTCAGCGCGTCGAAGGTCCGGCGCCCGAACGCCCCCGAGACCACCGCGTTGAAATCGCCGGTCCAGACCAGCGCGTCCTGGACCGCCTTGCGCTCCGCCTCGGGCAGCGCCTCGAAGACGGCCCTGGTCGCTTCGAAGGCGGGGTCGGACGCGGCGGGCTTGGCAGGGGAGGCGGTTTTCGGGGCCGGACGGGTCGTGACGGGACGGTCCTGGGCGAGTCCCGACGCCGTCAGGCTGCCCAGCAGGAGGACCGCCAGGAGCGGGGCCATCCGCCGGACCCGCGACGCTTGCCCCGGTCCGTGCCCTGCCTTGCGCGAATCCATCGCCGCCCCCGACGCTCGATGCGGCAACCTTGGCAGAGCCCTCCGCGGCGCGCCAGATCGAAGACCTCAGCGCCCATGCGCCCGCGAAAATCTGCCTGAACACGGAACGCGATCCCGTGCACGCGGCCGCGCGATGCGCTAGAGGGCGGAGGTCCGGCCTCGCGGGCCGGCCCGGACTCCGAATCGGGACTCGACTCGGACATCCTGCCGGCCGCGCGCCGCCGCCATGGTCCGACGCGGAGCCCGGCATGAGCGAGACCAACAACACCTTCAAGAAGGCGCCCAAGCGCAAGCCCGCCAAGGGCAAGAGCGTCAGCGTCTCCCCCGAGATGCGGCAGGCCTATGCCGACCTGATCCGGGAACGCGCCGAGAAGCAGGAGACCTACGGCCGGCACCTGCCGCAGGAGGAGACCAAGCGCCGGTAAGAGGCCGGGTTTCCAAAGGGCTCAGCCCTTTGGCGGGGTATCGGGGCGGAGCCCCGATGGCACCGAGCTTCGCTCGACCCAGGGTTCTGCCCTGGACCCGCAAAAGGTCCCGGACTTTTTGAAACCCTGACGCCCCTATCGCTTGCGCACGAATTCGGTGCGCAGGACGAGGCCCTTGATGGTGTCGTGGCGGCAATCGATCTCTTCGGGATCGTCCGTGAGCCGGATCGACCGGATGACCGTGCCCTGCTTGAGGGTCTGGTTCGCACCCTTGACCTTCAGGTCCTTGATCAGCGTGACCGAGTCGCCGTCGGCCAGCACGTTGCCGGCCGAGTCGCGCACCTCCACTTGCCCGGGCGCCGCCGCTATTGCCGCCTGACCGGGCGGGAGCCACTCGCCCGTCGCCTCGTCGTACACGTAAGAGTCTTCGTCGCCCGCCAAGTCCATAACCCCCGGTGCCGGGGCCGGGCTGCGCCCGACACCCCGCTCGCCCGCACCCCTCAGGCCGAATCGGTCATCGCCCCGGCTCGGGTGCTGGAACAAGCGCGGCCGTTCTCGCTCCCGGCCGGGCCGGGGGCAAGGGGTGCGGCGATCGAGGTGAGAGCCGGACGCCCAGCCCCCGCACGCGGGCGGAGGCCGGGGGATGGCGTCAGCGCTTGAGCGGGCCGGCCTCGATCACGTCCTCGACCGTGCGCAGGCCCGCGCGCGGGGAGTTCACCAGGCAGGCCATGTTGCCGGGCGGGTGCTGGTTCTTCCACATCTTGGTGTGGGCCTGGGGGATCTTGTCCCAGGGAAACACCTCGCTCATGCATGGGTCGACCCGGCGGTCCATCACGAACTGGTTGGCCGCCGAGGCCTGCTTCAGGTGGGCGAAGTGCGAGCCCTGGATCCGCTTCTGGCGCATCCAGACGTAGCGGGCGTCGAAGGTGATGTTGAAGCCGGTGGTGCCGGCGCAGAACACCACCATGCCGCCGCGTTTCACCACCAGGGCCGAGACCGGGAAGGTCGCCTCGCCTGGGTGCTCGAAGACGATGTCGACATCCTGTTTGCCGGTGATGTCCCAGATCGCCTTGCCGAACTTCCGGGCTTCCTTCGTCCAGGCATGGAACTCGGGCGAGTTCACCGTGGGAAGCTGCCCCCAGCAGTTGAAGTCCTTGCGGTTGATGACGCCCTTGGCGCCGAGGCTCATCACGTAGTCGCGCTTCGAATCGTCCGAGATCACCGCGATGGCGTTCGCGCCCGAGGCCGCGCAGAGCTGCACGCCGAACACGCCGAGGCCGCCGGAGGCGCCCCAGATCAGCACGTTCTGGCCGGGCCGGACCGTGTGCGGCGCGTGGCCGAACAGCATGCGGTAGGCGGTGGCGAGGGTCAGTGTGTAGCAGGCCGCCTCCTCCCAGGTGAGGTGCTTGGGCCGGTGCATCAGCTGGCGCGACTGCACCCGGCAGAACTGCGCGAAGGAACCGTCCCCGGTCTCGTAGCCCCAGATCCGCTGCGAGGGCGAGAACATCGGGTCGCCGCCGTTGCACTCCTCGTCGTCGCCGTCGTCCTGGTTGCAGTGGACGATGACCTCGTCGCCGACCTTCCAGCGCTTCACCTTGGCGCCGACCTTCCAGACGATGCCCGACGCGTCCGAGCCGGCGATGTGGTATTCGCCCTTGTGGACGTCGAAGGGCGAGATCGGCTCGCCCAGCCCCGCCCAGACGCCGTTGTAGTTCACGCCCGCGGCCATGACGTAGACCAGCACCTCGTCGTCGCCGATCTCCCAGACCGGCAGCACTTCGAGCTGGTGGGACTGCTCCGGGGGCCCGTGGCGCTCGCGCCGGATCGCCCAGGCGTACATCTTGGCCGGCACGTGACCCAGCGGCGGGATCTCGCCCATCTCGTAGAGGTCCTTGACCTCGCCGGCCGCCGGACTGACCGCAGCGCTCGCCGCCATCTCGCTCTCCTCTCGTCCCGCGTGGTTCTCAAAGGCCGCGGTTCTCCTCCGCGCTATAGCGGCGATGTCGGGGGCGTCCAAGTGGGCCGAAAGTCGAAATCAACGGGATACGGGCGTGAAAAAGGCGCCGGCACAAGGCCGGCGCCTTCGTATTCAAATTCGGCTTGCAGACCGACCAAGTATTATTCGGCGGCAGCCTGGTGGGTGCCGATCCCGAGACCTTCCGCGACGCCCCGGCCGAAATCCGGGTGGACCTTATACCAATGGCCGATCATCCGCTCCTGGATGTGGCGCGGGGAATCGCCCATCGAGGTGACGATGTTCTTCACGAGTCGCTGGCGCTCACCCTCGTCGAGCACCTTCGACCAGAGCTGGCGCGGCTGGCCGTAGAGGTCCTCGTCGTCGTTCGGCCAGCCGTAGCGTGCCGCGTCGCCCTGGATCCGCAGGGGCGGCTCGGCGACGGACGGATCCTCCACCGGCCCGCCGAACGAATTCGGCTGGTAATCCACCTGCGCGCCGTGGTTGCCGTCGGTCCGCATCGACCCGTCCCGGTGGTAGGTCTGCACCTTGGCGTTCTTGGCCTGGTTCACCGGGATCTGGTGGTAGTTCACCCCGAGCCGGTAGCGATGCGCGTCCGAATACGACAGGATGCGGTTCTGCAGCATCTTGTCCGGCGAGAAGCCGATGCCCGGCACCACGTTGGACGGCTCGAAGGCCGATTGCTCGATCTCGGCGAAGTAGTTTTCCGGATTGCGGTTCAGCTCCATCTCGCCGATCTCGATCAGCGGGTAGTCGCCATGCGGCCAAACCTTGGTGAGGTCGAACGGGTTGATCCGGTAGGTGTCGGCGTCGAGTTCCGGCATGATCTGGACGGAGACCTTCCACTTCGGGAAGTCGCCCTTCTCGATCGCCGAGGACAGGTCGGCCGCGGAGTAGTCCGGGTCCTTTCCAGCGATCTCGTCGGCCTCGTCGGCGGACAGGTTCTGGATGCCCTGCTTGGTGTGGAAATGGAACTTCACCCAGTGCCGCTCGCCCTGATCGTTCCAGAGCGAGAAGGTGTGCGAGCCGTAGCCGTTCATGAACCGGGCCGATTTCGGCGTGCCGCGGTCGCTGTACAGGATCATCACCTGGTGGATCGCCTCAGGCGAGAGGCCCCAGAAGTCCCAGCGGCGCCAATGCGGCTTCAGGTGCGTGCGCGGGTCGCGCTTCTGGGTGCGGATGAAGTCCGAGAACTTGATCGCGTCGCGCACGAAGAAGATCGGCGTGTTGTTGCCGACGAGGTCCCAGTTGCCCTCCTCGGTGTAGAACTTCAGCGCGAAGCCGCGGGGATCGCGCGCGGTGTCGGCCGAGCCGGACTCGCCGCCCACGGTGGAGAACCGGGCGACCATCGGCACCTCCTTGCCGACCTCGGTCAGGACCTTGGCGCGGGTGTATTGGCCGAGCGACTTGGTCAGCCGGAACGTGCCGTAGGCGCCGTAGCCCTTGGCGTGCACCACCCGCTCCGGGATCCGCTCCCGGTTGAAATGGGCCATCTTCTCGATGAGGTGGTAATCCTGCATCAGCACCGGCCCGCGTGAGCCGACGGTGAGCGAATTCTGGTTGTCGGAAATAGGGTTGCCGAACGCAGTGGTCAGGCGCGGGCTCTGGTCGGCCATCGCTGTCGCTCCTTGAGGCGCTCGCCGTCGGCCGGTCGGTCCGGCCATCGCGTGCGCGTTGAGATACGGATCTGGAATGCGGCGGCCGCACGCGCGCAACGGTGCTGGGTGCAACCACCGGCGGTCCAACGCGCCGGTTCCAGTTTGGAGCCATTAAATTCCAGGTCACACGCGCGCTTGTGAGGCCGTGGCGGGACAGGCGCCTCAAATCCGGCTGTCAGCACGGACAAGTTTTTTAAACGCCGCCTAAGCACGACCTGTGCGCGTTGCACCTCTGTCGCGGATGACGCGCCCGGCCGCCTTCGCTACGGTGCGGTCAAGGCTGCGCCCCGAGCGCGGATCGTCAAGAACACGACATGGAGGCCAGGATGGGCGTGCGCGTCGCGGAAACCACGGGCGACAAGACGCCCCGCGATAAACCCTGGATCATCCGCACCTATGCGGGCCATTCCAACGCGGCCGAATCCAACGCGCTCTACCGGGGCAACCTCGCCAAGGGCCAGACCGGCCTGTCGGTGGCCTTCGACCTGCCGACCCAGACCGGCTACGACCCCGACCACGAATTGGCGCGCGGCGAAGTCGGCAAGGTCGGCGTCTCGATCGCGCATCTCGGTGACATGCGGACCCTGTTCCAGGACATCCCGCTCGCCCAGATGAACACCTCGATGACCATCAACGCCACGGCCCCGTGGCTGCTGGCGCTCTACCTGGCGGTGGCCGAGGAGCAGGGCGCGCCGTTCGACGCGCTCCAGGGCACCACCCAGAACGACATCATCAAGGAGTACCTGTCGCGCGGGACCTACGTGTTCCCGCCCGCGCCCTCGCTCCGGCTGACCAAGGACGTGATCCTGTTCACGACCCGGAACGTGCCGAAGTGGAACCCGATGAACGTCTGCTCCTACCACCTGCAGGAGGCGGGGGCGACGCCGGTCCAGGAGCTGTCCTACGCGCTGGCCATCGCCATCGCGGTGCTCGACACCGTGCGCGACGACCCCGAATTCGACGAGAAGAGCTTCTCCGACGTGTTCGGGCGGATCTCGTTCTTCGTGAATGCCGGGCTGCGCTTCGTCACCGAGATCTGCAAGATGCGGGCCTTCGCCGAGCTCTGGGACGAGATCGCCCAGGAGCGCTACGGCATCGACGACCCGAAGAAGCGGATCTTTCGGTATGGCGTCCAGGTGAACAGTCTCGGACTGACTGAACAACAACCTGAAAATAACGTCCACCGCATCCTGATCGAGATGCTGGCCGTGACCCTGTCCAAGCGCGCCCGCGCCCGGGCGGTGCAGCTGCCGGCCTGGAACGAGGCGCTCGGCCTGCCGCGTCCCTGGGACCAGCAATGGTCGATGCGCATGCAGCAGATCCTGGCCTTCGAGACCGATCTTCTGGAATATGACGATATCTTCGACGGCTCGAAAGTCATCGAGGCCAAGGTCGAGGCTCTGAAGGCCGAGACCCGGGCGGAGCTGGAGCGGATCGGCGGCATCGGCGGCGCGGTCGCCGCGGTGGAGACCGGCGCCCTCAAGCGCGCCCTGGTCGAGTCGAACGCCCGGCGGATCTCGGCGATCGAGGCCGGCGAGCAGATCGTGGTCGGCGTCAACAAGTGGCAGCAGGGCGAACCCTCGCCGCTCACCGCCGGGGAGGGCGCGATCTTCTCCGTCTCCGAGACGGTGGAGATGGAGGCGCAGGGGCGCATCCGCGACTGGCGCAGCAAGCGCGACGACCGGGCGGTCGGTCAGGCGCTCGAAGCCCTGGATCAGGCGGCGCGCTCGGGCGCCAACATCATGCCGGTCTCGATCGCGGCCGCGAAGGCCGGCGTCACCACCGGCGAGTGGGGCGAGCGCCTGCGGCAGGTGTTCGGCGAGTACCGGGCGCCCACCGGGGTCAGCCTCGAGACTGTCTCCTCCGGGGCGGCCGAGGAGGCCAAGCTGCTGATCGCCGATCTCGGCGAGCGGCTCGGCGAGACCCCGCGGCTGGTGGTCGGCAAGCCCGGCCTCGACGGCCACTCCAACGGCGCCGAGCAGATCGCGCTCCGCGCCCGGGACGTCGGCTTCGACGTCACCTACGACGGCATCCGCCAGACGCCGGCCGAGATCGTCGCCAAGGCGAAGGAGACCGGCGCCCACGTGGTCGGGCTGTCGATCCTGTCCGGCAGCCATGTGCCGCTGGTCCGCGAGGTCCGCGCCCAGATGCGCGAGGCCGGGCTCGACCACATCCCCGTGGTGGTCGGCGGCATCATCTCCCCCGAGGACGAGCTGGTCCTGAAGAACATGGGCGTGCGCGCAGTCTACACGCCGAAGGACTACGCCATCGACGCGATCATGATCGGTCTCGCCAAGGTGGTGGAGAAGAGCCTGGACCGGCAGGGCAGCGCGCCGGAGCCGACGCGGGAGGGTGCGCAGGTCTATTGAGGCGGCCGGGATGCCGGTTGCATCGATCGATAAGGCCCCCAGTCCTCCGCCGGACAGGCCACGACAGCGTTCGACGGGCTCGCGACTGAGATCGCATCAGCCGCGGCCCTCGCCCCGGGGATCGAGCTTCTGTAGAATCGATTGCGTCGCTTGGCTTCGCCTCGGCGGCGCGTAGACCGGAGGCGGCTGTATGGCCCTGAGAGAGACGATCGAGCGCCTGAGGGATGCGCGCGGCGAACGGGAAGATCCAACCGATATCGTCGACCGGTGGAAGGGAGCCGTGTCTCGACTCTACGACGATATCGCCGCGTGGTTGAAGCCTTACGTCGATGACGGCGGCCTTGTCCTCGAACGGGTTACGAAAGCGGTCCACGAGGAGGCTACGGGGGCCTACGAGATCGATGTGTTGGACATCGAGGTGGGAACCGAGACCGTGCGCCTCGAACCCATGGGCGCCGTCGTTATTGGTGCCCTCGGCCGGATCGACATGTCCCTCCTGGGCAGCGGCGATCCATTGTTCTTGGTGCTAGCCGGCCCCGCACAGCAACCGACCTGGAACCTCGTCAAACCTTCGAAGCGTACGCGGTCGACGGCTCTTACGAAGGAGACCTTCGAGGCGACGCTGGAAGAGCTTCTTGCGGCCTACGGCCTGCGGTCGGGGCCGACGATGTGAGCGGGCGCAAGCTCGACGCCTCGTATATCGCCCTCCAATCACAGTTGGGCGCGCATGCCTATGCCAGGCAAGCCGCGCTGCGCCCGGGCGCGGCGGCAGAGTTTCTCGGCGGGCTCGGTGTCCCGATCGGCGACATCGTGAAAGACCACAGAAAGGCCATCCAAGAGCATTTCGAGCGTGTCGGGCGGCAGATCCGTCGGCAAGGCTTCACGGACCTCGTGTCCTCATTCGAGGCGGATCTGTTCCGGCTGCTCCAGATGGCTTCGAGCAAGGTGCGCCATGTCCTGAACGCGCATTACGAACCGGACTTCCCCTTCGCCGCTCACCGGGAGGATCTGGCTCGGACGACGGCGGACTTCTCCAATCTCGGCGGCTACCGCCGCTTGGTGGCCGTGACATCCGGGGGCCGTGTCGATCCACGCAAGGATTTGTGGGAGATCATCGCGTACCGAGACTTCCTGGCACATGGGGAGCGTTGGGCATTCGCGGCGAATCCGCCGACGATCGATTTCGCGTACGCGACGCTCTCGAAGGAGATCAATCGCGTTGAGGCGTCGGGCCGGTGAGTCGCTGCGGGCTGCGGACGTCGCGAGTGCGGACGTAGCCACCGGCCCTGTGCGCATGACGCCATCCGGACAAGCTTCCGCGCAGCCACTTCGCCCGAGGCTTGATGCAAGGAGAGGGCTATTGTTCCTCAGGACCATCCATCCGGTCCCGCAGGGGCCGAGCAGTGTTCCGTTTCCGTGACAGCGCATGCCGTTCCAAGACGCCGTGACCCCGATCCTCCTCCTCGCCGTCCCGCTCGCCGCCGCCCTGTCGGCCGGACTGATCCTGCGGCTGCGGCCGGCCCTGCAGCGCTACGCCCTGGCGCGGCCGAACGCCCGGTCGAGTCACACGGTGCCGACCCCGCAGGGGGGCGGGATCGCCGTGGTGACGGCTTTGGTGACGATCTCGGGGCTCCTGATCGCGGCGCCGGAGATCGGCGGCCGGCCGGACTGGGTCCGGCTCGCGAGCGGTACCCTGGTCCTGGCGTTGCTGGGCGCCGTGGACGACCTGCGACCGCTGCCGGCCGCCCTGCGGCTCGTCGTGCAGACCGGGGTGGTCGGCGTGCTGGTCTGGCAGCTCGACGGGCGGCTGCTGCCCGGGGCGCCCATCTGGCTCGAACGCGGCCTGGCGCTGCTCGCGGGGGTCTGGTTCGTCAACCTGACGAACTTCATGGACGGGCTCGACTGGATGAGCGTGGCCGAGATCGTACCGGTATCCGGCGCGCTGCTGCTGCTTGGGCTCGCCGGATACCTGCCGGCTCTGCCGGTCCTGGTCGCGGCCTGCCTGTTCGGGGCGATGCTCGGCTTCGCGCCGTTCAACCGGCCCGTCGCAAAACTTTTCCTCGGGGATGTCGGCGCGCTGCCGATCGGGCTCGTCACCGCCTGGCTGCTCTGCCAGCTCGCCCTGGCGGGGGGGCTCGCCGCCGCCCTGCTGCTGCCGCTGGTCTACCTCGCCGATGCCAGCCTGACGCTCGCCGCCCGGGCCGCCCGGGGCGAGCGGGTCTGGGAGGCGCATCGCGGGCATTACTACCAGCGCGCCACCGATCACGGCCTGACGGTCCCGGGCGTCGTGGCGCGGGTGTTCGCGGTCAACCTCGTGCTGGCCGCGCTCGCCGCCGCGACCTTGCTTTGGCCGTCCTGGCCGGTCACGCTCGGGGCGCTCGCGGCCGGGCTCGCCCTGGTCGCCGCCCTGCTCCGCCGCTTCGCCCGCGCCCCCGCCCAAGGTGTTGCCCACTCGTGACCGGATTGATCGCGCTCACCGGGGCGACCGGGTTCATCGGCCGCCACCTGCTCGCCGACCTCACCGCCCGCGGCTACCGGGTCCGGGTGCTGCTGCGCCGGCCGGCGTCCCTGCCGGAAGGCGCCGCGAGCGCGGTGGTCGGCGATCTGACCCGCCCGATCAACATGGCGGCGGCGCTCAGCGGCGTCGACGCCGTGGTCCACTCGGCGGGCTTGGCCCACGCCATGTCGGGCGCCCCCGAGGACGATTACCGCACCCTCAACACCGAGGCGACGCGCAAGCTCGCGGAGGCCGCGGCCCGGGCCAAGGTGCGCCGGTTCGTGTTCCTGTCCTCGATCCGCGCGCAGGTCGGCGCCAGCGCGCCCGGCGTGGTCGGGGAGGCCGACGAGCCCCGGCCCACCGACGCCTACGGCCGCTCCAAGCTGGAGGCCGAGCGGGCGCTGGCCGAGACGGGACTCGACTGGGTCGCGCTCCGCCCGGTCCTGGTCTACGGCGCGGGCGTGAAGGGCAACATGGCCGCGCTGCTGCGGCTCGCCCGCAGCCCCTACCCCCTGCCGCTGGGCGGGCTGGCGGCGCGGCGCTCGCTGATCTCCCTGGAGAGCCTGTCGGGGGCCGTGGATGCGGTCCTGCGGGCGCCGGATCCGATCCGGTCCGCCCTGATCGCCGCCGATCCGGACCCGCTGAGCCTCGCCGAGATGCTCGCGGCGCTCCGCGCCGGCCTCGGCCGCAAGCCCGGGCTGGTCCCGATTCCGCCCGGCCTTCTCGGGCTGGCCTGCCGGCTGACCGGCCGGGAGGCCTTGTTCGCCCGCGTTGCGGAAGGCCTGGAGGCCCGCGCGGATGGCCTCGCGGCGCTCGGATGGCGCCCGGCCGCGCCGACGCGCGACGGGCTGGCTCGGCTGGCGCGAGCAGGGGGCTGAGCGCTGGAAACCGGTCCGATCAACCGATCGCGGCGCTCGCGGCGCCGGCCATCGGCTCGGCCTCGATCGTCGGGCCGGCGACAGCCTGGCCTCGCCCGGCCGGCCGCTGCGCGTGGCGCTCGCGGAAATGCGGCACTGCCGCCTCGAACACGGCCTCCGCGGCCGCCCGGTCGCCCGCTGCGACGGCCGCCCGCAGCTGCGCCACCCAGGCGTCGAGGCGGGCGCGGTCGGCGAAGACCGGGCGGGCCGCCATCACGCCGTCGATGCCCGGCAGGGTGACCCGGGGCTCCTCCCGGGCGAACAGGATCTCGTTGAGCCGCTCGCCGGGCCGGGCGCCGGTATAGGCGATCTCGATCTCCGCCCCCGGCTCGAACCCGGCCAGCCGGATCATCCGCTCGGCGAGCTCGGCGATCCGCACCGGCTGGCCCATCTTGAGCACGTAGACCGCCGCGCGCTCCGTCTCCGGGGCGGCCCGGCCCTCGCCGTCGGCGTGGGAGGCCGCGGTCAGAACGAGGTCGCAGGCCTCGCGCACGGTCATGAAATAGCGGACCATGTCGGGATCGGTGACCGTGACCGGGCCGCCCCGCGCGATCTGCGCCTTGAACACCGGCACCACCGAGCCGACCGAGCCGAGGACGTTGCCGAAGCGCACGGCGATCAGCCGGGTGGGGTGGTCGGGCCTGGCGGATTGCTCGGCGTCCAGCGCCTGGGCGACCATCTCGGCGAAGCGCTTGGTGACGCCGAGCTGCGAGACCGGCTCGATCGCCTTGTCGGTGGAGACCATCACCAGGGCCCGGGCGCCCGCCGCCACCGCGGCCTCGGCGACGTTGATCGAGCCGAACACGTTGGTCTTGATGCCCTCCTGCCAGTCGCGCTCGAGGTAGGGCACCTGCTTGAGCGCGGCGGCGTGGACCACGCAATCGGGCCGGAACGCCACGATGACCTGACGGACCCGCTCCCGGTCGCGGATATCGGCGAGCACGCCGGTGACCGCGGCCTGCGCGGACAGGATCGCCGGGTGGCTGAGGATGCCGTGGAGCGCCGGCTCAGAGGATTCGAGCACCAGCACCGCGGCGGCCCCGAAAGCGACGGCCCGCAGGCAGATCTCCGAGCCGATCGAGCCGCCGCCGCCGGTCACCACCACCCGGCGGCCGGCCAGGAATGCCTCGAGACGCGGCCGGTCGATCGCCACGGTGGGGCGCAGGAGCAGATCCTCGATCTCGAGGGGCGCCAGTTCGGGGCCCTGCGCGCCCTCGCCGAGCCCGACCACCCGGGCGAGCGGCAGGCCGAGGCGCCGGGCGCGGGCGATGAGGTCGTCGGGGGCGGCCTCCGGCACCAGGGCGCTCGGGGCGGCCACCAGCCGCCGCACCGGCTCGCCGCCGGCGGCCAGGTCCGCCACCACCCGTTCGAGGTCCCGGAAGCCGCCGAGGACGGGCACGCCGCGCATGAACTGCCCGGTCTCGTCCGCCCGGGGCGACAGGATCCCGCGAGGCGCAAGCTTTCGGACCGAACCGGTCTCGATGGCGCGGATCAGCACGTCGAGATCGGCGCCGCGCCCGAGCAGCAGGGTCGGTACGGTGGCGGCCCGGGCGCTCGACTGCCGGGAGCGGGTATCCTTGAGGTACCGGAACGCGAGGCGAGCGCCCCCGAGCAGGAAGATCTGCAGCACCCAGTACAGAAGGATCGCGATCTTGCCGAAGAAGTAGAAGCCGTAGAGGTCGGACGAGACCAGGACCCAGTCGGTCACCAGCAGGGCCAGCGCCAGGACGCTCGATGCCCGGACGATCCCGGCGAGGTCCTGCAGCGAGGCGAAGCGCCACTTGGTCCGGTACAGCCGGAACCGACCGTAGACTAGGCCGGCGAAGAGCAGGAACGGCGGCAGCAGCAGCGGCAGGGCGTGCAGCCGCTCGTCCAGCATGCCGCCCTGGAAGCGGAACAGGAAGGTGAGCACCACGGCAGCGGCGGTCGCCGCGAGGTCGTGGGCCACCATCACCGCGATCTTGTAGAAGCGCTGCTGCATCGGGGGCCGGATGGGGTGCCGCGCGGTATCCGCCGCGGCATCCGCCCTGTCAACGCGAGGCCGGACGCCGCGGGGGCATCCGGCCGGCGGTTCGTCCTACTTGACGATCGCGCCGGAGAAACCCGTCTTGAAGTTCTTCTGGTAGGTCCGGCCCTTGAGCGGGTAGACCTTGTCGACGAGCAGGGTTTTGACGCGTTCGTTAAAGTCTTCGGTCGTCACGGTCTGCGCCTTACCCGTAATCAGCGTCCTGGCCATGATCGTCTCCGCGTCGTCGCCCAGGGCACGGTATTGCGCGGAGGGTGAACTCTACATGGGGCATCAACCAAAAATTACAAAGGTTTATCTTTCAGGTCAGCGCCCGCACCGCCGCTCCAGCCGCGTCGTCGACCCGGTCGATATCGGGGGCATCGATGCGCCGGTAGCGGGCCTTGATCAGCCCGAACACCCCGAAAGCGGCGTGCCCAGACCCGACCACAGCGAGCAAAATCCAGCCATAGGGCTGGGCGCGCAGCAGCGCGAAGGCTTCGGCCAGCCCCTTCGCCTCCGACGAGCGCTGGTGCCAGGCCGCCGCCACCAGGAACCCGCCGATGATCAGGAAGGCGATGCCACGGGCCGCGTAGCCGAAGCGGCCGACCGGGCCGGCCCAGCGGTCGCGGGCCCGGGCGTCGAGGGCGAGCCGGTCGGTGACGTCGCCCTTCCAGGCCTTGCTCAGGATTCCCTTGCCGAGGAAGCCGAAGCCGCCGCCGATCACCCCGAGGCCGCCGAGGGCCACGAGCCAGCGGCCGAAGGGCTTGGACAGCAGCCAGGCGGTGCCGTCGTGCACGCCGTCGCCGCCGCTCATCCCGAGGCCGAGGCTGAGCGAGGCCGCGCTGACGGCCAGGCCGAGATAGATCGCGGCGCTGATCAGATGGGCGCCGCGCACCGCCAGCCCCTTGGCCGACGTGCCCCGGCGGTCGGCATCGGTCACGCCCTCGACCAGGCGCCAGAGCGCGAAGCCGGCGAGCCCGAGGGCGATCAGCCCGACCAGGACCGCGCCGAACGGCCCGCCCAGGACGGCACGCAGGGCATCCTTGCTATTGCCGGCCCGGCCACCCTGGCCGATCGCGGCGAGCAGCGCCAGGGCGCCGACCACGATGTAGACGATGCCGCGGGCACCGTAGCCGAGGCGGGCGATGCGCTCGATCGTGTTGCGCCCACCGGGGAGGGGCGTCATGCGCGGCCCTGGGCGGAGCGTTGTTCAGGGTTCGGCACGGGCGGGTCCGGGGGCTTGGGACCGGTCAACGTCGGGACGCCCGCACCTGATCCGTTGCCAATTCTACACCAGCGGCCGGATCACACCGGATCACATGGGCGTCCGCTCCGCGCGGCCGGCCAGGGCGACGTAGAAGCCGAGCCCGTCCTGGGCCGGCAGGGTGTGCAGACGCTCGATCAGGCCGCGGCGCTTCGCGTCGAGGAGCAGGCGACCGGCCGGCTGGAACAGGGTCTCGCCGCCGCCCTCCGGGGGCGGGTCCAGGCGGATCGCCACGGTCTTGCCCTTGGCGAAGCGGCTGCGCTCCAGCATGTCCTTCAGCGACGCCTCCGCGGTCGCCCGGTTGGCGCCGCGCAGGTCGAGCACAGATTCCGCGTCCGTCACGCCGAGGGCGCCGCGCAGCTTGGCCGCATAGAAATCTTCGAAGTGGGGCAAGTCGGTGCCTTGACGCTCTGCTGGGCCGGGGAGACCGGCGCGTGAAGATCGGGTGCGGGGGCTCAGACGACGAGTCCGCAGTAGATGTCGCTGACCGGCACGGTGCCGTCGACTTCCGGCAGCGCAAGGCTGCCGTCGAGACCGAGCGCCTGCACGGTCCAGTCGTCGGCCTCCCGACGCCACACCTCGACGCGGGCCTCGTCGGAATAGACGATCAGCAGGACCTTGAGGCTCGGGACGGTGCGGTAGAAATCGATCTTGCGGCCCCGGTCCAGGCTCTTGGTCGGGGGTGACAGCACCTCGGCGACCAGAACCGGGTCGGCCGCATAGCCGTCCGGCAGCGGCGGTCCGCACCGCACCACCACATCGGGAATCGGCACGAAATCGTCCTGCGCGGCGCTGACGATCCCGAGGTCCGGCAGGGCGCGGCAGCCCTTACCATCGGCGAGATCACCGATCCGGCGGATCAGGTTGGCCACGATCGCCTGATGGCGTTCCCACGGCGGCGCCATGAGCACGGGTTCGCCGTCGAGAAGCTCCCAGCGCTCCCCGTCCGGGCGATTCTCCGCCCAATGCATGAACTCGGCACATCCCATGCGCGTGTCGCGCCGCGCGGCCACAGCCATCGCCGCCCTCCGATCCCGGCGCGATGGTAGCACCCGCGATGGCGCCCGCAACAGCGCCGGTTCAGAAGGCCACCCGGGCGTAGATTTCGCCCACCGGCAGGCCGCCGCCGAGTTCCGGCAGGGCGACGGACTCGTCCGGCCCGGCGACCCGCATCGTCCAGCCGGCATCCCGGCGCCAGACCTCGATCCGGGCCTCGTCAGAATAGACGATCATCAGGGTCTGGAGGCTCGGGACGGTGGCGTAGAAGGCGAGCTTGCGGCCCCGGTCGTTGGTCATGGTGCCGGGCGAGAGCACCTCGGCGATCACCAGCGGGTCGTCGATGTAGCCGCTGGGCGGCATCGACCCGCAATGGACCACGACATCCGGGTAGGGCGCGTAATCGTCCATCGCGTCGCTCAGGATCGCGAGGCCCGGATAGGCGCCGCAGCCGCGCGGCTCGGCCAGCGCGTCGAGGCGCGTGAGCAGGTTGGTCACGATGCGCTGGTGCCGGGCGCTCGGGGGCGCCATCAGCACCGGCTCGCCGTCGAGCAGTTCCCAGCGCTCCTCGTCCGGACGCGGCTCGACCCAGCGCCGGTACTCGGCGACGTTCATGCGGGCGTCGCGCCTCACAGCCAATGCCATGGCGGCCTCCGTTCGGTGGCGCGACGATAGCATGAGTCTCTGATTCCGGCACCGGCTCAATCGGTTGCGAGCGCTGCCGCGAGGTCCCCACCGGCCTCGAGGAAGCGCTGGGGGTCGACCGGCTCGCCGTCGATCCGGGTCTCGTAGTGCAGATGCGCCCCGGTGGAGCGCCCGGTCGACCCGACCAAGCCGACCACGTCCCCCGCGGCGACGCGCTGGCCCGGTCGGACGGCGATGCGGGCGAGGTGGCCGAATCGGGTGACCACGCCGTGGCCGTGGTCGATCTCGACCATGTTGCCATAGCCGCCGGCATAGTCCGCGGCGCTCACCCGGCCGGGGGCGGTGGCGCGGGCGGGCTCGCCGTACTCGGCCCTGAGGTCGAGCCCGGTATGGAGCGCAAGCCCCCGGGTGAACGGGTCGAGCCGGGCGCCGAACGGGCTCGACACCACCGGCTCGCCGCCTGTCGGCCGGCCGAGCGGCAGCCCGGCGGCGAGCCGGTGCAGGCGCGCGCCGTCGCCGAGCGTCCGGCGGGCCAGGGCCAAACTGCTGTCGAAACCGTTCGCGAGGCCGGTCCCGTCCAGGGCGCGGGCATCGAGGGGGACCAGCGGGCCGCCGGTTCCGGTCGCCGCCGTGCGGTCGAGGCGGTCGGGGTCGAGGCCGGTGCGGCCGATCAGCCCGCGCAGGCGCCGGACCGTGTCGCCGGCCCGCTCGACCACCCGGGCGAGGCGCTCGCCTTGCGCGGCCCCTACACCGTCCAGCCGCGCCTCAAGGCGGATCAGCCCGGTCTCGGCGTCGATGGCGCTGCGGCGGGGAAGGTCAGGGGACTGAGACGGGAACGGGGGCGACGCGCCCGCCTCAGCCGGACGCAGGCCGAACCCGTCCTGGGTCTCATCCGGGCGCGGCAGCGCGCCGGTGGTGAGCGGATCGGCGGTCTGGGCTCCGAGCCCGGCCAGGGCCGCCTGGCGCCGCTCCAGCTCGGCCTGCCGCTCCAAGGCCGCCGCGACCCGATCGGCCAGGCTCGATTCAGAGCCGGCCCGGTCGCGGCCGACCCGGTCGAGCCGGTCCTGCAGCTCGGCGAGCCGGGCCTCGTAGGCGTCCCGCATCGCGCCCTGGCGGGCGACGAAGCCGGCGAGCACGTCGTCGTGGAACACGATCAGGTAGGAGGCGCCGAGCGCCCACAGGAGGGCGAGGGCGAGCCCGGCGGCGAGGAACTTGGTGCGGATCTTGGGAAGCGGCGCGCGATGCATCGGGACGGCCCCGTGGGAGCCGCCATTCAGACCCGATTAGGGTTAAGGATCTGTCGCGCAGCGCTCCATCGCCCGGTCAGGGCAGCGCCCGGACGGCGTCCAGCACCGCCGCGGCATGGCCGGGCACCTTCACCTTCGGCCAGACCTTGGCGATCCGCCCGTCGCGGTCGACCAGCACGGTGGTACGCTCCACGCCCATGTACGTGCGCCCGTACATGCTCTTCTGAACCCAGACCCCGTAGGCTTCCAGCACGCCCTTGTCCTCGTCGGAGGCGAGCGGGAAGGCGAGGCCGTACTTGCCGCAGAACTTGTCGTGGCTCTTCACCGGGTCCGGCGACAGGCCGATCACCTGCGCGTCGGCCTCGGCGAAGGCCGGCAGCAGGCCGTTGAAGTCCTGAGCCTCCAGGGTGCAGCCGCTCGTGTCGTCCTTCGGATAAAAATAGAGCACGATCTTGTGACCGCGGAGTGCCGACAGCGCGATCCGGCCTCCGCCGGAGGCGGGCAGGTCGAAATCGGGGGCCGGATCGCCCTCTGACAATGGCATCGTGCCTTCCTTTCGGCCGATTGATGGTGTGCAGTCCCGCCATGCGCGGCAGCTCCATAAGGTTGCGCCGCGCCGCCCGACCAGAACTCGGAGTCACGCCCGCTGTAAAGCGCGGACGCGCTTCGATCCACCGGCCGCGGAGTTCCGCGCGCGAAGCCCCCGGAACAAGGGTCCCGATGGCGGACGAGACGACCTTGGCAGGCAAGCCTCGGGGGAGGGCGCGACGCTGGGGCGGGTTCTGCCTCGTCGGCGCCTTGACCCTGGTGCTGCTCGTCGGCGGCGGCATCGGGCTGGCGGTCCTGCGCCTGTCGAACGGCCCGCTGCAGATCGACGCCCTGTCGCGCCGGGTCGCGGCCGCGGTGGCCGAGCGGATCGGGCCGGGCTGGAGCATCGGGATCCGCGGCAGCAGCCTCGAGCTGGACCGTGAGAACGCCTTGAGCCTGCGCTTCTCCGGCCTCGACATCCGCAACCCGGAGGGCGAGCTGGTGGTGCGGGCGCCGCTGGCCGTGGTCAGCCTCGACCCCTGGGGCCTCCTGCACCTCAACCTGCAGCCGCGCTCGATCGAGTTCCGCGAGACGCAGACCACCGCCCTCGTGCACCGGGACGGATCGATCGCGTTCGCGGCCTCCGAGGCCAACCACCCGGTCGATATCGAGCCGCACACACCGCCGAGCGTGGACGAGGCCCGGGGCAAGGTTTCGCCGCTCTCGGCGACCCTGGCCTCGATCTTCGGCGTGGTGCTCGATTCCAGCGGCATCGTCGGCGCCCTCGACCGCGCCCGCATCACCGATGCGCGCCTGCGGCTGATCGACGACGACGGCCGCGAGCGCGCGGTGTTCGCCCGGGTCAACGGGCTGTTCGGGCGCGATCCCGTCAACGGCACCCGCAACTTCGAGTTGCGTCTGGACGGCCCCCACGGCGAGTGGCGCTTCGGCGGCTCGCTGCGCGAGGGCGGGGACACGCAGGAGCGCTCGGGGGTCATCACCCTGGACGACCTGCCGGTGCCCGACCTGCTGCTGCTCTCGGGGCAATCGAGCCTGCCGCTGACCACCGATCTCAAGCTCTCGGCCCGCGCCGACGTGAGCCTGGCGGCCGGACGCATCAAGACCATGAGCGCCAAGGTCCATACCGGGGACGGCACCTTCCTGATCGAGGAGAAGGACTTCAACCCCGTCACGGTCGAGAGCCTGGACGCGACCCTGAACTGGGACGAGGCCGGCCGGGTCATGTCGCTGACCGGCCTGGATTACCGGGGGGCCGGCAACGCGGTCCACCTGACCGGGACCTGGAAAGAGAGCCCGCCGGACGCCGCCACGGCCTGGACCGCGACGCTCGCGGGTCGCGACGCCGTCTTGCGCGGGGCGACCGCAAAGGACGCGCCGGTGAAGATCGACGCGCTCGACGCGCAGCTCACCGGCCGCGACGGCGGCATCGCCATCGACGCCCTCAATGTTTCGGCCCCGGGCGTGCAGGGGGTGATCACCGGCACGATCGGCACCAGCGCGGACGAGGGCGGCCTGACGCTGCGCATCCTCGGCCATGACGGCGAGGTCCGGACCGGCCTGCGGCTGTGGCCGGAGCATATCGCGCCGCCGGCCCGCACCTATCTGGTGGACCAGTTGCGCCGCGGCCGGATCGATGCCGTCGACATCCGCGTGAAGATGTCCGGCACCGTGCTGGCCGCCGCGACCAAGGGCGAGCCGGCCCCGGACGACGCCGTGCATATCGATTTCCGCGTCTCCGACGCGGCGCTGGACGTCACCGCCGACGCGCCGCCGGTGGTCAAGGGCAACGTCTCCGGGACCATCACCGGCCGTTCCACCACCGTGCGCAACGTGACCGCCGAGATCCGCGGCCCGGACGGCCGCGGGCTTTCGGTCTCGGACGGCAGCTTCGTGATCCCGCAGATCACCCCGGATCGGGTCGTGGCCCAGATCGGCATGCGGCTCTCCGGGGGCGCCGACGGCATGGCCTCCGTGCTCCAGGCGAAGCTGTTCAAGAGCCTGATGAGCGTCGATGTCGACCCGGCCACGATCAAGGGCAACGCCGACCTGCGGGTCGACTTCCCCCTCGACCTCAAGCACGTGCCCGACCTGCCGAGCCTGCCCGTGACCCTGTCGGGGACGCTCTCCGACCTCTCGGTCGACAAGGTGATGGGCAAGGACCGCCTGGAAGCGGGCAAGTTCGCCCTGCTGTACGATCGCGGCGCCTTCACCCTGAAGGGCGACGGCCGGGTCGGGGGCGCTCCGGTCTCGGTGGACATGCGCCAGCCCAAGGTCGGCCAGCCCGGCGAGGCGGTGGTCACCCTCGCCCTCGACGAGGCCCTGCGGGTCAAGAAGGGCCTGCCGACCGCGCCGCAGCTCTCGGGCACGATCCCGGTCCGCGCCGTGGTGCCGATCGGCCGGCCCGGATCGGGCAAGCCGCCGATCAAGGTCGAGGCGGATCTCGCCAAGGCCGGCATCGACGGGCTGGTGCCCGGGCTGACCAAGCCGGCGGGCAAGCCGGGACGCGTCAGCTTCACGCTGTTGGATGGCGGCCAGACCTACGAGCTGCGCGACTTCGCCCTCGACGCCGCCCCGGCCGCCGCCCGCGGCAGCCTCACGATCAGCCCGGAAGGCGGCCTGGAGCGCGCCGACCTGACGGGCGTCAAGCTGTCGCCGGGCGACGACCTGCGGGTGAGCCTCGACCGCACCGGCAACGGCTACAAGGTCGTGGTCCGGGGCGCGGTGGTGGATGCGCGGCCGTTCCTCAAGTCGCTCGGCGGCCCGGACGCCAAAAGCGGCAAGGAGGCGAAGGAAACCAATCCGAAGGATATCGACGCCGACATTCAGGTGCCGATCGTGGCGGGCTTCAACGACGAGGCGCTGACCAACGCCAATTTGCGGCTGTCGCTGCACGGCCGGACCCTGAAAGCCGCCAACATCACCGGGCGGTTCCGCGCGGCCCCGTTCGCCGCCACCGTCACAAGGGGCGAGCGCGGCGTGCCGACGCTGGCGGTCGAATCGGCCGATGCCGGCGCGACCTTGCGCTTCGTCGACGTGTACCGGCGGATGTATGGCGGGCGCCTCACCGCCGGGATCGGCCTCAACGACGGCCCGCAGGCCGGCGTGGTCCAGATCCGCGACTTCTCGCTCCGCAACGAGCCGGCCCTGTCGAGCATCATGGCGCAGGGACCGGAACCGGCCGAGACCGACGCGACCCGCGGCCGCCGGATCGCCCCGGGCCGGGCGGCGGGCGACGTGACCTTCGACCGGATGCGGGCCAATTTCGTGCGCAGCGGCAGCCGGGTCGATTTCAGCGACGCCGCGATCTCCAACGCCGCGATGGGCTTCACCCTGTCGGGCTGGCTCGATACCGGCCGGGAGCGCACCGACATGAACGGCACCTTCGTGCCGCTCTACGGCCTCAACAACGTTGCCTCGCAGCTGCCGCTGCTCGGGCCGCTCCTTGGGGGCGGGCACAACGAGGGCCTGTTCGCGGTCAATTTCCGCGTCGCCGGCAAGCTCGCCTCGCCGGATGTGAGCGTGAACCCCCTCTCGGCCATCGCCCCGGGCTTCCTGCGCAAGCTGTTCAGCGCCGGCGGCGGCCCCTTCGCGGACGGCGTGCCGACGGTCCCGCAGGGCGAGCGATAGCCTTCCGCCCCGGCCGCTATGCGGTGCGGCCCGGCCCTACTCCCAGGCCCGGGGCAGGACATCGACGCGATAGGCGACACGGCTGACATTGCCTGCGCCGTCAGCGAGCGCGACGCGCCACCCCTCGGCGAACTGATCGATCCCCGGCGTCATAGGGATCGTACCACTGAGAAGCAGGGTGCCGGCCCGCAGCAAGCCGGCGGCGCGAAGGCGATCGATCCAGTAGCGCGGCGACAGCAATTGCGCCGGCGTTCCATCCTGGATCAACAGCTCCGTACCGCCATGGCTGACCCAGCCCTGGAGCGTGAAGCCGTCCAGGGACGCCTCGATGTCGGCATAGCGCCAGGCAACATCGCCGATCATATCGGGGAAGGATTGCTTCGACCACGCGACGCCGTGGACCTCGAGAGCCCGGTCGGTGTGGTCGCAGGCCGCCGCGATCAGGATGTCGTCCGGATTGTCGCCGACAATCATGGCCCATTCCGCCTCGCCGGAACTGCGTGCGTGCGGCGCCTGCAACAGGGTGCCCTGGCTGACGAGGTGCTGGGAGAGCGGATAGAGAGTCGGCGTGGTCTTTGGGGCCGGCACGCCGAGCGCAGCCAGCTCATCGATGTGGTGTTGCACCTCGCTCTGGTCGCGCCCCGCATATCCGCCGTTGAGGATCCAGTCGATCTTCACGCGCCGCGCGCCGACCCCGACGACATCGAGTTCTACAGACTGCATGCGAGCGGATTCCAGTTTTTCGGCGGGATGACTGAAAACGAGGCGGCTCTGCCTGCTCGATCGTCTCGACCCTCAAGAGCTCAGGTATACAATGCGTCGGCATAACGGCAAGGAAGTGCGCGCGTGGACGTGAGTGTTCATCCTGAGGATGGGACGACTCGGAAACAGGGCCTGAAGCGCGCCTTCATCGCCAGCCTCGCCGGCACCTCGTTGGAATGGTATGATTTCGCCGTTTACGGTGTGGCGGCCGCCCTGGTCTTTGGCCAGCTGTTCTTCCCCGGCGACGATACCTTGACCGGCACG
This sequence comes from Methylobacterium sp. J-077, assembly GCF_022829365.1. GTDB lineage: Bacteria > Pseudomonadota > Alphaproteobacteria > Rhizobiales > Beijerinckiaceae > Methylobacterium. Next base: position 69,639 of record NZ_JAKSYJ010000167.1, on the reverse strand, counting down.
CTGAAGGCGTTCGGAACCTACGCGGTGGGTTACGTTTCCCGCCCCCTCGGCGGCGTGGTCTTCGGGCGGCTCGGCGACTTGATCGGCCGCAAGAAGGTCCTGATCTGGACGTTGTTGCTGATCGGTGTGGCCACGTTCCTCATCGGCTTTCTGCCGTCCTACGCACAGGCGGGTTATTTCGGCCCGCTCATGCTGGTGCTGCTGCGTTTCGCACAGGGCGTCGGTGTCGGCGGCGAATGGGGCGGGGCGGTTCTCCTGACCAGCGAGTTCAGCAAGCCCGAAGAGCGGGGCTTCTGGGCGTCGGCGGCCCAGGTCGGGCCCCCGCTCGGAACGCTCTTGGCCAACGGCGTCCTAGCCCTCCTGGCCGGCTGCCTCACCAACGCGCAATTCCTGGATTGGGGCTGGCGCCTTGCCTTCTTCCTGTCGGCGATCCTGGTCGGCTTCGGACTCTGGATCCGGCACCGTCTCGAGGAGACTCCGGTCTTCAAGGCGATCGAGGAGCGGGGCGAGAGGCCGGCGGCTCCCGTCACCGACGTGCTCACGACCCAGCGCCGTCCGCTCGTTGCGGCGATCCTGTGCCGCGTCGGACCGGACGTCCTGTACGGCATGTTTGCGGTCTTCGTACTGACCTACGCGACGGCGCAGCTCAAGATGCCCCGCGGAGAGGCGATCACCGCCGTCATGATCGCGTCGGCGATCCAGCTCGTGACCATCCCGTTCGCGGGTCACCTCTCGGATCGCTGGGGCCGGAAGCTCGTCTACAGTGTCGGCGCGGTCGGCGGCGCAGTCTGGATTTTCGTATTTTTCGCCATGACCGCGGCCGCCAGCCTCCCGTTGCTGATCATCGGCGTGACCGCAGGGCTCTTCTTCCACTCGCTGATGTACGGGCCCCAGGCGGCGTTCATCGCCGAGCAATTCCACGCCCGGCTGCGCTATACCGGCAGTTCGTTGGCCTACACGATCGCGGGGATCATCGGTGGTGCGGTCGCGCCCCTGGTGTTCACGTGGCTGCTGTCGCGCGATCCGAGCGGCTTCAGCATCGCCTGCTACGTAGCCGTGGCGGCGTTGGTCACGCTGGTCGGCCTGGCGATGGGTCAGGCCGTGCTGGACGAGGCCGACGTGGCAGCGCTGCACGCCTGACCGCATCGAGCCGGAATCCGAAACGCTGGCGTCGCACCACCGACCTCGGAAGACGCGAAAGCCGCGACGATCGCCATGAAGACGACCGGGTCACGGCTTTCCAGACGGGGACCGCTCGCTTCTGAAGACGTCGTCCCCGGGGCAGGGACGCTTACTTCTCGACGAAGGCCTTCTCGATCACGTAGTGACCGCCTTCGCCGTGGTTGCCTTCCTCGTAGCCGCCAGTGCTGAGCAGCTCGCGGGTGTCGCGGATCATGTCGGGGCTGCCGCAGAGCATGAAGCGATCGGCCTCGACCGACATCGCCGGCAGGCCGATATCGGAGAACAGCTTGCCCGAGACCATCAGGTCGGTGATCCGGCCGCGGTTGCGGAACGGCTCGCGGGTCACGGTCGGGTAGTAGATCAGCTGGTTCGAGATCATCTCGCCCAGGAACTCGTGCTTGGGCAGGGACTCGGTGATGGTCTCGCCATAGGCCAGCTCCTGCACCTGGCGGCAGCCATGGACCAGCACGACCTTCTCGAACCGGTCGTAGGTCTCCGGGTCCTTGATGATCGACAGGAACGGGGCGAGCCCCGTGCCGGTGCCGAGCAGGTAGAGGTTGCGGCCCGGCAGCAGGTTGTCGAGCACCAGGGTGCCGGTGGGCTTCTTGCCGACGATGATCGGGTCGCCGACCTTGAGATGCTGGAGCTTGGAGGTCAGCGGCCCGTCCTGGACCTTGATCGAGAAGAACTCCAGTTCCTCCTCGTAATTGGCCGAGACCACCGAATAGGCACGCAGCAGCGGCCGCCCCTCGACCTCGAGGCCGATCATGGTGAACTCGCCGTTGCGGAACCGGAACGCCGGATCCCGCGTGGTGCGGAACGAGAACAGGTTGTCGGTCCAGTGATGCACCGACAGAACGCGCTCCTCGTAGAACTTGCTCATCGACGGATCAGTCCTCGAATTCCTCTGACGCTCGGCCCATGCCCCCGATGAGTCGGGGTCCATGAGGTTCGGCGGATCGCCGCCGCCCCGCGGGCGCGGGGTTGGACCCCGCGCGGAAGCGCATCGGGATCCGGATGTCGAACCCCTATGGGTTCTTCTTGTCGGGTGCTTCTTTCGCAGTTGCAGCACGCCCGTCAAGGCGCGCCAGGATCACACCTGCCGAAGAAGTGAATCGCCTGGAATCGTTCGAATATTCTAACCGGCGGTGACCGGCCGGAGCGGCTTCAGCCCGGCCTCGATCGCGGCCCGGCGCGGCTCCAGGAACGGCGGCAGGGCGAGGCGCGCGCCCAGGCTCTCCAGGGGCTCGTCGGCGGTGAAGCCGGGCCCGTCGGTGGCGATCTCGAACAGGATGCCGTTGGGCTCGCGGAAATACAGGCTGCGGAAGTAGTAGCGATCCACCGGCCCGCTGCTGGGTACCCGGGCGGCCTTCAGCCGATCGGCCCAGGATTCGTAATCCGCGTCGGGGATGCGGAAGGCGACGTGGTGGACCGCGCCGGCGCCTTGCTGCGCCGGCGGCGCGGCGTCGGCCAGGAGCTGGATCTCGGCGGCCGGGCCGCCGGGTCCCATGGCGTAGACCGCGACCGGGCCGTCGCCGGTCTCGAAGGTCCGTGCCCGGCGCATGCCGAGCAGATCGGTCAGCACGGCGGCCGTCCGGGACGGATCCGGCACGGACAGCCGGATCGGGCCTAAGCCCCGGACCTGGTAGGCCGCCGGAACCGGGGAGGCGTCCCAGGGATGCTCCGGGCCGGTGCCGCCGTCATCGACCAGGGCGAGGCGCTGGCCCTCGGGATCCTCGAAATCCAAGGTGAGGCGGCCGTCGCGCAGGGCGGGCTCGGCCACCACGGTTCCGGCCTCGCGCAGGCGCGCGTGCCACCAGATCACCGCGCCTTCGCCCGGCACGCGCAGGTGGGTGCGGGTGATGCTGTTCGATCCGCGCCGCTCCGGGGGCGCCGGCCAGTCGAAGAAGGTGATGTCGCTGCCGGGGCTCGCCAGCCCGTCCGCGTAGAACAGGTGATAGGCCGAGACGTCGTCCTGATTCACGGTCTTCTTCACGAGCCGCAGGCCGAGCGTGCCGGTGTAGAACGCCACGTTCTCCGCGGCGCGGGCGGTCACCGCGGTGAGGTGATGGATGCCGGTGAGCTGCATTTTTTGGACCCTGCTCCGATGCGCCTCAGTTAAGAATCGCTGTCGGCATTGCGAGTGCAGGGCTGACCCGCAGCACACAGCGGCGTTCGCCCCCCTCCGATGGGAGATACCCGATGGCCGTCGCGTACGAGACCGACACCGTCCTGCCGCCGCTGCATCCCGGCGAGGTGCTGCGCGAGGATTTCCTGATTCCCCTCGGCCTGTCGGCCGGTACGGTGGCGCGGGCCTGCCGCGTCCCGCGGACCCGGATCGAGCGGATCGCCGCCGAGCAGATCGGGGTCTCGACCGACACGGCCCTGCGTCTCGGCCGCTATTTCGGCACGAGCGCGGAGTTCTGGCTCAACCTCCAGCGCCAATACGAGGTGGAGACGCTGAGCCTCAGCATCGGGCCGGAGATCGAGCGGATCGCGCCGCTCTCCCCCGCGGCGGCCTGACCCCTCAGAGCCCGACCGGCCGCCCCGCGGCGACCACCAGCATCTTCCCGTCCGCAAAGGTCCGGGCGGCGGCGCGGCGGATGTCGGCCTGGGTCACGGCCGAGACCAGGGCGTTGCGGCGGGCGATGTAGTCCATGCCCAGCTCCTCGAAGGCGATCTGCACCAGCTGGTGGGCGATCTTGGTCGAGGTGTCGAAGCCGAGCGCGTAGGAGCCGGTGAGGTAGTCCTTGGCCTTCTGCAGCTCGTCGTCGTCGGGCCCGTCCGTGATCAGCCGGCCGATCTCGTCGCCGATCACCGACAGAGCCTCGCCGACGCGCTCGTTCTTGGTGGCGGTGTAGCCCCAGGTCATCGCGGCCGAGCGGTGGCTCACCAGCGAGGTGCCGACCGAATAGGCCAGCCCGCGCTTCTCGCGCACCTCCTGGAACAGGCGCGACGTGAAGGCGCCGCCGCCCAGGATGTGGTTGAGCACGTAGGCCGGGATGAAGTCCGGGTCGCGCCAGGCCACGCCGGCCATGCCGAAGCGGATCACCGATTGCGGCACGTCGAGGTCCACGACGATGCGCTTGCCGAGTTCCTGCACCTCGGTGCGCGGCACCGCCTTCAGTTCACCCGCATCCGGCAGCGCCCCGAAGGCGCGGTTGAGGCCCTCGGCGAGCTGCTCGGCCCCGATGGCGCCCACCGCCGCCACCTTCACCCGGCCGCGCCCGATGATGCGGGCATGCATCGCCAGCAGGTCGTCCCGGGTGATCGTGGTCACGCTCTCGACCGTGCCCGAGGAGGGCCGGGCATAGGCGTGGCCGGCGAACGCCTCCTTGAAGAACCGGCGCGAGGCCAGCACGCCCGGATCGTTCTGCTGGTAGCGCAGGCCGGCGATGACCTGGCCGCGGACGCGCTCGATCGCGTCCGGATCGAGGCGGGGCTTGGCGAGCGCCAGGGCGAGGAGCGCGATGCCCTCGTCGGCATGCTTGACCAGCATCTTGAGCGAGCCGCCGATCGCGTCGGGGCCGGCATGGAAGGACAGTTCGATCGCCCGGGCGGCCAGCCGCTCCTGGAAGGCGTCGGAGGTCAGGTCGCCCGCCCCCTCGTCGAGCAGCCGGGCCAGCATCTGGGCGCAGCCGGCCTTGCCGGCCGGGTCCTGGGCGGCGCCGCCCTCGAAGGTGAAGGCCAGGGCGATCATCGGCACCACGGGGGATTCGACGTGCCACGCCTCGATGCCGGCGGCGGTGGTGACCGGCAGGGCCGTGGTGGGCGAGCTGGCGGCGGCTGCGGTGTCGACCAGGGTCTCGGCGACGCTCATGGGAACCTCTTTTTCATCGTGTCACGGGCGGCGGAGCCGGTCGAGGCTCACGGCCTGATGCAGGTCCCGGCGGGGCCAGAAACCGCCCGCCGGGATGCGCCCGAAAGAACTATTCCGCGGCCATCGCGACCGGGGCGTCGGGGTCCTGAGCCTTGGTCAGGTAGCCGGTGACCGAGCGGGCCGGGGTCAGCCAGCGCTCGGTGGCGGCCTTGAGGCGCTCCTGCGAGACCGCCTCGATATCGGTCGGCCAGCGGCGGACCTCCTCGATGGTCTCGCCGATCGCGAGCGCCGAGCCGTAGATCCGGGCCAGCGAGGACTGGCTGTCGGAGGAGTAGACGGTCTCGGCAACCAGCCGGGTCTTGGCCCGCTCGATCGCCTCGGCGCCCAAGGCCTCCGCGGGGGCGCGGCGCAGGATCTTGTCCACGGCCTCCTCCAGCGCCTCCAGGGAAACGCCCTCGGCCGGCACCGCGTAGACGGAGAACCGGGTCTCGTCGATCGCCGAGCCCATGTACCAGGCGCCGGCATTCACCGCGAGGCCGGTCTCCATGACCAGCTTGCGGTAGAGATAGGAGGTCGAGCCGCCGCCCAGCACCTCGGCGAGCAGTTCGAGATCGTGGCAGCCGCCGTCCCGGGCGGTGATGCAGGAGGGGGTCAGGTAGAGCCGCTGCAGGGTCGGCTGCTCGACCTTCGGGTCGGCGACCGCGACCCGGCGCAGGGCCTTCGGCTCGGGCTCCCGCGCCCGCAGGCGCTCGGGCCGGGCGCCCTGGGGGGCGACGCGGCCGTAGGTGGTCTCGGCGAGACGGCGCACCTCGTCCGGGGTCACGTCGCCGGCCACCACCAGGATCGCGTTCTCGGGGGTGTAGAAGCGCTTGTAATAGGCCAGCGCGTGCTCGCGGTTCAGGCCCTCGATCTCGTGCATCCAGCCGATGATCGGGATGCCGTAGGGGTGGTGCACGAACAGCGAGGCGGCCATCGCCTCGGAGAGCTGGGCGGAGGGGTCGGTCTCGACCCGCATGCGCCGCTCCTCCAGCACCACGTCGCGCTCGGGGGCGACCACGGCGTCGTCGAGGACGAGGCCGCTCATGCGGTCGGCCTCGAACGCCATCATGGTGCCGAGATGATCGCGGGCGACCCGCTGGAAATAGGCGGTGTAGTCGTAGCTGGTGAAGGCGTTCTCCTGGCCGCCGAGGCCCGAGACCGCCTTCGAGAACGCGCCCACCGGGTGCGTCTCGGTGCCCTTGAACATCAGGTGCTCGAGGAAATGGGCGATGCCCGACTGGCCCAACGGATCATCGGCCGAGCCGTTGCGATACCAGATCATGTGGGTCGCCACGGGGGCCCGGTGGTCGGGCACGACCACCACGTCGAGGCCGTTGTCGAGGGTGAAGGCCGTGACTTCCGGGCCGCCCGCCTCGGACCGCCCGAACGGTGCAGCCTCGCCCCGTCCGGCGCTGGCGCCGAAGGACGAGCCCGGACGCAGCGGGAAGAGGGTGGGCGTCGCCTTCCTGAACAGGTGCATTCCGCTTTCCTTTTGCCGGCCCCGTGCCGGAAGCGCCCCTTGCCGGGACGCTCGCATGGACCGGGCCGTCTTCGTCTCCGGGCGGCAGGAGCCGGACCGGGACAGACATGTCATGTTGCCATACCGGGCCGCCGTTGCAACGGCGCCACAGACTGGAGGTTACTGCTGGGCCCGCTCGCGCTGATAGGCCCGGGGATCGGACTCGTCGCGCTCGCGGCTGGCGTTGTTGATCGGATCCCGCGTCGGCGGCTGGACCAGCTTCTTCGGCGCTTGCCGGTAGCCGGTCGGCGGATCGGTCAGCGTGTCCCGGACCGGCTCGACATCGGAGGGCTCGGCATTGGCGCTCTTGCCCCTCAGCAGGTCGAACGGGCTGAGCAGGCTGTCGTCGCGGTTGGTGTCGCCGGGCTTGCGCTCGGCCGTAGTGGTCACGCTGGCGCCGGCGCGGCGGCCGCCGCGGATCTCGTCCACCGAGAGGGTAGCGTTGTTGTCGTCGTAGCGCCCCTGGGCCTGGTTGCCCTTGGGGACGCGCCGTTCCGCGGCCGCGCGCTCGCGCTCGGCGATCTCGGGATCCTTCGGCCAGGCGGTGCTGGTGGAGCGGGCCCGGGGCTGGGGCAGGGCCTTGCCGTCGAGCTTGGGCGGCATCACCAGCGGCGGGCGCTCGTGATAGTCGATCGGGTCCTGCTGCTTCTCCAGCAGACCCATGCCGGAGAGCGCGTCGCGCATGAACTCGCCGCGTTCCTGCGCCTGTGCGCCGCCGGCCAGCAGCGGCGCCAGCGCGACCGCGGTGGAGAAGATGAGACGAAGCCTGCGATGCCCGGTCATGCTGCCTCACGGGTTCCGGCCGGGAATCCGGCGCGGGGATGGCCGCCACGCGGCCTGATCCGACAGGTCCCGGCGTGAGACCGGTTTCCGGCGATCGTATGGCGCCTTGACCGCATCGCACCAGAGGCTTGGAGCGGGCAGGGCCTGTGTGTTGCGCGGATCACAGCCGCGGGCTCGAATCGCCCGGCACCGGGCCGGTCCCGGCCGTGTCCTTCTTCGCCCCGCGCGCGGTCGGGCTCAAGCTGTCGAGAATCAGGCCGATCACCCCGGCGACGATGGCCGCGTCGGCCACGTTGAACACGTACCAGGACCAGCTGCCGGCATGGAGGTGGACGAAGTCGAACACCGCTCCGTAGGCGGCTCGGTCGATGGCGTTGCCGAGCGCGCCGCCGACGATCAGCCCCAGGGCCACCGCCAGCAGCCGCGAGCCCGCCCGGGTCATCCAGATCCCGAGGCCCAGCGCCGCGGCGAGCGACAGGGCCACCAGAAACCAGCGCCCGAACCCGCTCTCCTGCTGGAACAGCCCGTAGGAGACGCCGCGATTCCAGACCACCACGAAATCGGCGACCGGCGCCAGCCGCCACGGCTGGGTCAGCACGAGATCGGTGCCGAAATACAGCCCGAGCTTGGAGGCCTGGTCGAGGACCAGGGTGACGAGCAGGGCCAGCAGGCCGGCGCGGGTGGGAGTCATGGGCGGGGACCAGACACACACACGTTTCCCTCCCCCCTATGCGGGGGAGGGTACCCTGCGCAGCAGAGGGGGAGAGGGGCAGCGCGACGATGCGGGATATGACTGCTGGCGCGACCTCTCCGGATACGTCGCTCCCCTCTCCCGACCCTCGCTGACGCGAGGCCCACCCTCCCCCGCAGAGGGGGGAGGGAGGCGTCGGCGGAGTAGGCTCCCAGAAACCTCACGCCGCGCTGGCCTCCGGGTGCGCCGCGTCCCATTCGCGCAGGGCCTGGGCGTCGCGGGGAGTCACGTCCGGAAATTCCGGGTCGCTGCCGACCGCGGGGCTCACCCGCCAGGAGCGGGCGCATTTGCGGCCTTCCGCGGGCGTCGGCACCACGGCGACGCCGCGCACCTCGTCGATCCGGAACGCCTCCGCCGGCCCCTCGCCGGCCACCACCGTGATCGCCGAGGTGATGCAGGTATCGGCGAAGTCGCAGCCCTCGAGCGCCGCGAGCAGCTCCGGATCCGAGACGTAGACGGTCGGGGCCGCCTCCAGGCTCGCGCCGATGCGCTTGGCCGCGCGCTCGATCTCCAGGGCGCCGGTCACGGCCCGGCGCACCTTCCTGATCTTGTGCCAGCGCTCCGCGAGGGCCGGGTCCAGCCATTCGGCCGGGGTCTCCGGCAGGGTCTGGAGATGCACCGAGCCGTCCGCGGACGGGTAGCGGTCGAGCCAGGCCTCCTCCGCCGTGAAGGCGAGCACCGGCGCCAGCCAGACCACCACCCGCCGGAAGGTCTCGTCGATCACCTGCAGGGCCGCCCGGCGGGTCACCGACGAGATCGGGTCGCAGTAGAGCGCGTCCTTGCGCACGTCGAAGTAGAACGACGACAGGTCGCCGGTCATGAAGCCGTTGAGCAGGGCCACGACCCGCTTGGTGTCGTAGGTCGCGTAGGCCTCGCGGATCTCGCCGTCGAGCTCGGCCAGCCGGTGCAGGATCAGCCGCTCCAGCTCCGGCATTTTTTGGACCTCGACGTCGTCGCCCTCGACCCGGTGGGCCAGGGATCCCAGCATCCAGCGGAGGGAGTTGCGCAGCTTCCGGTAGGTCTCGGCAAAGGTCTTGATGATCTCCGGGCCGATGCGCAGGTCGTCGGTATAGTCCGAGGCCGCCACCCACAGGCGCAGGATGTCGGCGCCCGAATCCTTGATGATGCTCTGCGGCGCGACGACGTTGCCCTTCGACTTCGACATCTTCAGGCCCTTGCCGTCGAGCACGAAGCCGTGGGTCAGGACGATGTCGTAGGGCGCCCGGCCGCGGGTGCCGGAGGATTCGAGCAGCGACGACTGGAACCAGCCCCGGTGCTGGTCCGAGCCCTCCAGGTACATCACCCGGTCCTGGCCGCCGTCGCGGACGCGCCGCGCGCCGGCCAGCGCCGGGAACGCCTCCGGATCGTCCAGCACGAAGGCGTGTGTGGAGCCGGAATCGAACCAGACGTCGAGGACATCCGTGACCTTCTCGTAGGCGGCCGGGTCGTGGTCCGGCGCCAGGAAGCGTTGGGCGGCATCGTCCCGGAACCAGGCATCGGCACCTTCGGCCTTGAAAGCGTCGCGGATCCGGGCGTTGACGGACGGATCCTTGAGGATCTCGCCGCTCTCCCGGTGGACGAACACGGTGATCGGCACGCCCCAGGCGCGCTGGCGCGAGACCACCCAGTCCGGCCGGTTGCCGACCATGCCGGTGATGCGGTTCTTGCCTTGCGGCGGGACCCACTGGGTCTCGTCGATGCTCTGGAGGGCGACCTCGCGCAGGGACCGGTTGCCCAGGCTGTCCACCGGCCGGTCCATGGCGATGAACCATTGCGGGGTATTCCGAAAAATCACCGGCTTCTTGGAGCGCCAGGAATGCGGGTACTGGTGGCGCAGCACGCCGCGGGCCACCAGCGCCCCGGCCTCGGTGAGCGCGGCGATGACCGCCTTGTTGGCGTCGCCCTTCTCGCCCTTGTCGGTGAGCACCCGGGTGCCCTCGAAGCCCGGCGCGGCCTTGGTCAGGGCGCCGTCGGCATCCACCGTGTAGGGGATCGTGGGGTCGATGCCGCGCTCCTGCAGCAGCCGGCCGCTGGACATCCAGAGATCGAAATCCTCGCGGCCGTGGCTCGGCGCCGTGTGGACGAAGCCGGTGCCGGATTCATCGGTGACGTGGTCGCCGTCGAGGAGTGGCACCGCGAAATCGTAGCCGCGGTCGGCGAGCGGGTGCGCCAGGGTGAGGCCGGCCAGCGTCTCAGGCAGCACGTCGCTGACGCGCTCGAACGCCTCGACCCGGGCGGCCTTGAACACGGTGGCGGCCAGGCTGTCAGCCAGCAGGTAGGTCTGCCCGGGGGTCGCCCAGTTCTCGGCCGGGGCCTGCGTGACCCGGTAGAGCCCGTAGGCGATTTTTTTGGAGTACGCGACGGCGCGGTTGCCCGGCATGGTCCAGGGGGTGGTGGTCCAGATCACCACCCGGGCGTCTTTCAGCGCTGCGTCGGCCCCGTCCCGGATCGGGAAAGCGACGAACACGGTGTCGCTGACATGCTCTTCGTACTCGACCTCGGCCTCGGCCAGCGCAGTCTTCTCGACCACCGACCACATCACCGGCTTGGAGCCGCGATAGAGCTGGCCGCTCATCGAGAACTTCATCAGCTCGTCGGCGATCACCGCCTCGGCCGGGTAGGCCATGGTCGCGTAGGGATGGTCCCAGTCGCCGGTGACGCCGAGGCGCTTGAACTCCGACCGCTGCACGTCGAGCCAGTGGGCCGCGAAGGTCCGGCATTCCTGCCGGAACTCGATCACCGGCACGTCGTCCTTGTTGCGGCCCTTGGCGCGGTACTGCTCCTCGATCTTCCACTCGATCGGCAGGCCGTGGCAGTCCCAGCCGGGGACGTAGTTGGCGTCGAGGCCGAGCGCGCCCTGGCTGCGCACCACCACGTCCTTCAGGATCTTGTTGAGCGCCGTGCCGATATGGATGTTGCCGTTGGCGTAGGGCGGCCCGTCGTGCAGCACGAAGCGCGGCCGTCCCGAAGCGGCGGCGCGGATCTTCCCGTAGAGGTCGATCGCGGCCCAGCGCTCCAGCAGCAGCGGCTCCCGGGTCGGCAGGCCGGCGCGCATCGGAAACTCGGTGCGCGGCAGGAACAGGGTCTTGGAATAGTCGCGGGCAGAAGCGGTCTCGGGGGTGGTCATCGGATCTCGCATCGGCGGTCGGGCCGGCGGCATCGGGCCGGCCGGACACAGGAATTCTGGGCAGGGCGAGCGGCATCAGGATCCCGGACTTCCGCGCGGCCTCGCCGGAGCGGGCGCTCATTTACGCGGAGGCCGGGCCAATAATTCGAAGCCTGCGGCCCAGGCCGCGAAGAGCATGCGAAGCGAACATGACCCGTTCTCTAGCAGCGGCCCCGATCCGATGCCAGCGGCCGGGGCCGGGATGCCTGATGAGACCTTTCGGCGCCTGAACCGTTGACCGGTACGCCCTCCGCGACCCGCAAGGTGCGGAGCCTATCCCGATCGACGACCAGGAGTTGACCATGAAAAAACTGATGATCGCCGCCCTCGCCCTCGCCCCGCTGGCCTTCGCCACCGGCGCCGAGGCCCAGGGCACGGCCCGGGGCGCCCAGCGCGGCGCCGAGGACGGTGCCGCTGCGGCCGGCCCGGTGGGCGGCGTCGTGGGCGGCGCGGTGGGCGCTGCCACCGGTACGGTCGGCGGCGTGCTCGGCACCGATCCGGATCCGGCCCGCCGCGCCCAGGAGAACCGTCGCGAGGATCGGATGGACCGCCAGGAGCGGATGGGCCGCTAATCCCGCCTCGAACCGGCCGGTCGCCTCAGGCGGCCGGCCTGTCCCGGCGGATCGTCTCCTGCGCCAGGAGATAGAGGCCGGAGCCGACCACGATCATGGCGCCGGCCACCGTCCAGCGGCTCGGCACGTCGCCGAACAGCAGGAAGCCGAGCGTCACCGACCACAACAGCTGGGTATAGATGAACGGCGCCAGGATGTTGGCCGGCGCGCGGGCATGGGCCAGCACCAGTAGCCAGTGCCCGATCGTCCCGAACAGCGCCACCGCGATCAGCAGCGCCCAATGGGTGAGGTTGGCCGGGCTGGTCCAGATCCAGGGCAGGAGCGGGGCCATCAGCGCCAGGCCCGCGAGCCCAGTGTAGAACATCGTCGTGGCGGTGGAATCGCAGGCCGCGAGCTTGCGCGTGATGATCGCGTAGAAGGCGTAGACCACAACGTTGGCGACGCAGAGCAGGGCGGCCGGATGCATTCCGCCGAGCCCCGGGCGCACGATCACCAGCACGCCCAGGAACCCGACCCCGATCGCCATCATCCTGGCCCGCGACGACCATTCGCCGAGCAACGGCCCGGCCAGCAGCGCCACCGTGAGCGGCGCTGCGAACTGGATCGAGATCGTCTCGGCGAGTTGCAGGTAGCGCAACGCGAGAAAATTCAGGGCCGTGGAGGCGAACAGCAGCAGCGAGCGGACGATCTGCAGGGGCAACCGCCGGCTCTTCACCACCCCAGGGGTGCGCACCGGATTGATGAACAGCGAGATCATCGCGACGCTGGCGGCGTAGCGCATGAAGGTGGTGACCAGCGGGTCAACCCCGGCCCGTGACAGGGTCTTGGCGCTGGCATCGAGGCCCGCGAAGAAGGCGACGGCACCGCACATCAGGGCGATGCCGATGATCCGCCGCCGGCGCGCGAGGTCGGGTGACGGGGCCGCGCAGACGGGAGCCCTGTCGTTGGCGACGGTTGTCGCGACCTGCGTGCTCATGCCTGCCAAATCTCGGTGGAGGCCTGTATTCCTGCCACGCCCTGCGCCATGGCGGCACCCGTCGCGGCGCAGGGGAAGTATGCAGCCGGCACGGTTCGCCAGCGCAGCATCCAGTTCAGCGCTTGGCCGCGACCTTCTCGGCGGCCGCGGTCTTGGTCGCCGCCTTCGCGACCTTCGCCTTCGCCGGGGTCGCGCCCGCGATCAGGGCGGCGAGGTGGCCCTGGTCGAGGCCCGCGGTCGGGGCGGGCACGACAGCGGCCGGTGCGACGGCAGCAACCGCGCTCACGGGCCGGCGCGGCTCGATCGAGCCGGTGGCCGCCGGATCGGGCAGGCCGGCAAAGGCCGCGATCGGACTGGCGGGGGCGGATTCGCGCTGCACGCGCAAGGTCCAATGGGCGGCGGTGGAGAGGGCGGCAATCCCGAGGATCGCCTTGATGCCGCCGGTGAGCAGGGCTCGCATGGTCGTCAGGCCCGAGAGAACGCGGTTACGCCGGACCGGATCCCCGGCCTCGTCGCATCATCGCGCCGGAGCGTGAACGAAGCGCCAAGCCGACCGCATCGGGCTGTCCCGGATCGGGGCAGGAGCGCCGGATCGGCCTCCGCTCTCGGATGAGAAATTCTATGTGGGCCTTGCGCCGAGCCCGCGGTTCCTGTTCCCCGCGCTCCCGACACGCCTGCAGCGACTCGGCCCACTGAGCCTCACAGGATTGGCCCAGAGAACTGGTCCGGACCACCCCGTCACTGCCGGCCCCGCTACCATGCAGGCCCGAGCGGGCTCGCGAAACCTTCAGGCGCATCGGCTGCGGGGACCGTCCGTGTAGAGGGTGGCAGCCGAGCCGGCAACAGAGCGGGCCCCGTTTCGGCGTCCCCCGCGGCGATCAGCGCTCCGCAGCGGCCGCGGCGAAGCGTATCAGCGCGCCGATCTCGTCTTGCCCCGCCTCAGCGGCGAGGCGCGCGTAGAGATCGGCGTAACCGGAAAAGACCTGACGCCCGGCCGCGTCCGGCCCGAGGAAATCGGCGATCTCGCCCATCTCGGGCGCCCAGCGATAGGCCTTCGGCGCCATGTCGGGCAGGGCCTTGGCGAACCGGGCGAGCAGCGCCGGCTCGTTCTCGGCGAGTTCATCCAGCAGCGCCGTACCGGCCCCGGCGCGCTCGGCGGCCAGGATCATGATCGCGGCGAGCGCCGTGAGCCCCTTGTTGAGGCCGGCATAGCTCATCTTGAGGCTGGAGGCCGCGCCGACGGCCCCAGGGCAGACGCGCAGGTCGAGGCCCAGATCGCGCAAGGCCAGCGCCGGGGTGGTGTCGGCCCCCGAGACGTAGACGCGGGGGCCCTTGCTGCCGGGCTTCGGTGGCAGACCCAGGATCGCTCCGTCGAGAAACGGCGTCCCGGTTTCCGCGACGATTTCGGCGATGCGGCCGATCGTGTCCGGGCTGACGGCGTTGGCGTCGACATAGACCGGCTTGCGCGCCGCCGCCGCCAGAGCGGGGGCGAGGCGGCGGGCCAGGGCCTCCGCGTCGGCGGGCGGCACGATCGACAGCAGGATGTCGGCGGCCAGGAGGTCGGCCGTATCGGCATCGACCATGCCGGCCGCCGCGGCCCGGGCCCGGCTCGCCGCCCCGCGCCCTTCGAGGGCGGTCAGCACCCGGGCGCCGTGCTCGACGAGCCGCGCCCCGATGGCGCTGCCCATGGCGCCGGGGGCGATTACCGTGATGGTGGGCATGGGAGGCTCCGAAACTACGCTGCCGGGTCTATGGTATCCAGCGCGCCAGCGGGGTCATAGTGTTTGGCGGGGTCGGATCACCGTCATGAAGCAGCTTCAGCCGAGCGACGCTCTGTCGAGGTCACGGCGTTGCCGCCGCTCGCGGCGACGCTGCGACCTGAAGGCCCCGCTCGTTTGGAGACCCGATCCAGCGAGGCCGGGTTTCAAGGAGGAAGTGGCCCGGCAGGCTTCGCTTCTGGAGGGCGCCAGCGAGGAAATCGAAGCGTTACGCTTCATCGCGGCGACATTCGATTGGCGCGATTGAGAAATCGATGGGTCGCTTGTTCAGCATGACCACCGGCGCAGTCCAACCCTCCAGCCAGTCCGGAGCGTGGTGCTTTCAGGACGCGAAGGCCCGTTTCGGCGAGGTGGTCCAACGCGCCTGCACCGCGGGTCCGCAGTGCGTGATCGGGCCCGGCCAGGAAGCCGTGGTGATCATTTCGGCCGTGGAGTTCCGTCGGCTGACCGGACCGTTGACGGGCCAGTCGCTGATCGATGCGCTACAGGCATCGCCCTTCCGCGATATCGATCTCGAATCCGAGCCCGTGGCGATCCCGGCCCGCGACGCCGGTTTCTGACGCGGCTGCGTGGCACCAACGTCCTACGCGAACCTTACAGGCCGGCAGATCGCTCCCCAACCCCAGGAGCGATCCGGTGGCTTGAGCCCGGCGCGGCCGGCGCTCTGAGCCTTACCGCAGCGAGCCGCAGAACCGCTGGATGCGCCGGCAGGCTTCCTCCAGCACGGCGTTCGAGGTCGCGTAGGAGATGCGCAGGTTCGGGCCCAGCCCGAAGGCCGAGCCGTGCACGGCGGCCACGCCCTCGGCCTGGAGCAGCTCCGTGACGAAATCCTCGTCGGTCTCGATCGTCTTGCCGGCTTCCGTCTTCTTGCCGATCAGCGCCGCGCAGGATGGGTAGACGTAGAAGGCGCCCTCCGGCGTCGGGCAGGTCAGGCCGTTGGTCTGGTTGAGCATCGACACGACCAGGTCTCGCCGGCCCTGGAACGCCGTCCGGAACGTCGCCAGATGGTCCTGCGGCCCGTCGAGGGCGGCCACCGCGGCCCATTGCGCGATGGTGCTCGCCCCGGAGGTCTGCTGGCCCTGGACGAAGTCCATCGCCTTGATCAGCTTCTCCGGCCCGGCCGCGTAGCCGATCCGCCAGCCGGTCATGGCGTAGCCCTTGGAGACGCCGTTCATGGTCAGCGTCCGCTCGGCCAGTCGGGGCTCGACCTGGGCCGGGGTGACGAAGGCGAAGTCGCCGTAGGTCAGGTGCTCGTAGATGTCGTCGGTGAGGATGTGCACGTCGGGATAGCGCAGCAGCACGTCGGTGAGCGCCTTCATCTCGTCGCGCGTGTAGGCGGCCCCGGACGGGTTCGAGGGCGAGTTCAGGACGATCCACTTGGTCTTGGGCGTCAGCACCCGGTCGAGTTCTTCCGGCTGGAGCTTGAAGCCGTGCGCCATGTCGGTGTCGGCGAAGACCGGCGTGCCGCCGCACAGCCCGACCATCTCGGGGTAGGACACCCAGTAGGGGCGGGGGATCACCACCTCGTCGCCGGGGTTCAGGGTCGCCAGGAAGGCGTTGTACAGCACCTGCTTGCCGCCGGTGCCCACGATGGTCTGCGCGACCTTGTAGTCGAGCCCGTTCTCGCGCTTGAACTTGCGCACGATCGCCTCGCGCAGGGGCGCGATGCCGGAGACCGGCGGGTAGCGCGTCTCGTTCCGGTGGATCGCCTCGATCGCGGCCTGCTTGATGTGGTCCGGCGTGTCGAAATCCGGCTCGCCCACCGACAGGCTGATGACGTCGACGCCGGACGCCTTCAAGTCCCGGGCCTTCTGGGTCATCACGATGGTCGCGGACGGCTTCACCCGCGAGAGGACGTCGGCGAGGAGAGCCATGATGTGTCGATCTCCGTGAGAGCGAGGCGACCTCGGGCGCCCGCGCTGCGGCCGGGACCCTAGGCCGACGGTGCGGTGCGGACAAGGCTGCGCGGCCAGCCCGATCTCATGCTAAGATCGTGCCGATCTGAAGAGGGCGATTCATGCCACCGGCCGAGACGATCAGCGTCACGCTGCCCCCCGAGACGGTCCGCGCCCTGCGCGAGCGCGTCGAGGCCGGCGAATACGCCTCGGTCGGAGACGCCCTGGAGGATGCGGTGCGGGCTTGGCAGAGCCGGCGCCGGGAGGATGCCGAGCGCCTCGACGCGATCCGCGCCCGCATCCGCCGGTCTCTGGACGACCCTAGCCCGCCGCTGAGTGTCGAGGGGGTCCGAGCCCACCTCAAAGCCCTTCATGCCGAGACCGTGAAGGCTCATCGGAATGCGACGCCTTGAGGTCGTCTTCCGTACGGAAGCCGAGTTCGATCTGCTGCAGATCTACCGTTGGGTCTACGAGGCCAGCCGCGATCCGGACGTCGCCGACCGGTTTCTGGATCGGCTCGTCAGCCGCTGTGAGCGCATCGGCGACGCGCCCCACGGCGGCCGCCCGCGCGATGATTTGGAGCCCGGGTTGCGGACGGTATCGTTCGAACGTTCGGCGGTGATCGCCTATCGGGTCGACGATGATCAGGTGCAGATCGTCAACGTCTTCTACGGGGGGGCGGAACTTCGAGGCTCTGTTCCCGGATCGGGATCAAGCGGGCGGCACGAACTGAGGTCGACCCGCGCTGTGTGCGGCAGGGTCTCTTCAACCCTACGCCCAGCCCTCGCACCGGCCGGCCCGCACCCCTATCTCCTATTGATGATACCGCTCTCCGTCCTCGACCTCTCCTTCGTCAGCGCCGATTCGACCCCGGCGCAGGCGCTGCACGACACGCTGGCGCTGGCGCGCCACGTCGACGGCCTCGGCTACCGGCGCTACTGGCTGGCCGAGCACCACGCCCTGCCCAACGTGGCGAGCCCGGCCCCCGAGATCATGATCGGCCAGATCGCCGCCGCGACCCGAACGATCCGCGTCGGCTCGGGCGGGATCATGCTGCCGAACCACGCGCCGCTGGCGGTGGCCGAGCGCTTCCGGGTGCTGGAGGCCCTGTTCCCGGGCCGCATCGATCTCGGCCTCGGGCGCGCGCCCGGCACCGACGGGCTCACCGCCCGGGCCCTGCGTCGGCGGGAGGCCCCCGGCGAGGGCGGTAACGACGACTTTTTGGACCGCCTGCAGGAGTTGCTGTTCTGGGACGGCGGCTTCCCGGAGGGGCATCCGTTCGGCAGGATCCAGGCGAGCCCCGCCGGGGTGCCGCTGCCGCCGATCTTCCTCCTCGGCTCGTCCGATTACAGCGCCCAGCTCGCGGGCGAGATCGGCTGCGGCTTCGGCTTCGCGCAGCACTTCTCCGGGATGCCGGCCGAGGCGCCGATGCTGGCCTATCGCCGTCTGTTCCGGCCAACGCGGCTCGGCGAGCGGCCCCACGCCATCCTGGCCGTGGCGGCGATCTGTGCCGCCACCGATGCTGAGGCCGAGCGGCTGGCCGCGAGTGCGCGGCTCTCGACCCTGCGTCGGGAGCGCGGCGAGTACCGGCCGCTGCCGAGCTTGGAGGAAGCGCTGGCCTACCCGTACTCGGATTCCGAGCGCGCCCAGATCGAGCGCGGCCGCGACAAGCTGCATGTGGGTGGGCCGGAGACCCTGCGGGCGACGCTCACGGATCTCGTCGCGCGGACGCAGGCCGACGAGCTGATGATCGTCACGGCGATCCCCGACCAGGCGGCGCGGCAGGAATCCTACACGCAGCTGGCGCAGGCCTGGGGCCTCGGCGCCGTTTCGGAAGCGGCCTAAGGGGATTCCTAAAGGGCTCAGCCCTTTGGCGGGGTATCGGGGCGGAGCCCCAATGCAGCTGGGCTTCGCCCGCCCCCAGGGCTCCGCCCTGGACCCGCACAAGGTCTTGGACCTTGTGGATCCAAGACTTTAAGCCCTTCAGCGCCCGAGCAGGCGGCCGAGGCGACCGAGCAGGCCGGGGGCCTTCTCGTCGGGCGGTGTGGCGGAGGCCGCCGGGGCGGCTTCGCCCTTCGGGGCCAGGACCAGGCCGAGGGCCGCCGTGTCGGTGGTCTCGCGGTCGATCAGGATCAGGCTGCCGGTCTCCCGGTTATCCGCGTAGGCATCCACCGCCACCGGACGGTCGAGGCGCAGGGCCACGTCCGCGATGTCGTTGGCGGCGAGGCGCTCGGCCGGGCCGGGCCTGCCAGTCTCGGGATCGATCCGCGAGACGATCCGCTCCACGGTGGCGTTGACCGTGGCGGTGCCGATCTTGGCGAGCAGGCTCGCCCCCGGCGCCAGCTCGGTCTCGGCGGCCCAGAACAGGCGGGCCTCGAAGGCCTCGGCAATGCGCAGCGGAGCGCCGGAGGCCGCGATCACCTGCCCGCGGGAGGCGTCGATCTGATCGGCCAGCACCAGCGTCACCGATTCGTCCTCGCCGGCCTCATCGAGGTCGCCGTCGGCGGTGTAGATCCGCGCCACCGTCGATGTCCGGCCGGAGGGCTGGATGGTGATCGCGTCGCCGGGGCGGACCCGGCCGCTGGCGATCCGCCCGCTATAGCCGCGGAACTCGGAATTCGGCCGGTTGACCCACTGAATCGCCATGCGGAACGGGGCGTTGAGCGCCTCCGCGTGCACCGGCATGGTCTCCAGATGGTCGAGCAGGGTGCCGCCCGTGTACCAGGGGGCGGCGATGCCGGGCTCCACGACGTTGTCGCCGTTCTTGGCCGAGAGCGGGATCGCCTTGACCTCGGCGAAGTTCAGATCGCGGGCGAACTCGGTGAATCCCGCGCGGATCGCGTCGAACGTGTCCTGCGACCAGCCGACCAGGTCCATCTTGTTCACCGCCAGCACCACCCGGCGGATGCCCAACATCGAGACCAGCAAGGCGTGGCGCCGGGTCTGGCGGATCAGGCCCTGGCGGGCATCCACCAGGATCACCGCCACGTCGGCCGTCGAGGCGCCGGTGGCCATGTTGCGGGTGTACTGCTCGTGGCCGGGTGTGTCGGCGACGATGAACGAGCGCTTGTCGGTGGAGAAGAACCGGTAGGCGACGTCGATGGTGATGCCCTGCTCGCGCTCGGCCTGGAGGCCGTCCACCAGCAGCGCGAGGTCCATCTCCGCGCCCTGCGTGCCGTGCTTGCGCGAGTCGCGCTGGAGCGCCGAGATCTGGTCGTCGAAGATCTGCTTGGTGTCGTGCAGGAGCCGTCCGATCAGGGTCGACTTGCCGTCATCCACGGAGCCGCAGGCGATGAAGCGCAGCACGGCCTTGTTCTGGTGCGCGGCCAGGAACGCCTGGTAGGTGGCGGCACGGTCACCGAACGCGGTGGGAGCCTGGTGCACCGTCATCAGAAATACCCCTCCTGCTTCTTGCGCTCCATGGCGCCCGCGCCGTCCTTGTCGATCACCCGGCCCTGGCGCTCCGAGGTGCGCGCCGCCAGCGTCTCGCCGACGATCTCGGGCAGCGTCGCCGCGTCGCTCTCCACGGCGCCGGTGAGCGGGTAGCAGCCGAGCGTCCGGAACCGGACGAGGCGCTGCTGCGGAACCTCGCCGGGCTCCAGGGGCAGCCGGTCGTCGTCGACCATGATCAGCTGGCCGTCCCGCTCGACCACCGGGCGCTCGGCCGCGAAGTAGAGCGGCACGATCGGGATCTTTTCCTGCTCGATGTAGAGCCAGATATCGAGCTCGGTCCAATTCGAAAGCGGGAACACCCGCAGGGATTCGCCGCGCTTCTTCTTGAGGTTGTAGAGGTGCCAGGGCTCCGCGCGCTGGCGCTTGGGATCCCAGCGGTGCTGCGCGGTGCGGAGCGAGATGATCCGCTCCTTGGCGCGGCTCGCCTCTTCGTCCCGGCGGGCACCGCCGAAGGCCGCGTCGAACTTGTACTTGTCCAGCGCCTGGCGCAGGGCCTGGGTCTTCATCACGTCGGTATGGACTTCCGAGCCGTGGCTCACCGGCCCGATGCCGCGGGCGAGCCCGTCCGGGTTGGTGTGGACCAAGAGGTCGAGGCCGAGTTCCTTCACCCGAGCGTCGCGGAAGGCGATCATCTCCCGGAACTTCCACGTGGTGTCGACGTGGAGCAGCGGGAACGGCAGGGTGCCGGGCGCGAAGGCCTTCAGGGCCAGGTGCAGCAGCACCGAGGAATCCTTGCCGATCGAGTAGAGCATCACCGGGTTCTCGGCCTCGGCGACCGTCTCCCGGAAGATGTGGATGCTCTCCGCCTCCAGCCGCTTGAGGTGGCTGAGGCGGTCGGCGGCGGGAGCGTGCGGCGACACGGCGGCGGCGAGGGCGGCGCTCATCGGGCGAATTCCGGCTGGCGGGTCTTCACGTCTGGATTGCTTTCGAAGATTGCGGGCTCCTGGCCCGGCTGGACCGACGCGGAGGGCTGGCCGACATGCAGGCCGCACTCCTTCTTGTCTTCCTGCTCCCACCACCAGCGGCCGGCGCGCTCCGGCTCGCCGAGCTTCACGGCGCGGGTGCAGGGGGCGCAGCCGATCGACGGAAAGCCGCGATCGTGCAGCACGTTGTAGGGGATGAAATTCTCGCGCACGAAGCTGTCGACCTGCGCCCGGGTCCAGTCGGCCAGGGGGTTGAGCTTGATCAGGCCGCGCTCGGCGTCGAACGCGGCGAGCGGCGTCTCGGCGCGGTTGGCCGATTGGCCGGCGCGCAGACCGGTGAGCCAGCCGCTCGCCCCGTCGAGGGCCCGGCCGAGCGGCTCGACCTTGCGGAACCCGCAGCAGGCCTGCCGGGCCGCCACCGAGCGCCGGAAGCCGTTGATGCCCTCCGCGCGTACGAACGCCTCGACGGCCACGCGCTCGGGCGCGTAGGCGCCGATCCGGATTCCGTAGGCGGATTCGGTCTCGGACCAGGTATCGTAGGCCTCCGGGAACAGCCGGCCGGTATCGAGGGTGACGATCTCGACGCGGCCCTTGGCCAGCCCGGCCATCGCCAGCCCATGGGTCAGCGCCTGATCCTCGACGCCGAGGCTCGTGGTGAACACGAGGCGGCCGGGGATCTCGGCGGCGATCAGGTGGAGCCGGCCTGGCAGGTCGAGCCCGGACAGCCGGTCCGCGAGGGAGTCGGCCATCGTTCGGTCCGGACGGGTCATCGCGACATGTCCTGCGGTTGGATCGTGGGAAAGGATGCGGACGGTGCCGCACCCTGTTGTCGAAGGGCCGAAATGTTCGCTATACCGAACGAAGTCAAGGCGCCCGGGGTTGCTTGTCGGGCATATCCGGGGGGCCTAACGTGCGGTGGCGCACCCGATCCCGCCGTACCCGATACCCCTCACGATAAAAGATTCTTCTCGGCGGCCCTGTGAAACGCCTAAACTCCCCGCGCGCGGCCCAGCGTGGAAGGATCCCACGGAGACGACTTTGGACGCCATCGATCTGAAGATTCTGGCCCTGCTGCAGGCGGACGCGACCCTCTCCATCGCGGCGATCGGTGAGCGCGTCGGCCTGTCTCAGACCCCATGCTGGAAGCGCATCCAGAAGCTGGAGGCGGACGGGGTGATCGACCGGCGGGTGGCGGTGCTCGACCCGGTCAAGCTCGGCCTCGGGCTCACTGTGTTTGTCTCCATCGAGACTGCCGACCACTCCCAGGAATGGCTGCAGCGCTTCGCCGCGACCATTTCGGCCATGCCGGAGGTACTGGAATTCTACCGGATGGCGGGGGATGTGGATTACATGCTGCGCGTCGTCGTGGCCGACATGCAAGCCTATGACAGTTTCTATAAGCAGCTTATCGCGGTGCTGCCGTTGAAGAACGTCACCTCGCGATTCGCCATGGAGAAGGTGAAGTCGACCACTGCCCTGCCGCTGCCGGCACCGCCGAAAACCGGGCGCCATCTGCCCGGGACCGGCCCGGTTCTGGCCGTTGTCGGAGAATGATCTTCTATTTTTCTGCGGCGCAGCGAAAGCAATATCCTAGTTGAGGCGCGTTCTGCAAAAAGAACGTTTTCGATTGACACAGGCCCCGTAGGCCACGACATGGTCCCCTGATGGCACGCCAGAATCTCCTTCCGCGCACCGCCCCGTTCGGCGACGGCGAGCGCGCCAGCCTCGATGCCGTTCTCGGCAGCGCGACCCCCGTGCAGCGCGCGTGGCTGGCCGGCTTTCTGGCGGGCCTCGATGCCGCCGGCGGCCAGCCGGCGGCGGCCCCTGCCGCGCTGCCCAAGGCGGCTGAGCCGCTGACGATCGTCTACGCCAGCGAGTCGGGGAATTCCGAGGCGCTGGCCGGCAACGTCGCCAAGCTGGCGCGCAAGCAGGGGTTCAAGCCGAAGGTCGTGGATTTCTCCGATCTCGACGTGGCGAGCCTGCCCAAGGCCGGCAAGCTCATCGCCATCGCGGCGACCTGGGGCGAGGGCGAGCCGCCGGCCCGGGCCGTGCGGGCCTATGGCGAGTTGATGGGGGAGGGCGCCCCGCGCATCGACGGCGTGGACTTCGCCGTCCTGGCGCTGGGCGACACGTCCTACGTCGAGTTCTGCGCCATCGGTAAGGCGCTCGACGCGCGCTTCGAGGCCCTGGGCGGCAAGCGCGCCGCCGAGCGCGCCGACCTCGACCTCGATTTCGAGAAGCCGGCCGCAGACTGGATCAAGAACACCCTCAAGGCCCTCGCCCCGGCCGAGACGCCCGACAACGTCGTGGCGGTTGATTTCGCCCGCGCCGCCCCGGGCGAGGACGACGATGCCGAGCCGAGCCGCGAGCCGCTGGTGGTCGAGGTCGTCGAGCACGTGAATCTCAACTCCTCGCGCTCGGACAAGGAGACGATCCACCTGGCGCTGGCCTTCGAGGACGGGGCGCCCGCCTACGAGCCCGGCGACTCGCTGGAGATCTTCCCCGAGAACGACCCGCAGCTCGTGGACGAGATCCTGACCGCCGCGGGCCTGTCGGGCGACGAGGCCCTGCGCAAGGCGCTGCTCGCCGAGCGCGACATCACCACCCTGTCGACCGCCACGATCGAGCGCTTCGTCAAGGCGACCGGCCACGCCGACGCGCAGAAGCTGATCGACGGCGGCGAGGCCCGGGCCTGGATCGAGGGGCGGCACCTGATCGATCTGCTCGCGACCTTCCCGGCCACGCTGACCGCCGACCACCTCACCACCATCACCCGGCCGCTGCCGCCCCGGGCCTACTCGATCGCGTCCTCGCGCAAGGAAGTGGGCGACGAGGTCCACCTCGCCATCGTGGCGGTGCGCTACGAGACCCATGGGCGCGCCCGCTCGGGCGTCGCCTCGGTCCACGTCGCAGACCGGATCCGCGACGGCGCCAAGCTGCGGGTGCGGCTGAAGCCGAACCGGCATTTCCGCCTGCCGCAGGATCCGGCCACCGACATCATCATGGTCGGCCCCGGCACCGGCGTCGCGCCGTTCCGCGCCTTCGTGCAGGAGCGCCGCGCCATCGAGGCGCCCGGACGCTCCTGGCTGTTCTTCGGCGATCGGCACTTCCTGCACGACTTCCTGTACCAGCTCGAATGGCAGGAGGCCCTGGAGGACGGGTCGCTGACCAAGATCGACGTGGCCTTCTCCCGCGACCAGCCGGAGAAGATCTACGTGCAGAACCGCATCACCCACAACGCGCAGGAGCTGGTCTCCTGGCTGGAGGGCGGCGCCCATTTCTATGTCTGCGGCGATGCCAAGAACATGGCCAAGGACGTGCGCGCCGCGGTGGTACGGGCCTACGAGATCGCCAGATCCCTGAGCCCGGCCGACGCCGAGGCGCAGGTTGCGGCCCTGGAGCGCAGCCACCGCTACCAGCAGGACGTCTACTAGAGCGCAATGGCTGAACACGGGCCAATCCGGGTTTCCAAAGGGCGTGTCGCCCTTTGGCGGGCCGTCAGGGCGGAGCCCGACAACAGGGCTCCGCCCTGCACCCGCAAAAGGTCCCGGACCTTTTGAATCCAGGATTTGTGACGATCCCGCTCGGATAGGGGCGGGGACGCATTCAAGACTTTGGAAGTGATCCCATGGACGACCACAGCCCCCGCGACGACGCCCCGGCCCTGGCTCCGACCCCGGCTCCCCGCGTCTACGAGACGCCGCCCAAGGACCGGCCGATCACCGATGCCGAGGCGGCCCGCGCCGCCCAGCTCGCCGCGAACGAGCACATCAAGATCGCCAGCGGCTATCTTCGCGGCGGCCTCGCCGACGGCCTGCTGAAGCACGCCACCGGGGCGATCTCCGAGGATGACGGGCAGCTCGTGAAGTTCCACGGGATGTACATGCAGGACGACCGCGACCTGCGCCCGGAGCGGACCAAGAAGAAGCTCGACAAGGCCTACAGCTTCATGATCCGCCTGCGCATCGCCGGCGGCGTGATCAGCCCGCAGCAGTGGCTGGCGCTGGACGACATCGCGGTCACCTATGCGGGCAGCGCCCTGCGGGCGACCACGCGCCAGACCTTCCAGTACCACGGCGTGATCAAGTCGAACCTCAAGCGCACGATGTCGGCCATCGACGCGGCCCTGCTCGACACGATCGCGGCCTGCGGCGACGTGAACCGCAACGTCATGGCGGCGACCAACCCCGCCCAAGTCGGCGCTCACAAGGCCGCCCACACCCTCGCCAAGGACATCTCGGACAGCCTGCTGCCGAAGACCAGCGCCTGGCGCGAGATCTGGCTCGACGGCGAACGCGTGGTCGGCGGCGAGGAGGAGGAGGTCGAACCGGTCTACGGCCGCACCTACCTGCCGCGGAAGTTCAAGATCGTCGTGGCGGTGCCGCCCTCGAACGAGGTCGACATCTTCGCCCACGATCTCGGCTTCATCGCCATCCTGGACAAGACGAACCAGGTCACCGGCTGGAACGTCACGGTGGGCGGCGGCATGGGCATGACCCATGGCGAGCCCGAGACCTTCCCGCGCACGGCCGACGTGATGGGCTTCGTGGCCCCCGAGGACGCCATCAAGGTCGCCGAGGCGGTGATGACCGTCCAGCGCGACTGGGGCAACCGCAAGAACCGCAAGAACGCCCGGCTCAAGTACACGATCGAGCGCTACGGCCTGGCAGCGTTCCGGGCCGAGGTGGAGGCGCGGATCGGCAAGACGCTCGGCGAGCCGAAGCCCTTCACCTTCACCAACAACGGCGACCGCTTCGGCTGGACCGAGGGCGATGACGGCCGCCACCACCTGACGCTCTACGTCCCGTCCGGCCGGATCAAGGATTACGAGGACGGCCCGCAATTCCTCACGGGCCTGCGCAAGATCGCGCAGGTCCACGAGGGCGATTTCCGCCTCACCGCCAACCAGAACGTGATCGTCGCCAACGTGCCGGCGGAGAAGCGCGCCGCGATCGAGGCCCTGGTCGACCAGTACGGCATCACCAAGGGCGCGGGCGCGCTGCGGCGCAACTCCATCGCCTGCGTGGCGCTACCGACCTGCGGCCTGGCGCTCGCCGAGAGCGAGCGCTACCTGCCGGACTTGATGACCGAGCTGGAGGAGAGCCTGGCCACCCACGGGCTCGCCGAGGAGGAGATCACGATCCGCTCCACCGGCTGCCCGAACGGCTGCGCCCGCCCGTTCATCGCCGAGATCGGCCTCGTCGGCCGCGGACCCGAGCGCTACCACCTCTATCTCGGTGCGGCCTTCGATGGTTCGCGCCTGAGCAAGCTCTACAAGGAGGATGTCGCGGCGTCCGACATCCGCGACACCCTGGACCCGCTCTTCGCCGATTTCGCCAAGGGCCGGAACCCGGGCGAGCATTTCGGCGACTACTTGATCCGGGCCGGCCATGTCGCCCGCACGGTGAACGGCCCGGATTTCCACGACCGGACCGGCGCCCTCAAGCCGGCCGGGCACGCCTGAGCCGACGCGATTTCGGGGTCGAGGCAGAGCCCTCGGCCCCGGCGGAACGATTTCTTTTCGGTTCGGCCGAATGGTCCCGCGCCTGCGGGTGGCGGCAGGCCGCCCTTCGACACAAAGTCGGCATCGTCCGCGCAGCAATCTCGCATCGCGCGAGCCCTCACATGGGTTCTGATTGGTCGCTTCGGCCAGCTTCACCCCGCCGTCATCACAAGCGAAGCGACGTGACTCAGGGTGGCGCGACACGATCAAGCGTGGCGCCACGCCGGCTTGCTTCGCTACGCTCGCAATGACGGGACGGCGGCGATGCAATCATCCGGAAACCATACCGGCTCTCGGCCTGTGCTTCCTTCATCCACGAGAACGAACGTTCATTGACACGTGAATGAACGTTCATTATGACGGGAAGGCAAGCAGGAGTGAGCCATGGCTCTGTCGCTCGAAGGCAGCTGGTCCGATCTCGATCGGGATAGTTTCGATCCGTCCGGAACGGGTCCGACGCGGATCCTCACGACGATCCGGGCTTTCTGCACCCCTGCGAACCTCACCTTCGCCGCCGTTCTGGTCCTCGCCTGGATGGCGCTGATCAGCTGGACCGGGGCGGGCCCGAAGGGCTGGCAGGCGCGTCTCTGTGCGGATCTGAGCCAGACCGTCCAGTCTTGCGCGGTCGCCGGTCCCGCGAAGGACCAGAGCCGCGTCGCCGCGATCGCGCAGCGCGCCCCGTGAGCGTGCCGGCGAGCACCGAGGCGCGCGGCGGTCAAGCCGCGCGGCGCGAGCATATCCTCGACGCCGCCGAGGCTTGCTTCGTGCGCAACGGCTTCCACCGCGCCACCATGCAGGACCTCGCCCGCGAGGCCGCGATGAGCCCGGGCAATTTCTACCGCTATTTCGAGTCCAAGGAGGCCCTGGTCGTCGGGCTGGTGGAGCGCGAGCGGGAGCGCGGAGCGCAGCTCGTCGAGGAGATGGAGCGCAGCGGCGATCGCCGCGGAGCGCTCCTGGACATCATCGCGCGCTACTTCGTGTCGATCACCCGCGAAGCCGCGGTGCTGCGCCTGGAGATCTGGTCGGAGGCGACCCGCAACCCGGCCATCGCCGCGCTGACCGCGCGGACGGAAGCCGAAACGCGAGACTGGTTCGTCGCGACCTTCTCGGCGCTGGCCATCAGCCCGGATTGCGATCCGGACCGGCTCTACGCCCTCGTCGCCCCACTGATGAAGGGGATCGTGGTCGGCCGCGCGATCCTGCCCGATTACGACCCGGGCCCCGCGGTGACCCAGCTCCACGCCCTGCTGGAAACCGGGCTCGACGGCCTCCTGCCGCGCGCTGCCCGCGCCGGGCCGCGGATCACCACGCTCGCGTGAGCGCCGCCGCCGAGCCGTTGGCCTCGGCACAGCCTCAACCCCCGCCTCATGCGCACCCACGCGGAGAAGGACCTCGCATGCCCCAGATCCTCGCCCGCCTCGTCACGGTCGCCGTCATCGGCGCAGCCGCGCTGGAGTCCGGGCCGGCCGCCGCGGCCGATCCCACGGGCACCTGGCTCACCGAGGACGGGCGCGCCCGGGTGCGGACCGAGCTCTGCGGATCGGACCACGCGCATCTGTGCGGCTACGTCGTCTGGCGCAATCCGAAGGACGACAAGGCCCAAGGACCGCTCGATAAGGCCAACCCGGATCCGCGCCGGCAGGCCCGTCCGCTGCTCGGCCACCAGATGATCCTCGGCCTGGCGTCGGATTCGGACGGCCGCTACATCGGCAGGATCTACAACGGCGACAATGGCAAGTCTGTAGATAATCGCCGAACCGGGACCGCATTCTAAAGGACGGTAACGTCCTCAACAAACAAACGTTTTTTATCTAGAGGTGGGGTCCCGATCAGCGCCGACCGGGACCCCGAGCCCCCTTCGATTTCGCTAGTAATAACAACGATCTGCATTCACTTTGGTCGAGGGTCCCGCTTCACCGCCGATCCACACCTTCCGGCTACCCATGGGTGCGACCATGCAGTAGCCTCGCAACTGGTCCGGTCCAAAATACCGGTCAGTTCAGAACGCAGCGTCCCTCGGCGACACGCATCGTCAGCCCCTGCGCCTTAAAATATTATAAGATCGGCATCGTGATGTTCCGTGACATACTGGTGCATTCGCGGCACCGTCCTCGCCGCGCTCAACAAAACTAACCTGACCGAACCCGCCAATCCGGGTCTGGCCCGGGAGGAAGTTACCAACCGGATTGGGTGGATTTCCGTCGTGTCGCTTCGGACCGCAGCCTCGACGAAGGGGACATTGCCCTTTCGCCTGCTCCCAACTCAGAGCTGAAATTCAGCACATTTGCTCCAGGACGGTCCTCTTGTAGAAGATGAATGCCCCGACGATGGGGTTTACGTTCGCGGCGACTGTCTCGCCGATAGCGGACACACCTGCACTCATCGTTCCCGGGTTCTACGTTGGCTGCGCCCGCCGACACGCGGCGATGACCGTCTCACGCAGCCAGCGGTGCGCCGGGTCGTTGTCGAGGCGCGGATGCCACATGGCCGCGACCTCAAGCCCGGGCGACGCAACCGGAAGCTCGAAAGGGGTGAGCCCCTCTGTCAGCGGGTCCGCGCTGGCGAAGCAGGAACGCGGGACGAGGGCGATCAGGTCGGAGCGTCGGGCGATAGCGAGGGCATCGGGAAAGCCGGGCACCGTGACGACGATGCGCCGCTTGAGGTCCAGCCGCCGCAGCGCATCGTCAACGGGGCCGACAGACGCCCCTTTCCGCGAACTGACGACATGCAGACAGGCGGCGTAGCGCACCGGCGTCACCGGTCCCGTCAGCAACGGGTGGCCCGTGCGTACCGCGCCTACGAACCGGTCCCGGAAGATCAGTCGGCTGCGGACCTCGGGCGCTGAGGCACCGACTACGCCGATGTCGAGATCGATCCGCCCGTCCCTCAAAGGACCGGCGTCTTTGTCGGGCTTAGGCAGGAACCGCAGGTGCACCTTCGAAGCGGCCGCCGTTACGGCCGCGACGAGGGTTGCCGCGAACAGCGTTGCAAAGCCCTCATTGGTGCGGATCGTGAACGTCCTGTCCAAGCTGGCCGGGTCCATCGCGGCAAGGTTTGGGCTGAGGACCGCCCGGGCTTCCCGGGCGACCTCGCGGACACGGTCGTGCAGCCCTTCTGCATGGGGCGTCGCCACCAGAGAGCGGCCAGCCTGAACGAGCAACGGGTCGCCGGTAGCCGCGCGCAGGCGCGTCAGCGTGCGGCTCATCGCCGATGGGCTGAGGCCCATGCGCTGAGCGGCGCCCGTCACGCTGCCTTCCGCGAGCAAGGCCTCTAGAGCGACCAGAAGGTTGAGATCAATCGACGGCACGCCATGACCCTACCCGGCCGAGCCGCCAACGTCGAGCGTTCGGTGCAATCATACATTGCCATATGTGCGCTTGGCGCATGCCCACCATCTGCGCCAATCTACCCGTCGATAAGAAGCATCCAAGGTCAATTACATGACAGACATTGATGAACGACGCTGGCGGAACGTCTTGCCGGCGGCAGCGCCGGGGTGCTCCCAGGGCACACCGTATTCGTTCTGGGTGAAAGCCGGCGACCCAAACAAGCTCGCCGTCATCCTCTCCGGTGGTGGGGCGTGCTGGAACGGCGAGAACTGTGCCCTGCACGGCCGCCCGTACTACCGCCCATTCGCAGACCTTGAACTTGATCCCACCGGCTTGGGAGGGATCTTCGATACGGATCACCCAGAGAACCCGCTCGCCGACTACACCCTCGTCTATCTCCCCACGGCGAACGGCGACGTCTTCCTGGGCGATGCAGCGACCAGCTATGACGTGCCGTCGATGAGCGGCCACCCTGAGGGGACACTGACGATCCTGCACAAAGGCTTCGACAACGCCATGCTCGCACTGCGCTGGATGTTCGGGGCCTACCCGCGGCCGGACGCCGTTGTGGTCTCGGGCTGGAGCGCCGGCGCTCTTGCCTCCCCCCTCTACACACATATCGTCGCGCGGCAGTATCCGGATGCGAGGGTCACACACTTCGCTGATGGCGGAGGGGCTTACCACCTGTGCGAAAAGCTCGCGCCCCTGTTCAAGGCGTGGGGCACGGAAAACGTCCTGAGGCGCGTCGAAGGCTTCCAGGGCCTCCCGATCGATGGCCTGACGATCGAAGACCTATATATTCGTGCCGCCGAGATGCACCCCACCATCACTTTCCACCAATACAACGAGCGTCACGACGCAGTGCAAGCGATGTTCTTGCGCTTGATGGGTGAGAAGAACCCTGATATCCCGTCGCTGCTCGATCAGGCCCATACTTACATCCGCACGCGCGTTAGCAATTTCCGCACTTATACGAGTTGGGGGTGCGACGAGGGAGTCATCGGCGGGTATTATGATGCGATCCCGGCCTTGAACGCCTTAGATAACCGTGGGCGTCCATATGCGCTGGATCGTCTCTATACCCGGAAAACCAACGGCATCCGGTTCCTCGATTGGTTCAGGGCGGCCGTCACCGGAAACGCGGTCGAGGATGTCGCTTGCAGAGACTGCCAAACGCCCGAGCATCATTGGGTGCGACCGGACTTTCAGGGGCGGGCGTAAGACCGGATCGACGACAAGATCGTGTCGATGTACGCCCGCGGCATGAGCACCCGGGAGATCGTCGGGCACCTGCGCGAACTCTACGGCATCGAGGTCTCGCCCGACCTGGTCAGCACAGTGACCGACGCGGTTCTGGAGGAGGTCGCCGCCTGGCAGGCCCGGCCGCTGGAGCCGGTCTACCCGATCGTGTTTTTCGACGCCCTGCGGATCAAGGTGCGCGACGAGGGGGGCCCCGGAACAAGGCCGTCCACACCGCGCTCGGCGTGCGCGCCGATGGATCGAAGGAGATCCTCGGCCTGTGGCTGGAGCAGAACGAGGGCGCCAAGTGCTGGTTGCGGGTCATGAACGAGCTGAGGAACCGCGGCGTCGAGGACGTGCTCCTGGCCGTGGTCGATGGGCTGAAGGCCTTCCCCGACGCGATCCGGGCGGTGTACAGACCGGTCGAGCCGATCTGGCAACAGACGGCCTCGATGGCCGCTGAGTTGGCGACGAGCGCGTGCAGCCTCTGGGGGTCACGCATCGGCACGAGGGTCTTCACGCGCGAGGTGACGGCGTTGTGTCTGCTGCGCGACAAGACGCGTCCGCCCGGCACGCCGCCCCATTCGACCGAGACGGTGGCCGAAGTGCTGGCGCTGACCTGCTCGGAGCCGCAGGGCAAGGTCACCCATTGGACCGGCCGTGCCGTGGCCCGTGCGGTCGGGATCTCGTTACGCGCCGTGCAGCGGATCTGGGACGCTCACCGCCTCCAACCGCACCGCCTGCGCACGTTCAAGCGCTCGCGCGACCTCGCTTTCGCCGCCAAGGTCGAGGATGTCGTCGACCTCTACATGACCCCACCCGCCCACGCGGTGGTGCTGTCCATCGACGAGAAGAGCCAGATCCAGGGCCTGGAGCGGACCCGCCCCGACCGGCCGCTCGCCCCCGGCCATCCCGCCACCCAGACCCACGACTATACCCGTCACGGCACGACGAACCTGTTTGCCGCCCTCGACGTCCTGGCGGGCACCGTGCTCGGCCGCTGCATGCAGCGCCACCGTAACAGCGAGTTCGTCCGGTTCCTCAACGCTGTCGAAGCCGCTGTCCCGCCCGGCAAGGCGATCCACGCGATCCTCGACAATGTCGCCACTCACAAGCATCCAAAGGTGCGCGCCTGGCTGGCTCGCCACCCACGCTGGACCTTCCACTTCACCCCGACCTCGGCCTCGTGGCTCAACGCGGTCGAGAACTTCTTCTCAGCGCTGACCCGTCGTCGGTTGCGACGCGGTTCCTTCACCGGCGTCGTCGACCTGCAGGCGGCGATCAAACGCTACATCGCCGAGCACAACCGCTGCGCCAGGCCTTTCGTCTGGACCAAGCCCGCCACCGACATCCTCGCCGCCGTCAGCCGATCTCCTGAACTATCCGTCTGAGTCAGTGCACTAGTGAAAGGGTATGTACGAGCGCCTCGTTGGTTATGACCGATGCCGGCTCTGGCGCGGGAGGATGAACTCGGGGCGGCGGTGGCGAGCGATCCGTGGGCGGCACGAGCGCAGCGAGGACACGCATCGCCTCGGCGGAATCGGCAAGGATGCCAGATCCAATGGGCGCTCGCGAGATCTCCGTCACATCGTCAACGACCTGGAAGACGCTCATATGCTTCGGCACGCATTCGCCGTCTGAGTAGGGGCAGTAGCGGAACACCGGCGCGCCAACGACGAGCATTGCATCATACTGCGAGAGCGTCTCGCGGACGGCCGCAATCGATGGCCGCAGGGTGCCTTGATAGAGCGTGTGGTCTTCGGGGAACCCACCTCTGTCAAAGGGCGCGCTGTAGACAGCGCAGCGTAATCTCTCTGCCAGTGCGATCGCGTCGGACCATCCGCCGAACGGCTGACGCCGCCGCCGACCACCATGACGGGCGCTCGCGCCCGTCATGACATCGGCGACGGGCTGCATGACTTTGGACGAGGCGGCGAGCTGGGTCTGTATGGATCTCGCGAGCACCGGCCGGCCCTGCGGCTTGTCCCAGTCGTCAAACGGCACGGAAAGGAAGACTGGCCCGCTGGGGGGCTACATGGCTGCGGCATAGGCATGTGCGAGACCGACCGGCACGCATTCGACCCGAAAGGGTTCAAGCGCGAACTTGACGTATGGTCGCGGCAGAAGCGTCGTGTCTATGTCTGTGAGCATCGTTCCAGCGCGGCCATCGCGCGTACTTGCTGCTCGGCAAGCAGGATCAGAGGAGCCTTATCGTACCAGGCATTGAGGAGATTACCCATGGGATTCCCGACGCCGGCACCGGAGTGCAGGCTCACCAACGCGGGGCGGCGCATGATGCGCGACCAGCCATTAGCCATCCCCAGGACGCTCGCTTCCTGCAGGCCAAGGACATACGTGAAGTCGGAGGGCCAATCCTCGAGAAAGTTCTGTTCGGTCGAGCCAGGATTGCCGAATACCGTCGCAAGGCCAAGGCGGCGCATCAGATCGTGCGTCGCCCGCAGCACCGTGCGCTCGTTTTCAGGGGGCATTCGATGCAGCAAGTTTGCGGATCGGCGTTCCTTCTTCGGTTGATTCGCTCATTTATTCCGAACCTGCCCATTCGACGCACATTTGGCATCCGGTGATACGATTAATGCAGTATCGAAAATCTATTTATTTTATAATAATTGTTCCATGCGATTGCAGGAATGAATACTGATTTAACGATCGCTCAAGGCGGATTCATGAAATTATGAGTCCAAACAAGTACCTAATTGAAGTACAAAGCGACTTATGCTTTCTGCGATGCATTGATATGGCAACATTTGAGTCGGGTTTTACTTAAGAATTGTAGTACTATTTGCGTTGGTCTCACGGCCCATCGATCATGCGGCGGACAAGATCATGGGGCCCGAGCGTTGGGCGTAAGTGGCCGCAAGCAGTGGGCACGTGGCTACAACGGCCATAACCGGAAGCACCCGGTTGTAGGGACGCGAACCGGTCAGGCCCCTGTGGAGATAATCGGCATGCGCACGGGCACATTGCGCACGCGACCCTCGTATCGAGGCAACTGAGCTTGGCTGTGCAGCGGAACGCGATTGAGTGGGGGGGTCATAGGATGGTATCGATCACGCCTCCATCGGCGCGGAACGTCGCTCCCGTCGTTGCCGAGGAGAGCGGGCAGCACAGGTATGCGACGAGATTTGCGACTTCGCCCACGGTATGGATGCGTTTGTCGATGGATGTCGGGTAGCGCTGCACAATAGCGTCCCGCGTCAGATCATCGACCGACCTGCCCGCCTTACCGGCCATACCCTGTAACATCGCAGCTACCCATTCTGTTTTGGTCACCGCTGGGAGTACGGCGTTCACCGTCACGCCGGATGTGCCCGCGAACTTAGCCAGCCCATGGGATAGCGCGAGAACTGCCGCCTTGGTCACCCCGTAGTGCAGGCTGTCGATGGACGCGAGGACTCCATCCACTGAGCTGAGGAAGATTACGCGTCCCCAACCGCTCGACATCATAGCGGGAAGGTAGGCGCGCGAGAGCCTCACACCGCACATCACGTTGATGTCGAATAGGCGCTGCCAGTCCTGGTCCGGGGTCTCCAAAAACGACTTCGGATCGTACACTCCAAGATTATTTACGAGAATATCGCACCGAGGCTGCTCGTTAGTCAGTCGCCCGCATCCCTCCTCCGTCGAGAGGTCGGCCTCGACGGTCCTAACCTCGCCGGATCCGCCGAGCGCCCTGACTTGTATCTCGGCGGCGTGTAGGGCGTCACGACTTCGTGCGACCAAGACCACATCCGCGCCCGCCTTTGCCAAAGCCATGGCGCAGCCAAGTCCTATACCTGCGGACGACCCCGAAACGATGGCAAGCTTTCCGGTCACATCAATCTTCATAGTGCTGCCCCTTATATTAGCGTCCGATACGATTCACGATTTTCAGAAAAATCTAGAGCTTCTATCATGATGTTGCAAAATGATTATTTTTTATGAGGTCTGACTTGAGGATTGATAAAATCAAGAAATTTGTTTTGGCGCCAAGGCCAAATCCGACATTATCCATCAATGATTGAATTGGAAAGCATGCCCAATCACTCGATTTTGACCTCGACCAAGTCACCCGATCTCATGAAGAGACGGGGGTTCCGTTTGTAGCCGATGCCCGACGGCGTGCCCATCATGATGGCATCGCCGGGCTCGAGCGTGATCCCTTGGCTGACGAAAGAGACGCACGTTGCCACGTTGTAGATCATTTCGCTGGTCGACGCTCGCTGGACGACCTCACTGTTGAGGCGGGTCTCGAGGAGTAGGCCCTTATCTCCCGCCGCAACCTCGTCGGCCGTCACCAGAAAGGGGCCGAGGGCGCCGGTACCGTCGAAGTTCTTGCCCATCGTCCATTGCGAGGTATCGAACTGGAAATTCCTCACCGTGCCATCGTTCGCGATGGTGTAGCCCGCGACGTGATCGAGTGCGTTCTCCGCCGGGATGTAGCGCCAACCCTTGCCGATGATGACGGTCAACTCTCCCTCGTAGTCGAGTTCGTGCGAAACCTTGGGGCGCAGCATCGACGCATCGTGCCCGATCAGACTGATCGCGAAGCATGCGAAGAAGGTCGGGTGTGCTGGTACCTCAGCGTTCTTTTTTTAACGTGATCGATAAAATTGGTGCCGATACAGATTACTTTACCTGTTCCCGCAACGGGACAACGACACCGGCGACCATACCTGGCGTGTCGCGCGCTACAGTCAGATCATCGCCGAGGCGATGGGGCTGTCGGAGGATTACTGCTAGCGCCTGTACCTCGCGGCCCCCCCTGCACGACGTGGGTAAGGTCGCCGTGCCCGATGGGATCCTGCTAAAGAAGGGGAGGCTCGATGAGCCGAGTTCGACGATATCCGCACACACCAGATCATCGGTAGGCGGATCCTGGGCGGCATCGGTTCGGAGCTGATCTGCCTGGCCGCTGAGATTGCCGAGGCCTATCATGAGAAATGGGACGGCAGCGGCTACCCGCACGGCTTGGCCGGTGAGGCCATCCCTTTGTCGGCCCGGATCGTCGCCGTGGCGGATGTGTTCGACGCCCTGACCATGGTGCGACCGTACAAGACGGCCATGGCGGTCGAGGAGGCGCTAGGCTGTATCCAAGGCGACAGTGGCTGCTATTTTGACCCAACCTGTGTCAAGGCCTTCGCGTCAGCCTGGGATGCGGTCCTGGCAGTGCGTGAGACGGCGGTCGGGTCGCGCCTCAAAGTGATGGCCCGGACCACTGAGCCTTGGGCGCGCATACCGGAATTGCGCCGCGAGGTGACCAAGAGCGTCGGCTAGCCCACCGTCGGTCCGTTTACCGATTCCTTGAATATTGAGAGGGTGCGCAGGTGACCCATCTCTGGATTGTCGGGACCGTGGATCGGCTCATAGCACCTGCCGAGCCGGAAGCAGGACGTCCGCCGCGTATGATTACCACCCGCTCGAGCGAAACAAAGTTCTCGATGCATTTATTGGCAGTCCGCGCTCGGCCTCTGTCCTCGCTTCATCCCCAACTCCTCTGCACCAGGCTGATCCTCTCAATCAGCCCGGTCCGAAGCCAGCCGGTCAGGTCAATGCTTTACCGCAAGCGTAAAAGCCGATTCCTGGCCAGCAGTGAAACTCACGAGGGAGAGGGACTAGTGCGCAGAAACGCCCGCCGTCACCCTGTTCGCTACCAACCGACTTATGCTGTGAGGCGCATATGAGATGTAACCTATGGCAGTCCGTCGTCGGCAGGCACGAGTGCAGGAGGTACGATCTACCCCGTGGACCTCCTTTCTTGCTCGTGCTTTGGACCGGAACCGCTTTGCGTTGTCACTACGACTAGACATGTTTCCGAATTGCGGAAAGTGATGGACTTGGTTCTTCCAAGGCTGTGCGCTTTGCTACCACGCAGGGATTTCCTGCGAACCAATCCCTACGCCGCCCTTATCGCGACCCCTCTCAACATCTGGGCTCCCGATGCTTCGGCAGGTCACCGGGACCAAACACTTTCGCCCACGGCGATCGGGAACGGCCGACGTAAGAGGCTGGCCGACTTGGTTTAGACATTCTGGCGACCTTCCGCAGGAGCATAGTCTCACGAACGTCAGGACGGCACATCAATCCGGGGATTCGTCCGATGACGGAATTGGCCTCCGGCGTCGGCGAGGCCGTTGAACCTCAACGTAGTTACGATGCCTTGTCGTCAGATTTGAGCCGCGCCGCCATCGACGCAGAGTTCGGAGCCGGTGGTGAAGCTGCTCTCGTCGCTTGCCAGGAAGAGAGCCGCGGCGGCCACCTCGTCCGGTCTCGCGATCCGGCCGAGCGGGATCGTTCTTGTCAGCGCGTCGCGCACGGCCTGAGGCGTGGCCCGGAAAGTCGCGGTGTCGGTTGGGCCAGGGCTGACGACGTTGACACGGATGCCTCTCGGGGCAAGCTCGTTCGCCCACGTGCGCGCGAACGAGCGTACCGCCGCCTTCGAGGCGCTGTAGACGCCGTGGCCCCTGGCACCCGACGTATCAGCGGTGGAACCGACGAGCACGATCGCACCGCCTTCGCGCATGAGTTCGATCGCTCCTTGCACCGCGAAGACCATTGCGCGCACATTCAGTCCGAAGACCTGATCGAAGTAAGCCTGGTTGATCTCGCCGAGGGAGGCCACCCCGCCCGTACCGGCGTTGATCACGAGGCTGTCGAGCCGACCCTCATCGGTACGGACCCTCGCGAAGACCTGTCCAAGATCAGCAAGGTTCCCAGCATCGGCCCGCACGCCGCGTATGCTGCCCCCGTCGTAGTCCGCGGTCGAATTTTCGTAGATGGTTTCACGGCTGGTGGCATAGACGCACGCACCTTCGGCGGCAAATCGGCGAACGATGGCATGGCCGATGCCGCGGCCGCCGACCACGACCGCGATCTTGTTGCTCATCCGGCTCATTGGTGTCCATCCAGGTTTGAGGAGACCGGGTGCCGCATGTATTTCCATGCGCATTGGGCGGACATGGCTACGGCGAAATGGTGCCGCCCGGACCGTACGTCTTGTGTGGACGGCTCCCGCATTGCAAGTGGCGAATTGAGTTTCTGGCGCGTTGGTTGGGTGCAGTCTTGTGTCCGGCCTGTTGATGCAGTCGTGCATGTTGAGTGCTGGCCCTGATGGTATCCGCGAACCGGGTTCCAAGCTGCGTCGCGGGCTATGACGCCCTGGACTGGCGGCGGGGTGTCCCGGCTCCCGGTCTGACTGGTTCGCCATCAACTCTCATCGTACTCGCAGACACAATAAACCTCCTCTCCGTGCTGTCAGGTTACCACGGTCGCCGGTGCGCGGTAGGTGCCGCCGCGAGTCATGATCGCCCAGGCGACCCGCGCCGGCGATTGGCCGCCGCCACGGTTACCGCGCGCCGGCTTGCGCTGGAGCAGTGCCGGCAACCGTGGGTCGACCGAGGTCGGCGTCACCTTCGCGCGGCGGATCAGGGAGGTCATGCCGACCACGAGCAGGCGGCGCAGGTAGCGGTCGCCCATGCGTGAGATCCGGCCCAGGCGCTCCTTTCCGCCACTGCAGTTCTGCAGCGGTGTCAGTCCCAACGAAGCCGCAAACTGCCGACCGGAGCGGAAGCGCTCGGGCTCGCTTACCGAGGCGGCCAGCGCGGTCGCCGAGACGATGCCGACACCAGGGATCGTCGCCAGACGCTGCGACAGGTCGCTGTCACGATGCCAGGCCAGCAACTCCCTCTCCAGCCGGGTGAGCTGTATCTGCAAGGCTCCACAATCTGATCGGCCAGCCCGGTCACCACGCGCTGGGCCGGGGGTGGCACCTCGGCCGCGACTCCGGCCGAGAGGCGCGCCGCCAGTTCGAGCGCGTGGCGCAGCGCCGCGCCATCTCGATCCCAAACTCGACGAGCAGGCCCCGGATCATGTTCACCAGCTGCGTGCGTTGCTGGACCAGTAGGTCGCGCGTCCGGTGCAGCGTCAGCGCCGCCTGCTGCTCGGTCGACTTCACCGGCACGAAGCGCATGCTCGGGCGCATCACCGCCTCGCAGATAGCGGCGGCATCGTTCGCATCGATCTTGCCGCGCTTGACATACGGCTTCACGTAAGCCGGCGGCATTAGCCGGACCTCATGGCCGAGCTTCGTCAGTTCCCGGGCCCAGTGGTGGGACGTGCCGCACGCCTCCTTGTCGATCAGGCATCGCGACAGCATGGGGAAGAACGGCACGACCTGCGCCAGCTTCATCGCCTTGCGAACGACGACGTGCCCAGCTGCATCGACGGCTTGAACATAATAGATGCTCTTGGCCAGATTGATGCCTACGGCGGTGATCTCCATGCGGATGGCTCCTGCATCTGCGTGGCTGCTTCATCAATAGCAACCACATCTTGGCACCTAGATGCCGTCAGTCGGAACGGGAGCCATCCACTCCGTCTGTTCTATTGCGAACGAGGGCAACGTCGAGGGCTTCCATGACCCACCACCCCTGCAGTTCAGCCCGGACTACCGATCCCCGTTTGTCGATCGGATGCGGCACTGTCTAATCGAAGCCGCAAATGCATAGCCTGCCAAACCTTCAGTACATCTATTCGGATTGGGCAAACCCAAACTCAACGAACGGTTTGCCGTAGCCGCTCGGATGGACGGCCGTAGGTTCGCGATCCGCTCGTCTCCCAGATGGCCCTGGTGGCTCATCTCGGTCTCCTCACAGAGTTCGGAAACTGACCGCTCGCCCATCGATCGAAGCTGAACCCAGAATACAAGCTTACCAGCAACGTCGATGGTGGTCGCGGTTATCTAGGGGACCTCGTTCGACGCAATGAACGCTACCACCTCAGCGATGGCCTCGGGGCGACCAATCCGCCCGAGCGGGGTCCGACCGATGAGATGTTTGATCCCAGAATCTGATGGTGCCCTCTTTACGTTGGAGTGGAGCAACGCGCTATAGGCCAAGTTCTTCACGGCAGCACCACAACGACAGAGGTAGTCCGTCG
This sequence comes from Methylobacterium sp. J-077, assembly GCF_022829365.1. Taxonomy (GTDB): domain Bacteria; phylum Pseudomonadota; class Alphaproteobacteria; order Rhizobiales; family Beijerinckiaceae; genus Methylobacterium. The sequence continues at coordinate 29,777 of NZ_JAKSYJ010000167.1, read as the reverse complement.
AGCGATCCAACATAGCCAAGCGAGCCTGAGGGCAGGACGCAGATGCGCGCTTCCGCCCCTGCGTCCCGAATAACATCCTAGCACAGCTGGGCAACAAGTGAACGATCCTGGTTATGTCCCACCTCGCGGTCGCCGAAGGCCATCGTCTCCGCTTCTCGGCCGTGACGAAGAGCATCGAAGGGATCACGCAGTGCACTTTGACCTTGACGCTGCGCCACCTCGAACGCGACGGGTTGCTCAACCGCCACTATCTCCCGGAGGTGCCTCCCGCGTGGAGTACGAGTTGCCCGCCATGGGAGCGAGCAGGCTACCCGCCCTGGAAGGCTTCACCTCGTGGATCAAGGATCATTTGCCAATGATCGAGCGATGCCGGGACGTCTACGACCAGGAGCATTCGGGCTGAACTTCGTCAGGGACGTGCCACTGCTAATCCGGGCGCCCCTGGGCAGTGCGCACACCGGTCCTCGAACGGGACCGAACAGTCGGTGGCCGGCGTCGATGGAAGGGGATCGAGTGCGGCGGCAAGGCCATCAAGGGACACGGCGGTCTCCTTATGGCGTGCGGCAACCGCCCGCCGCCACTCAATTGCGGGCGCGACATACCGCCAGGGCTACCGGCGTGGTGCAGGCGCAGGATCGAGGCAACGAGGTCGGATCAGAAGAGCGGCGATACCATCGTCAGTAGATTGTCGACGAACCGTCGCGGCAACGTACGCTCCGTGATCGCCTCGCCATCAAGCTCGATCGCGTCCAACAGCCATCGTTGTTGATGTTCGTGTACCGCCTGGGTGAGCTCGACGGACTCGAACAAGATATTGTTCTCGAAGTTCAGGTCCAAGCTGCGGCGGTCCATGTTCGCCGACCCGACCAACGCGAATCGGTCATCCACGACCACGGTCTTGGCGTGTAGAAGGCCGGCTTGATATTCGTGGATATGGACGCCGGCTCGCACGAGAACGGGATAGTAGGCACGGCTTATAGCGCGCACGATGCGGCTGTCGTTGCGGCGGGGCAAGACGATCGTTACGTCGACGCCGCGCCGTGACGCCGCGACGATCGCGTCGAGCAGCGGCAGGTCGGGTGCAAAGTACGGAGTGGTGATCGTCGCCCACCCGCGCGCACTCGCCAGGAGCGACACGAAGATGTCGGTCATCGTCGCGTGCGGCGACATGGGGCCGGTTCCGACCGCGATCGCGGGGAAGCCCTTTGGGCGGGATGTTGGTGGATCGACTGCGAGTTCCCCTCGCAAGTCCTCGCCAGTCTCCGTCGTCCAGGCCGAGGCGAAGATGATCTCGGCCTGTCGTGCAACGGGACCTTCGTAGCGGATAAGGATATCGACCCACGGCGCGAAGCGATGCTTCGGAAGGAATGCTGGATCGGCGCAGTTCTGACTGCCGCACCAAGTCACGTGGCCGTCGACGACGATGACCTTGCGGTGGTTGCGCAAGTCGGCGCGGTGGCCGGTGAGAAAACCGAGTCCCAGCGCCGGAGGCAGCGACGGGCACAGCCGCGCGCCGGCGTCCCGCATCGACGTCCATAATTCGGAGCGGATGAGCCATCGCGAGCCGACCGCATCGGCCACGATGCGGCAAGTAACTCCGCGGCGCGCGGCGCGGCATACCGCCTCCGCCACCTTGGTACCGTTGCGATCGCTCAACCAGATGTAGAACGACAGATGGACCGAATGGCGGGCGGCGTCGAGGTCTGCCACGATCATGTCGATGGCCATGTCGGAGCTCGGTGCGACCTCGGCCGTGTTGCCTGCGGACACGGGCCAACGAGCCGCGGCCTCGCAGGTGCGGAACGGGATTTCGGCTTTTTGATCCCTCACCTGCGAAACGGCTTGCTGCGCGAAGGGCAGCAGCGCTTCGTAGGCCTCCCCGGAGCGTTTCCGGAAGCCGGTCGAGATCCAAGGCTCACCGAACAGGACGTAGAGAAGGATGCCGACGCCGGGCAGGGCGACCAGCAGGATGAGCCATGCGGCCCGAGCGTAGGGGTCCCGTCCGTCTAGGAGCATGGCGCGGGCAATAACGGCTAGGTGGATCGCCCCCACCGTAAGCCAGACGGCCGTCGTTACTTCGATCGTCACCGGCCCGACATCTCCCTCAGGTCAGAAGGTAGGGGGATCTGTGTTCTTTAGAGACGATTTTGACAATGGGTGGTCTAGGGCCGGGCCGCCGTTGGGATTCCAGACGCGGCGAGGCGACACTCGACGAGGTCGGCAGAGAGCCGGATGCGCGACCGGTGGAATGGGACGCGAAGGGTCCCGCGCCGCGCCGTCGGCTTCAGGCGACCGAAAGTCCAGCCCAGCGGCCATCACCTGGACCCTGTTGTGCACGCTTCGAGGTTTGGCGCCACCACCCCGTTCAATATCGGTTCCACCCGCGCCCTGCCATTCGGGGCTTCCCGGTCGACGCTTCGCGCATAGTTATCGACACGGTCGAATTGTGTACGAACGCTGTAGTTATCGGAAGTATACATCATAATAATATTTGAGTCAAATCTGATTTATAGACTTAAAAGACATGATATTTGGCACAAATTGTGGGCCATGGCCTGACCGGTCTTTTAGACCAAGCCTATTGAGCGACTGTCTTGCCGGTCAAGCGGTTTGCCATGACGTTCCAGTTTGCTTCAGCCCATCTCCCGAGAGAATCAGGCAAATCCGACCCGCGCAGGAGCTTGGGTAATTTCCTCTGTCCTCGTTTTGTCCCCAACTCCTCTGGTCCAAGCAGATCCTCTCAATCCGCCCGGCCCAAAGCCAGCCGGTCAGGTCGCTGTTCCTGAACTCCGCAGAATGTCCCAAGTCATCTGACGACGGACAATCGAACAGGATCGTCATCACTGCGCGCCCTGGGGAAACCTTACGGTGAAATCGCCCGCGGTCGCCGTCGCTAACGGCTCGTCGCCCGGACAGGGATTCCTAACGCGTTCTGGCAAGACTTGTCCGACCACGCGGCAGGCCTCGTCGAGGACGAGAAGCGGCTCACCGTCCGGACGCAGGCCGCGCAAGAGGTCAAGGTAGTGTGCGGCCACCGAGATCGTCCGGCCCGGCGCGGCCACGGCGGCGAACCGACCGACCGCGATGCGGTAGGCGTAGATCGAGCGCGGCTCCAGGGCGCGCGCGGCGAGCATCGCCCCCCCCACCGCGATGAGGACCGGCACCATCATCGCGTCGAGGGTGCGCGTAAGCTCCACCATCAGCACCACCGCGGAGATGGGACCTTGCGTCGTGGCAGCGAGTACCGCCGCAGCGACGATCACGGCGCAGGCTCCGCAAGGGACCCCCGGCCATAGGACCGCCCATCCGACCCCCGCCAGTCCTCCGAGCATCGCGCCGAAAGCGATGGTCGGGGTGAACAGGCCACCCGGCGCGCCGCAGCCGAGACAGGCCGCGGTGGCCAGCGGCTTCGCCAGCGCCATCGCCGCGAGGATAGGCCACGTCAGCGCACCCGTGAAGGCCAGTTGAACCACGTCCTTGCCGTTGCCAAGAACCTGCGGCAGCGGGATCGCGAGCAGGCCGAGACCAACGAAAACGACGAGCGGCGCCACCACCGCGTACATCCCACCCTTGGGTCGTCGCGCATCGGCGAAGGCGACGACGCGCACGTAGAGCGCAGAGATCGCCCCCGCAGGCACGCCCGCCACCACGGCGAAGGCGACGAGGGCAGGCGAGGTCGCGTAAGTTGGTACCACGTAGACCTGACGGTCCGGAAGCAGCAGCCATGCCGTAGCGGTGGCGATCGCCGTCGTCGCGATGGCGGGAGCGACGAGGGGCAGCGCGAGTGTCCCGAGCAACACCTCCAACGCGAACAGGGCTCCCCCGAGGGGAACGTCGTACACGGCGGCGATCCCAGCCCCTGCCCCGAAGGCGGTGAGCACGCGCCGTCGGCTTCCCGCGAGGCCTGCCCGGGTGGCGAACAGGCTGGCGAAGGCGGCCCCCACTTGCTTGGGCGCCTGCTCGCGCCCCAACGAGCAGCCGAGGCCGACGACCACGATCGAGAGCGCGCCTTGGACGAGGTTGCGCGGAAAATCGAGTGCGCCGCTCCCGAACCACAGCGCCGCCGATAGGTCACCCCCGTGCCGTCCGACGTGCCGGAGTACGTGGACGCCGGCGGCCACAAGGGCGCCGCAGAAGGACAGCACCAAAACGCGGCGTGCCAATCCGGTCGCCTGCACCGCCTCCAGGAAGGTATCCCCACGCTCGCCGAAGGCCAACCCTTGCACGAGGGTAAGCAGCCACATCAGCAATCCCGCTCCCAGGCCGGCGGCGAGCCCCGTTACGGGTACGAGTAGCCAGAAGCGCCGGCCGAGCGGGCCACCGGCCACGACGTTCGGCTGCGGCGAGGCGGTCGCCGTCGGTTCTGACGGGCCTCCGACGAGCCCGGAGTCCCCGGCCCCGTCATCAACAATCATCGCACCCGACGGCTTTTCCCCAGCCATATCAATCCAGCCGTACGGGCGGACTGATCAGCCGGTCGAGTCCGTCTACCAGCCAAGTCAGAGCCCCACGCATCGGTCCGAATAACCCGAATTGGTGCTGCCGATAGAGGAGTGCGTGCGCGGCGCGCGCGGACAGTCCCTTGAGATGTCCGCCTCCGAATGTGACGCGCCCGAGCGTACCCCAGCCGTTGTAGTCGGCGAGCGAGACGATCATCCCTCGCTCGCGAAATCGGAACGGCGGCGCCTCGTCGCCACCCTGCCACGCTTCGAAATGCCGGGCGAGGTGCTGTGACTCCTGCGCCGCTGCCTGGGCGGTCGCCGGCACCGACCTGCCGGTCCCCGGATCCATCAAGCTCGCGCAATCGCCGATCGCCAGGATCGTGGGATCCTTCGTGGTGCGCAGGGATGGGGTCACCATGAGTTGGCCCGTTCGCGAGCGCTCCAAGCCTTCAACACGGTCGAGTACGTCCGGTCCCCTTACGCCGGCAGCCCAGATTTTGATGCTCGCCTCGATCCGGCTGCCGCCGTCGAGGGTGAAGCCCCCGGCATCAGCGCTGGTCACCTTCGCCCCCAGGCGGACGTCGACATCCAGCTTCCGCAGGGTGTCGGCCGCCGCTTTCGAGACGTGGTCGGGAAACGCCGGCAGCAGGCGGGGACCGCTCTCGATCAGCGCTAGACGGAAGCGGCGGGGTAGGCTCGGTGATCCGTACGCCGCCAGACGATCGACCGCATGCTTCAACTCGGCGGCGAGTTCGACGCCCGTCGCCCCGCCGCCGACGATGGCGAGGTTCAGTTCCTCTTCCCGTCGGAAGGCTGCCAACGCGAGTTGGCGCAATCGCTCATGCAGTGCCTGGGCACCTTCGAGGCCGTCGATGGTGAGGCAATTCTCGGTCACGCCCGGCGTGCCGAAATCGTTGGTGCGACTGCCCACCGCCAGGACGAGTCGATCGTAATTGAGATGTAACGGCGGCGGGGGAGGCGATGCGTCGCGATGGCCCAGAGGCGTGATGGAAACCGTCCGGGTCGCACGGTCGATGCCGTCGAGGTACCCTGGAATGAACGTGAATTGGTTCCGCTTGGCCTGCGCCAGGAAGTCCACCTGTTCGCGATCTGGCCTGGCCGTACCGGCGGCGAAGGTGTGCAGCATCGGTTTCCAGACGTGCGCCAGGTTTCGGTCGATCAGCGTGACCGCCGCACGACCGCGTCGACCGTGGCTGCGCCCGATCCGGGTCGCGAGATCGATCCCGGAGATGCCTCCGCCAACGATGACGATGCGTGTCGGACTCATGACGGCACCTCCGCAGGCTGGCGGGGACACTCGGCTGCGGCATGCGCACCGCTACCATACGGAGATCGCCCTTGGCCGCACGGAGACGCGACCTGCCCAGGGTACGGCCCCGGGAAAGCGGGAGGTCCCATCCGCCGCGGCGGTGGCCGAGCCGGCGCGAACGTCAGCCCGTCAAGCATGGAGGGTTTCCCGTGGCTCGGTGTGGTCGAACAGGCGCGGTGCAGGGATCTGATCCGTCGCGCCCATCCGCGCGATGAGATGATCCGCGACCCGCAGGGCGTTGGCGATAATCGTCAGGGTCGGGTTCACGGCGCCGATCGACGGGAAGAAGCTCGCGTCCGTTACGTAAAGGTTGTCGAGCTGATGGGCCTTGCAGTTTCGATCGAGGACCGAGGTCGCCGGGTCGTCGCCGAACCGGAGCGTCCCAGCCTGATGGGCCGTCCCGCCGATCGGTACGTTCTTGCCGAGATACAGCGAGCGGTCGAACAGGTGCGGGTGGATATCGGTGAAGCCGCAGATCTGCTGCAGCTTATGCCGCAGCCGTTTGTGCGCCTCGCTGTTCGTCTCGGTGAGGTCGAGATGGACCTTCCCGTCCTTGTAGAAGATCCGGTTCTGCGCCAGCGGAATATCCTCGGAGGTCAGCCAGAAATCGACCGAATGCTTGGCGATCCAGTCGAACGGCTTGTCAGGAAACCATTGCAGGAAGCCTGGCAGGCCCTCGCCGTGGATCTGGACCCCGTCCGACTTGCCGACCATCTGGATGTGACCGAGCGGGAAGTTCCAGTTGTCCTTCGGGTCCGGGTCGCCGAAGTAGAAGTCGTTGAGGCCGAGCGTCTTCTGGAATCGCGTCGGGTTCGGCGTCTTCGAGATTGCCAAGACCGTCGAGTTGTTGTGGCGCATGTAGTTGCGCCCGACCTGATCGGAGCCATTGGCGAGGCCGTTCGGATGCCGGTGGCTGGTGGAGCGCAGCATCAGCAGGGCCGAGGAGAGGGCGCCGCAGGCCACCACCACGAGGTCTGCGGAGGCCTCGAGGGGCAGACCGTCCCGCCTCCCAACCACGCCCGTGACGGTGCGGCCGGCCGCGTCCGTGACCAAGCGCTCGATATAGGTCCGGGTGAGCAGCGTCAGGTTGGGACAGTCCCGCAAGGTCGGATCCACCACCATGGTCTGCGCGTCGGACTTGCCGTTGGTGGGGCAGGGAAAGCCGTCGAAGGATTCGCATTTGATGCAAGGCGAGGTCGGCACCGCGCGGCCGTCCTTCTCGACGAGGCGCACGCCGACCGGCAGGTGGAACGGGTGGTGGCCGGCCCGCTTCAGGTCGTCGAACAGCTTCTGGATCCGCGGCTCGTTCGACACCGGCGGATGCGCGTAGGGCTTCCTCGACCAGGGCTCGGTCGGATCCTCACCGCGAAGGCCGTGGACATGGAACAGTTCCTCGGCGGCCTGGTAGTAGGGCTCGAACTCGTCGTAGCCGACGGGCCAGGCCGGGGCGATGCCGTCCTGGTGGCAGATCTCGCCGAAGTCCCGCTCGCGAAGTCGGAACAGGATCGAGCCGTAGAACTTCGAGTTCCCGCCGACGTAATAGTGTAGGCCAGGGTGGAAGCTTTTGCCGTCCGAGGAGTACCACGTCTCCTTCGCCTGATAATAGCCATCGACGATCACCGCCTGACTGTCCCAGTTGCGCGGCTCGCGCAACAGGTAGTCGCCGCGCTCGATCAGCAGAACGCGCTTGCCGGTCTGGGCCAAGCGCCAGGCCATCGTCCCGCCTCCGGGTCCCGATCCGACGATGATGACGTCGTAATGTTCCCCCGCCATGACTGAGCGCTCCTAATGGACAGCTAGATTCTCTGAACTTGATATAAGTTCAATATAAGATTGAAACGGGTATAATATACCGTTATTCTAACGATAAATTATATTTGACTTATTGTATGACGGCACGTTACATTTTCGCGAGGCGTCGCCGGCCGACGCCCGCGGTGCGGAGCCCATTGATTGCGATGATGATACTGAGCCTATTCGTCGCCTTCGGCGTACGCTGCCTTCTCGTGATCCTGTTTTTGCCGTTCTCCGCAGCCGACAAGATCTTAAATTTCTCTGGGGCCGTCAGGCAGGCGAGCGAGATCGCCCCGTCCCGCGGGTTAGCACGCGGATTGATCATCGCCGGTCTCTTCGTCGAGATCGTGATGTCGCTCGGCATCGTGACGGGGATCGCCGACCGCCTGGCGGCCTTCGTACTGGCCGGATACTGCATGACCACGGCGCTCCTCTGGAAACAGTTTTGGAAGCCAGGCGATTTCTGGGCCGGCGGCAAGGGTCGCGAGCTGTTCTGGGATTTCCTGAAGAACTTCTCGCTCGGCGCCGGCTTCCTGCTCGTCACCTTCGGTACGAGTTCCACGACGGCGCTCGACATCCTTACCGATCCGACCGTTTCGTCCCACCCGTACAGCCTAGAGTCGACCGCGCGGTAACTTGCGCCATAGGCGCGCACCGCTCCCCCGGTGGCATCCAAGCCCACCAGCGCGATGCGTCGGTCCGCCAGACGCCGACACGAGGGTCGCGTACATGGCGACCCACCGGCTCGCCGGTCAGGGACGCACGCGGTGCGAACGGTCGTGGGTGCCGGGCCGGATGCGTCCCGGCAGGCGGTCGGCCTTGTCCGCCAGATCCTGGTCAAGACGCGGCATCACAAACGCCAAGGGGGAGCCAGAGCCGTCCATCCCGGGCGAGAAGCCGGTCGGCGGCGTCTGGGCCGTCGGTACCGGATGCGTACGGTTGGGTAGCGGTTGAAACTTCGCCCGCTCCGTCATCCCAGGCTTTCTGTACCGCCTCGACCGCAGCCCACGCGGACTCGATCGCATCCGCCCGTTGGAACAGTGTAGCATCGCCGATCATGCAGTCGTACAGCAAGGTCTCGTAGCCCACGTTCGGACGCTCCGGGAAGCAGTCCGCGTAGCGGAAGCTCGTCTCCGCCTTTCCAAGCCGCATCGCAGGTCCGGGCACCTTGGCGTTGAACTGGGTCTGCGTACCCTGGACCGGGTCGATCTGCAGCCTCATGATGTTGGGTGCGATGCTGCCGGTCTCGGTCCCCTTGAACAGCAAGTATGGCGCCGGCTTGAAGGCGACGACGATCTCGGTCCGGCGGCCGGCCAGATGCTTCCCGGTGCGCAGGTAGAACGGCACGCCGGCCCAGCGCCAGTTCTCGATCTCCAACCTCAACGCGACGTATGTCTCGGTCGAGGAATCCTTCGCGACCTCGGGCTCGTCGCGATAGTCCCGTTTCGCCACGCCGTCGACCTTGCCGGCGGTGTACTGGCCCCGCACCGCGTCCTGCGCGGGGATCGGGCGGATCGCGGCCATGAGCTTCGCCTTCTCGTCCCGGACCGCCTCCGCGTCGAACGAGTTCGGGGGCTCCATCGCCACCATCGCGAGCAGGGTGAAGAGGTGGTTCGGCACCATGTCGCGCAATGCGCCCGTCGCCTCGTAGAAGGCTCCGCGACCCTCGACCCCTACCGTTTCCGCGGCGGTGATCTCGACGTGGTCGACGTATTCGCGCCGCCACAGTGGCTCGAAGAGGCCGTTTGCGAAGCGGATCGCCATGAGGCTCTGAACCGTCTCCTTCCCCAGGAAGTGGTCGATCCGATAGAATTGAGATTCGTCGGCCGCCTTCAGAATGCGTGCGTTGAGGGCCTGCGCGGAAGGCAGGTCGGCACCGAAGGGCTTCTCGATCACCACGCGACGGAAGGAGCCCTCGGGTTGCCGTAGGAGTTGGGCCGCCCCGAGACCGTCGACGATCGGACCGAAGAAGCGGGCCGGCACCGCGAGGTAGAAGATCACGTTGCCCGTCAATCGCCCGACGAGGCTTTGAAATGTCTCCGGCTTGAGAAAATCCCCTTTGGCATAATGTAGCCGATCGCGGATGAAGCCCCACGTCGAGGGATCGATCCTATCGACGTGAAATTCCGCGTTGGGATCCTTCGTGAAGGACTGCATCGTCTCGGTGAGTGCCTCACGCCACCCCTCGTCGTCGAGATCGATATGGTCGATCCCGAGGATCGAGAACCCGTCGTCGAGCAGCCCGTCGTCCTTCAGGTTGTACAGCGAGGGCATCAGCAGCCGCTTGGTCAAATCGCCGCCGGCGCCGAAGATGACGAGTGTACACGGCGGGGCCGGCTCCGTACCGGCCGGGGCCGGATCCTGGGGAAGGATGTCTGTCGGCATGCGAAGGCTCCTACGAGTGGGGACGATCGAGTGCGTATGACCCTTACGGCATTCACAGGGCCCGCCGCCCGGCGACCGCCGTTGGATCGCCGATTGATGCGCCTTCAGTCGGGACTTGCCCCGGCGGCGTCTTGCGACCGTGACGCGCCGCCGGCCCCTCGCTGCGGGCATGGTTCAGCAGGGTGTTCACGAGGGCGACGTGCGTGAACGCCTGCGGGTAATTGCCCACCAAGCGCTTGCGCTTCACGTCGTATTCCTCGCTGACAAGCCCAAGGTCGTTGAAGACGCCGATCAGCCGATCGATGACCGTTTCCGCCTCGGCGTGCCGCCCGAGGCCGATGAGGTTGTCGACGTACCAGAACGTGCAGGGCAGGAACGCACCCTCGTTACCCGACAGTCCGTCCGTAGCCTGTCCCTCGGTCTCGTAGCGGAGGATGAAGCCGTCCCGCATCAGGCCCTTGCCGACGGCATCGACCGTACCGACCACCCTGGGATCGTCCTGCGGCAGAAAGCCGGTATGGGCGATGAGCAGCAGGCTCGCGTCCAGCGCCTCGGAGCCGAAGGATTGGACGAAGCTACCAAGCTCGGCGTCGAACCCCTTCTCACAGACCTCCGCGTGGATCTCATCGCGGGTTTGACGCCAGCGCACCGCCTGCTCTGCGGTCGTGGCGAGCCCGGTCAGCTCATGCATGCGCAGGGCCCGGTCGAAGGCTACCCAGGCCATCACCTTCGAATGGGTGAAATGGCGCCGGCCACCACGCACCTCCCAGATGCCGTCGTCGGGCTCCCTCCAAGCCGTCTCCAGATGGTGGAGGATCGCGAGCCCGACCTTCAGGCCGTCCTCGCTGATCGGCAAGCCGCGGACATGTGCTTGGTAAAGTGCGTCGAATAGCTCGCCGTAGACGTCGAGCTGGAACTGCCCGGCGGCGGCGTTGCCGATCCGCACGGGCTTCGAGTCCTCGTAGCCTGGCAGCCAATCGAGCTCGACCTCGGGAAGCTGGCGTTCGCCGGCGATGCCGTAGAGGATCTGCGCCTGCTCGGGGTTTCCGGCGATCGATCGAAGCAGCCAGGCGAGCCAGTCGCGCGCCTCGTCGATGTAGCCCCCGTCCATCAGCGCGATCAACGTCAACGTCGAATCGCGGATCCAGCAGAAGCGGTAGTCCCAGTTGCGCTCGCCGCCGAGCCCTTCGGGCAGGGAGGCGGTCGGCGCCGCGACAATACCGCCGGTAGGCTGGTAGATCAGCGCTTTGAGCGTCAGCAGCGAGCGCTGGAGCATACGGTCCGCCGCCGTACCGGTCGCACAACGCTGCGACCAGCCTCGCCAGACCTGATCCGTCGCGTCGAGCGACGCACGCGGCTCGACCGGGGCCGGATCGGGAAGATACGAGGCGCAGTAGCTGAGGACGAAGCGGCGGCTCTCGCCGGCGTGGACCGCGAAATCGGCCACCGTCGTCAGCGATTGCGAGCCGTGCACCGGGACATCCGTGCGCAGCACGACCTTATGTGGACCGACGACGGCGCGCAGGTCCCCGAGCTCCGAACGCGTCACCCATGGAACGGCCGAGCCGTAGTCGAAACGGACCGACAGCTCCATCTGCATGTCGACCTGTCCGTGTACGCCCTCGACGAGCCGAACGAGGTGCGAGCCTTCTCCCACCGGCATGAAATCAGTGACGAGAACCTCGCCGCAAGAAGTCTTGTGCCGGGTCTCAAGGACGAGGCTGCCCTCGCGATAAGTCCAGGTCGTTTCCACCTCTCCCGCCGCCGGGCAGATCTTCCAGAAGCCGTGCTCCCGCGTCCCGAGAAGCCGCGCGAACAGCGCGGCGGCGTCGAAGCGCGGCCAACACAACCAGTCGACGCTGCCGTCGCGGCTGATCAGCGCGGCCGAACGGCAGTCGCCGACCAGTGCGTAATCCTCGATGCGCGTGCTCATCCCTCAAGCCTCCCCAGGATGGAATTCGAAGCCACGTGTCGACCCCGACACCGGTATGCCTTCCGAGCGAACGGCCCCGAGCGATCCAGCCTTCCCGGGATGGGAGGCGCGATCCGGGAGATCGAGCGCCACTGGACGACGGGCTGGTTCGGCCCGCGGTTCGTCGGGCAGAGGCGTGCCTCGACCGAGGGACGGATACCCCCCGGAGGCGCCGGCGGGGCCGTGCCCGTCCCGGATCGAGTTTCCCGGGCCACGGAGGGTTGGTCGTCGGGCCCGTGCGATCGAGTGACCGGACAACTAGGGATGTCCGCCATGCATATGGGGACCGTGGGCCGCGCCCATCGGCATCATATTCGCGTTCATGTGCATCATGATCCACAGCGTCCCGCCGATCAGGAGGACTACGACGAGCACGCCGAAGGCGAGCGCCATGGCGTTATTGACGTTGTCCGGCGCAGTCGTGAGGTGAAGGAAGAAAACCAGGTGGACCCCGATCTGCGCGAGTGCGAACACGATCAGCGCCACCGGCACCCCGGGGCCGTAGATCACGCCCGTGGACGAGATCCAGAACGATCCGGCCGTCAGCATCGCGGCCAGGGCCAAGCCGATGAGGTAAGTGCGAACGCTCGACCAAACGTCCGCTCCCTCCATCCTCGGCTCGCCCGGTGCCGAGTCGCCGCCATGACGCCGCCGCTGTGTTGCCAAGCCCCCGTTCGACCCCTCAGGGCGCAGGGCGGACGTCACGCGATCGTCCGGCGTGGTCGGGCTCATTGCGTGGCGGCCTTTCCGGGCGAGTCGTTCGAGGATCGCGAGGGCCGCCGCGGCGACCAGGGTACGCCATCGATGGGGCGCTGCCGAAGCCGGTCTCACGCGCTCAGCCCCATGAGGTAGACGACGGTGAAGACGCCGACCCAGACGATGTCGAGCGCGTGCCAGAACAGGCTCCAGCAGGTCGTGCGTCGCACGATGTCGGCCCGGAACCCCTTGGCAGCGACCTGCGCCATCATGGTCAGCAGCCAGAGCAGGCCGATCGTCACGTGCACGCCGTGACATCCGACCAGCGTGAAGAAGGCCGACAGGAAGGCCGAACGGCCCGGGCCAGCCCCCTGGGACACGAGCCCGGCGAACTCCCGCGCCTCTAGCGATAGGAAGGAAGCTCCGAGCACGGCCGTGGCGAGCATCGCGAACTGGAACCAAAAGCGGCTGCGCATCCGCAGGGCCACCATGGCTAGGCCGCAGGCGACGCTCGATAGCAGCAGGCAGGTCGTCTCCAGCGCCGCGCTGCCCCGGTCGAACAGTTCCGCCCCGGTCGGACCGCCCGCCGTGGCGTCCTTCAGCACGCCGTAGGCCGCGAACAACGTCGAGAAGGTGATGATGTCGGCGAGGATAAAAATCCAGAAGCCGAAGCCGACCACGATCGATTTCGGCGAGGGCCCTCCCGCGCCGTGACCGGTCGATTCGTCCTCACTGCCCGAGCCCCGCCCGAGGCGATAGGGGTCGTGGGCCTGCGATGGCGTCCCCGGACCCGGCGGGGCGAAGGCGACGGTGCTCGCGCTCAAGATGCGTACTCCATCTCGCGAAGGGCCTCGTTCCGGGCCCGACGGTTGGCGGCGTCGATCTCGGCGACCCGTGCGGCGGGGATCTCGTCCTCGGTCCGGTCACGCCAGGCGAACACCACGAACGTCGCATAGGCCCCGACCAACCCAGTGATGGCCATCCACCAGATGTGCCAGATCATCGCGAAGCCGATCAGGGTGGCGAAGAAGGCGCAGACGAAGCCGGTGGGGCTGTTGTGCGGAACCTCGATCGCCTCGTAGTGCGGGGCCGCGGGCAGCGTGTGCTGGCCACGGGCTCGCTCCTTGACGGACCAGTAGGGCTCCTCGCCATGTACGTCGGGTAGGACCGCAAAGTTGAAGGTGGGCGGTGGGGAAGCGGTCGACCATTCGAGCGAGCGCCCGTCCCAGGGGTCCCCGGTCATGTCGCGCAACGCGTCTCGATGTCGGATCGAGACCACGAGCTGAACGACCTGGCAAGCGATCCCGGCCAGGATGGTGATCGCGCCGAGGAGCGCTACGAGGAGCCATGGGCGCCATTCGGCCACGTCGTAGTGCTGCAGCCGGCGCGTCATGCCGTCGAGGCCGGTGACGTAGAGCGGACCGAAGGCCAGCCAGAACCCGATCTGCCAGCACCAGAACGCGGCCTTGCCCCACCCTTCGTGCAGACGGAAGCCGAAGGCCTTTGGGAACCAGTAGGTGTAGCCGGCGAACGCGCCGAACAGCACGCCGCCGATGATGACGTTGTGGAAGTGTGCCACCAGGAAAGTCGAGTTGTGCATGACGAAGTCGACGGGCGGGATGGCGAGCAATACCCCGGTCATGCCGCCGATCACGAAGGTGAGCATGAAGCCGATCGACCACAGCATGGCCGCGCTCATCCGCACGCTGCCGCCGTACATCGTGAAGAGCCAGTTGAAGATCTTCACCCCGGTCGGGACGGCGATGACCATCGACATGATGCCGAAGACGCCGTTGACGTCGGCCCCGGCGCCCATGGTGAAGAAATGGTGGAGCCAGACCATGAAGGCGAGCATGCAGATCGCCATCGTCGCCAGCACCATCGAACGGTAGCCGAACAACGGCTTGCCCGAGAAGGTGGACACCACCTCGGAGAAGATGCCGAAGGCCGGCAGGATCAGGATATAGACCTCCGGGTGTCCCCAGGCCCAGATCAGCGACATGAACAGCATCGAATTGCCGCCGGCCGTGTCCGTGAAGAACTGGAAGCCGAGATACCTGTCGAGGATCAACATGGCCGAGACGGCGGTGAGGATCGGGAAGGCGGCGACGATGAGCAGGTTGGTGGCGAGCGCCGTCCAGCAGAACATCGGCATGCGCAGGTAGCTCATGCCGGGCGCGCGCATCTTCAGGATCGTGGTGACGAAGTTGACGCCCGTCATCAGGGTGCCGACGCCGGAGATCGACAGGGCCCAGAGCCAGTAGTCGACCCCGACGCCGGGCGAGTAGGTGATCTCGGAGAGCGGCGGATAGGGGAGCCAGCCCGTGCGTTGGAACTCGCCGATGACCAGCGACATGTTGACGAGCAGCGCCCCCGTGCAGGTGAGCCAGAACGACACGGAGTTCAGGGTCGGGAACGCAACGTCACGCACGCCGAGCTGGAGCGGCAGCACGAAGTTCATCAATCCGATCATGAACGGCATGGCCACGAAGAAGATCATGATCGTGCCGTGGGCCGAGAAGATCTGGTTGTAGTGCTCGGGGGGGAGGTAGCCCGGCGCGTCGAAGGCGAGTGCTTGCTGCGATCGCATCATCATCGCGTCGGTGAAGCCCCGCAGCAGCATCACGAGCGCGAAGATCACGTACATGATGCCGATGCGCTTATGGTCGACGCTGGTGATCCACTCCCGCCACACGTACGGCAGGTGTCCCGCCAGCACGATCCAACCGAGGATGCAAAGGAGTACGACGCCGACGAGGGCACCGGCCGCGAGCGGGATCGGCTGGTCGAGCGGAATCGCCGCCAGGGAGAGCTTGCCGAGCACGATCAGGTTCCCTGCTTCGAGATGGTCGACGTGGGCTTCACGCTCGGATCGGGCTGTCCCGTCGCGGGGCCGGGACCGGGCGGGATCGCTTGGCCGACGATCTTGGCGAACAGATCGTCGTCCGCCAGTCGGAAGGTCCTCGCGGGATTGTCGAGGGTCTGATGGGAGAGTGTCTCGTAGGCCGCGGTGTCGATCGCCTGCTTCGAAGCCTGCGCACCTTTGAGCCACTCGGCGAACGCGGCCTCGGATACGGCTCTGGTCTCGAAATGCATCTCGGCGAAGCCGTCGCCACTCAGGTGTGCGGACAGGCCGAGGAAGCTGCCCTCCCGGTCGGCCCGGAGGTTCAGTTGCGTGGCCATGCCGTTCATCGCGTAGATCATCGAGCCGAGCTGGGGGACGAAGAACGCGTTCCAGACGCTCGCCGAGGTCAGCCGGAAGTGTACCGGCGTCCCTACCGGGAGGACGAGTTGGTTGAGGCTGGCGACCTTCTGCTCGGGGTATAAGAACAGCCACTTCCAATCGAGGGAGACGACCTGGATTTCGAGCGTCTTCTTCTCGCCTGGCAATGGATTGGCCGGATCGAGCTCGTGAGAGCCGATCCAGGCGATGCCGCCCAGGAAAGCGATCGTCATCAGGGGTACGGACCACGTGACGATCTCGATGCGGCCGGAGAAGCTCCAGTCTGGCCGCCGCTCGGCACGCGCGTTACCGGGCCGGAACCACCAGACAAATGCGAGGGTCGCCAGCATGGTGGGCACGACGATGCACAGCATGATCGCGAGTGCGTTCAGGAGGATCGTGCGCTGCGCCATCCCCACCGGTCCCGCCGGGTCGAGGACCCGCAACGAGCATCCCGACAGGATCGCGACGAGCACCGACGAAACCGCGATCCGTCGACCGTATCTCAGGAAGTCACCCACTCGATCCCCCACGTCTCCGTTGATACGCAGCGATGCCTCCCCGGTCTGGTCCCCGGTCCATACTCCGCTCATGGTTTCGTCGGCTTCGCCGTCAAACCGGGCGTCAAGCCGGGATCGATCTGCTCTGGGGTTTGAGCCGGGGATCCCGTCGGCTCGGGAAGGCTGGCGCCGGGACCGGTGCCCCCACGCGTGGCCGGGATGCAGTCGGGGGTGGGCGGCCGAGGTGCGAACACGTCCCGCATGCCGGAGACCACGCCATCGAACGGGTCACGCCGCGTTTTGTCGGACGAATCCTTCCGCAGCGTCACTGTCGCGGTGAGGCCGGATACGAGTGGGACCCCGGGCGGAACCTCGGTGATGCGGATGCGCACCGGTACACGCTGCGCGAGCCTCACCCAGGTATAGACCGCGTTCACGCTCGGCAGTCCCTGCGTGCTCGAGGCCGCGTTCGAGACGGCTATGCCACGGGTGACGGTATCGACTTGGCCTAAGATCGGAGCCGAGAAACCCATCAGCTGGGCCTCGGCCCGATCGCCGATGCAGATGCGGCCGAGCTTCGTTTCCTCGAAGTAGCCGTCGATCCAGTACGAATCTGTATCGATCACCGAGACGTTTGGCGTGCCGGCGGGAGCGTAGTTGCCGACCCGCATCAGCAGGTTAGTCACGAAGCCGTTCACCGGGCTCTTCACCTGGGTGCGCTGCAGATTGACCTCGGCCTGATCCTGGTCCTGCTGGGCCCGCTGGAAGGTCGCCTCGGCCATGTCGGCCGCCCCCACCGCTTGCTGCTGCGACTGTGCCGTCGTGGCGACGTCGCCGAGTTTCAGCAATCGCTGCGCCTGCTCGCGTTTGACTTGATAATCGGCGGCGGCCTGCCTCAAGCTGGCCTTCGCGCTGGCCAGCTTCACCCGATAATCGAACGGGTCGATGACGTAGAGCACCTCACCTTTCTTTACGTACTGATTGTCGACGACCCAGATCTCTGTGATCTGGCCCGAGACCTGCGGCGCCACGTTGGCGACCTGGACGCGGACGCTGCCGTCGCGGGTCCAAGGCGAGGTGACGTAGTAGTTCCAGATCAGGAGCGCACCCAGCGTTGCGGCGCCCAGGATCAACATGGTCGCCGCGCTCCTAAGCGCCCATCGGGTCTTGCCCACGCGCTTCGGATGCGCGTTCTCCGCCCATTGGAGCGGCGCACCGGGCGTGGATGAAGGCCTCGGCTCGGCTGGAGGCGCGGTCCGATCGTTCGGCGCTGAGGTTCGGTCGGTCGTCATGGCTCAGAGCAGCACGATCAGGAAGGCGAGGATCACGACATAGAGAGAAAGCAGCGCGAGGGGCGGCGCGCTGAACAGTCTCTCGAACCCGATCCAGGCGAGGACGGGACGCAGCATCAGGAAAAGCACGAGCGCGGCGGCCGCATACGTCACGAACGGTGAGATCAGCACGCCACCCACGACGAGTTCCGTAAAGGTCTGGCTCATCGCGTCCCCCCCGAGACGTGGGCGTCGGCGGGCGCGTCGATGAGGTCTGCGGCCCAGGCCATGTCGGCGGCCAGCGTCAGCCGGGCCGGCTCGCTCGCATCTGCCAACGTGCCCGCGAGTTGCCGCATGCGTCGCGCGTCGGCATCCCCCAGTGCGGCCCGTACCGCGTCGGCGAAACCGTTCATCCGAGACTCCGCCCCACTGTCCTCGCGCTCCATGCGTTCCAGCGCACGTCGGATACGGCGCGCCGCCCGGGCCAAGTCGCCCATCCGCAACGCCAGGCGAAGGTCCGTTTCCCGAACCGAGGCATCATCGGTCTTGAGCGAGGCGAGCGTCGCGATACGGCTGGCGTCCAGGAGCTGGTCCTCGTCCGCCGACCTCGGCCGCGTCGCGCCGCCCAGGGCCGCATCCATATCGCGGCGTATCGCGGCCAGCACCCATCGCCGCCTCTGCGCATCGCACGTCGGTAGGAGGACGCGGACGAGCACGAAGGAGAACAGCGCTACGAGGATGAGGAGGATGGAGAGCAGGAGGTAGCTTTGCGCATCGTAGCTCTGGGGATTGCTCGGCTGCATCACGACGATCGTGTAGACGGCGGTCAGCAGGCCGGCGCCGGTCAGCGCCGGGTTGGGGCTCGACGTCACCAGCAGGGCCCCGAGGAGCGCAGGGGCGGTGCCGAGCATTAGCAACGGGAAGGCGTCGACGCCGCCGAGCAGGACGAACTGCGTGACCCCGCCGAGCACGACGGCGGCCGGCAGGCCGATGAGGGCGCCCTTGGTCATCGCGCCCGGATCGGGGGCGTTCGAGGACAGGCAGACGATGACGCCCACCATCGCCCAGGCGAAGGCGGTCATCGACCATCCGGTCAGGGTAAAGAGGTAGCCCGTCAGCGTGCTCGCCAGGAAGGCGCGCAACGCGTTGCGCAGGGCATTCTCCCGGGAGCGATAGATCGGCATCCGCGGCGCGTGTGCGACCGGCCGGCCAACGCGCGCCGCCGCGAAGGCTGAGGCGGCCGCCTCCCGCCGGGCCTCGACCTCGCCGGCGAGCCGCCGCCGGATCAGTCCATCGAGCGCAGACCCGTCCGATCGGTTAGTCCAGGCCCCGGCAAGGGCGAAGGCCCGCGCCGCGCGGATCTCGCCGACGAGGGCAGCGAGGACGGCGCGCACGGCCCCGGCCTGGGCCGAACCCGACACCGCCTCGGTCGGCAAGGCGTTGAGGAAGAGGTGCTGATTGGATGCGGCACCCATGAGCCTCACGGTTTGCGCGTCGGTGCCCCCGTCCGGCCCGGCGCGCAGCAGGTTTTCCGTGAAGGTTCGGGCCGTCGCGAGGCCGCCCTCGATGCGCGCGAGCATCGCCGGTCCAAGATCGGGACCGGCGAGGACGTCGATGACGAGGACGATGCTGGCGATGCCGATGGCGATCGCCGCGCAGCGATTGATGACCTCGGAGAACAGGCTGGACGGGTCGTCGATGTGGATCACCGCGACGATCGACACGGTGTAGCCGCAGACCACCGCGCCATAGGCACGGTTCCCGTCGAGGAAGCCGGCGGCGAACACGCAGACGGCCAGCCAGGCAGAATAGGCGAGCACGTAGAGATCGCGCGTCTGCGCGAACAGCCCGACGATCACGATCGACATCACGCCGCCGACGACCGTTCCGAGGAAGCAGCAGATCGACTTCTCGACGACCTGTCCGCGCGTCTGCAAGGCGAGCATGGCGGCGATGACGCCGGCACTCTCGGCGCCGTCGAGCTGGATCCAGAACGCCACGCCCAGGGCGAGGTGGATGGCGAGCCAGACCCGCACCGCAAACAGCCAGCGGCTCACGGGCAGGCCGATGAAGCGCCCTTCCATGAACTGCGGGACCGCCAGCCAGCTCAATACGCCGCGCATCCGTGCCTCGACGTTCGCGATCATCGGGAGGCGCCCCCCCAATAGGCGGTCATTGAAAAGTAATCCTGGGGATTTTGCCAGCAGTTGATTGGAACGTAGCCCATCCTTACGCCATCTACCCTTGCCCGACGTTGGAGCGGTCGCAGACGACTGGCTTCGGCAGTCGGCCCGATCCCATGGGAAGCGTGAGGACAGTCTCGGTGAACGACCCCTTCGACGGCATCCTCAGCCGGGACCAGATCCGAACTTTGGTCGGCGTGGTCGAGCAGGGCAGCTTCCAGCGCGCCGCGGCGGTGCTCGGCGTGCAGCAGCCGGCCGTCACGCAGCAAGTGCGGCGGCTGGAGGAGCGGCTCGGGCGCCAACTGTTTGACCGGACGGCGGCCGGCGTGACGCTGACGCCCGATGGCGAGGCCGTGCTGATTTACGCCCGTGCGATGGCCGGTCTTGGGGCCGAGATGATGCGTCACTTCGGCGAGCCGGCGCAGGACACGGTGATCCGGATCGGGATCGGTGAGGAGATTGGCCGGACCGCCCTGCCCAACGTCCTCGCCGTGTTCGCGCGCCTCCATTCCAACTTCCGATTCGAAGCGGTGTGCGCGCTTCCGAGCCGGGACTTGTGCAAGGCCCTCGACGATGGCCAGCTCGACGCCGTCGTCGCCCGCCGCGACCCGGCCCGGCCATCCGGGCACGTCATATCCACCGAGCCCACGATCTGGGTCGGTCGGCCCGATATGAAGCTACCGGTGGCCGACCCCGTGCCCCTCATCCTGCCGACGGCTGGCGTCCTGCGCGACACGGTGCTGGCGACCCTGGCCGGAGCGTCGAGGACATGGCGCATCGTGTTCGCAGGTGCTTCCCTGGCCATCCTCGAGGCCGCGATCCGGGCGGGCCTCGGCGTCTCGGCCTGCACGCCACGGACCGAGCTCACGGAGGCCGTGCCCCTGGGTGGCGATGCGGGATTGCCGCAGCTTCCGGACTCGGTCTTCATCCTGGAGGAGGCACAGACCCGCCGATCTGACACCGTCGTGGCGTTCGGTGAGGTCTTGCGTACGGCCGCCAGGCTGTCGTTCGCCGGTGGGGGGGCGGTTTCTGAGCCCAACCTCGATACGTCGCGACTGTGATCGTTCCGAAAGGCCCGGCGCGTTGTCGTGATTTTCTCCATCACACGAGGTCAACATCCGCTTCGGTCCGGCCGTGACGCTCCGAGCTGGAGCGCGGATACGTTCCGCTTCGGCGTGGACAGCGACACCCGGGAAAGCGATGGCGTCCCCAGTCGACGAAGCGTCGTTGGTCCCGGCACGGCGTCTGAGATCGGCACCGCGTCACGCGGACATGTGGTAGCTCGCACGAGACCTCTCGTTGGCCGACCTGTCGGGATCGGGGGGCATATTCCGACAGGCCGGCCTTGACCTAAGCGGAGCCTGAGCCCGCTCAGGTTGGGAGACAGGACGAGGTCCTGCAATCGGCGCCGAACCGTGGCTGCTTATTTCTAAGCGCACTCAAGTTCAGTTCGCAAGAGCAAACGACGGCTATATGTTCGTCGCGTGTCGATCTTATACCATCATATAACGATGATGTTATACCCTCATCATAGCCATGTGCCGCTCAAATCACGATCTTATTACCGAGTTCAGGTTCTACCTGGGAACAAAGTCGGGGTGCTGCTATTCTATGATGTTCGAAAGGCGATAGTAGTGCAGAAGATTCGATCCGGCGTCCAACGTCAGCAGTCGCCTTGCTAAGGATCACGCAAACCAGTTTAACGGGAGCCAGTCGCAACGATGCTCAAAGTCGCACTTCTCGTGGTAGCCGCCTTCGGCATGGTCAGTTCTGCCCGTGCGGGCGACGGCTCCTTGGGCGAGCCCAAAATGCTGATCTACGGCAACTATTGCGGCCCCGGGAACAATGCGCCAAAGCCGCCGATCGACGCGCTCGATGCGGCCTGCGCCCGCCATGATTCCTGCACGCCGACGGGAGCGATGCCCACGCCGACTTGCAATGCACGCCTGGAGCAAGAGGCTGCCGCCATCGCGCGCGATCCGCGGCAACCGCCGGACCTGCGCATGATGGCGGACTTCGTCGCCGCGGGCGCGAAATTGCTGCAGGCCACGAACGAGCTCGGCATTTCGCCGGCCGCAATGCCGTCGACACCCATGAGGCGCGTCGCGATCCGTCCGTGACACCACTATGGCGTTTGTGGCGGGAGAGGTGGCCTATGCCGCTCGCGTCAGCTATCACCGCTTAGATCGGCTTGGCGCGCTATCCGCAAAGAGTGCGCGCCTCCGGCGCGGGCGGTCATCTTGGACGGCGGGCGTCGGGCTTGCGCATGCTCACCGGCGGGCCGGCAGCTTTGACCCTTGGCAAGCTTCGAATGCCGATGGCGAACACGGCCTCGACCCTTAGTTCGCATCAGTCGCATAACTCGCCTCGCCGCACGATGCGGCCGTGTTCGACGTCATTCACGCCGTATATGGCATCACCGCGCCCCCACAGGATTCGCCTCCGCCGGGGACGCTCTGAGCGTTCCGCCATAAGGCAAATATCAGAGAAGGCTGCTTGCTAAACTTTGGCCATCGGCAGACCGGGATTGGGGGTGATGCTTTGGCTCACTAGTCGGCACGAGCTGGCAGCGTGGTTTACAATCAAAACTGAGAATTCATGGCCTGTGCCGGTTCATGATGGACATACATGTGGCGTTATCGGAATGGATGGTATGTCGGTGGCCCGACGGAGGTGGCATGCAGCATCGACGATGGCCTTCAAGAGTCTGGACCGTCCGGCATGGCGAGAGTTCGGCCAACATCGCGCTTCGGGACGCGATCGCATCGGGCCTCGACCAGGTGCGCGTGATCGGAAGAGATGCCGATGTCCCACTCAGCGCGGTGGGCGAGGAGCAGGCCCGTGCAGCAGGACGTTGGTTTCGGACGCTGTCGCTAACGTCGCGTCCCGAACGCGTATTGTGTTCGCCTTTCCGCCGGACGCGACGCACGGCGGAACTGATCGTTGCAGAGGCGAACCTCGACGTCCACATCCAATCCGATGAAAGACTACGAGAGAAGGACCTCGGAAGTTTGGAAAAACTCACCCGGCAGGGTCTTCAGCATCGTGATCCGATGCAGTCGGATCTCCACCGAGAACTCGGCAAATTCTACTATCGCCCTCCCGGCGGCGAGAGCTGGTGCGACGTTATTGGGCGCCTGCGCAACCTGCTCTACCAGTTCGTCCTGCACGAGGACGATCGCCCTGTTTTGTTCGTGTGCCACCAAGCGGTGATTACGTGCATGCGACTCATCTTCGAGCATCTCGACGAGGAGAGGGTGCTTCAGATTGATCGGGAAGACGCCGCCAGCAATTGTGCGATCTCCGAGTACGCCGTCGCCGACGATGGCGGGCGGCCACGAATGCGCCTTGTGCATTGGAACCTCGATCCGACCAGCGATGTCGGCAAAGCATAGCGTAACGCTCGCGGCACGCTTCACTCAGGTATTGGGTCCACTGAGTACACGTCGGCTGACCTCCCTTTAGGCTTCTGGGACGCCGCGCTGCCATATATCGCCTGTCACCCTGTGTGTAGATGGCAGTGATGAAGATCGAGATTTGAACCGCCTTTTGCTTACCTAACGCCGAAGGATCTGATCTACGCGTCCTGCCAGTCGGGAAAAAGACGAATGGCCGGAGGAAAATCGATGATAAATCGCGAGTTATTATTAAAATAAAATGTGCATGTAAATTTCTTAGTAATGAAGCTCGCTTTTTATATCTACATTTAGAGACAACGTCAGATTTGTTTTGATTGAAAATAATTTCTGGAGGCACAGGTTCTTGAGCCTGCAATAATTCAAAGCGATTCGATCCATGCTCCGCCTCGCGGTTCTATTTGTTTACATAACCGACGTGGGGGCACCCGCCCTCGCGTCTCCGTGGTTTCGCCTCGCACGCCTGCCGTGCTTATCAACGGCAACTCATGCCGCCCCGGCAACAACGCTCCCTCGTCGGTGATTAATGCTTCCGACCGCACCTACGCCTGCCATGACGCCCACACGCAGGATAGAGGTCTGCCGGCGCGGGCTTGTAATACGCAACTGGAGCGTGATGCACGTGCGATCAAGCTGGATCCGCGTCAGCTCGAAACGCTTCGGTCGATGGCTTGCATCGTCACGTGGGCAGCGAGCATGATGGCCTCCTATCCCGTAGGCATGGTGGCACGCCAACTGGCTGCTCTACCCTCAAGCGGCACGATGCCTTCCGGATATCGTCCTCGCGTCGTACCGTCTGTTTCTCATGACGGGTGAGGCGGCTGGTATTTCTTAAATCAAGCGCGTGACGCGTTGATTTTTAGACGGCACAGCAGCAAAGAGAACGGTGAAGCCCGGGGCAACAGCTCATCAACTCGCGCAGAGACCAGGCCCTTCATTATGGCATTTAAGCTTTCGTGTGATTTCATGGCGTTACACACAAATTCGAGCGGCAAGTCGCTGGCCGCTCGTGCTCTACAGCGATGACGTCCTCACATGTAATGTTGCCCATGCGGAATTTGATGAACATGACGTGCGCAATGAGCTTGGGATCGAGCCAGGGCGGGCCAGTCCGTGCCGTATAGTCAGCGCGTATGCCTGATGTGACGATGAGCAAAAGTTCGGCGCCTTTGGAAACATTTTCTACGTGCGCGGGAGGCGCCGCTCTGATAGCCAGCAATCAGAAGGTAACTATTCCAAGACCAATAATCGCCTAGCAACAGTACGAATGCACTTCTATAGCAGAACTGATACAGGAAGCGAAGCATGGCAGAATATGCGCTCGGCCAATCGGAGGAGGCGCTTAAACGTTTGATCGATCAGGCCGCATTCGTCGGTCCGATCACGGAGCGCATGCTGCGCGCCGCGGGCGTGGGGCCGGGTATGCGAGTGCTCGACATCGGTTGCGGCGCCGGCGACGTGACTTTTCAGACCGCCGAATTGGTCAAAGCGAACGGACACGTCCTTGGGGTGGACATGGCCGGCGAGCCGATCCGAATGGCATGGCAGCGTGCCAAGGCGGCAGGGCTGGCGAATGTCACGTTCAGGGAGGGGACGGAGGCCGACCTCGACGCGGAGGCGCCGTTCGATTGCATCATCGGACGCTATGTACTGATCTACCAACCCAATCCGGTGGATTTCGTCCGCCGTCTCGCGGCGCAGTTGCGACCCGGCGGCACGCTCGCATTACAGGAAGTCGATTTCACCCATCCCATTGCGGCGATCCCGCCTATGGCGAAGCTCGACCGGATGCTCAACGAAATCGTCGCGATCATGGCCCGGACGGCCGCCGATGTGGGGTCTGCGACCCGGATGGCCGGCATCTTCGCCGAAGCGGGCTTGCCGGCGCCCTCGGGGTTCTGTGAGCGGACCATCGGCATGGAGGGCGCGCGAACCTTCTTCCGCTGGGCTGCCTCGAGCTACGCAGTGCTTCAGTCGAGAATCTCTCCCGAGAGCGATCCGGTCGATGTCGATCGACTCGTCGGGGAATTTCTCGCCGACGTGGCCGCCGTACACGGCTGCGCACATGGTCCCGATCAGTGGTGCGCCTGGACCATACGCGCTTAGGCTGAGCAAGACGATCGCTCGTATTGGGCCGCGACAAGGCCACCCACTGGAACTTCGGCGCAGTGCTGATGCGGGAGATGTAAAAGCCGGCCAGTGGAAAGTCTTCTCTTTCGAGAAGGGGCGAGGATGTTCGTCAGTTCGTGTTTATCGACGGCAACTCTCGGCGTGTGGCGACCCGGGTATCGGCCGCCCGCGCCTGTCAGCTACCCAGATCTGGCCTTCCGGCGCCCATGGCCGCAACCATGCAGTAGTCTAACGTCAGGCCCGGCCCAAAATACCGGTCAGGTCAGGCGAGCAAGGAAAGACTCGAAAAAGTGGTCGCGCTCCGAAGAGCGCGGCCAAGTCGGGGAGGAAATGCCCCACCAAGGGGCTCATTGAGGGGTCAGAGTGCGCCGTGTCCGACCGCGGCGCACGGTATTAACCCCAAACTTTCGGATCATCGAGCGGTCAAGAATTGTAAGAAAGACTTCAACCGCTTTAAGCCCTGAAGAGATATAGCATGATACATCAATGTGTGTCTTGCATGCCAGGAGGACGTCGCTGCCTCACAGCCATGACAAACCTCAGGCCCCAAGCCCACCCACGCACAGGTACTTGGTGTCCAGGTAATCCTCGATACCCTGATACGAGCCCTCGCGGCCCAGGCCGGATTCCTTCACGCCGCCGAAGGGCGCCACCTCCGTGGTGATGATCCCCTCGTTGATCCCGACCATGCCGTATTCCAGCGCCTCCGCCACCCGGAAGGTCCGGCCGAGATCGCGGGTATAGAAGTAGCAGGCGAGCCCATACTCGGTGTCGTTGGCCAGGCGGATCGCCTCCGTTTCGTCGCGGAAGCGGAACAGCGGCGCCAGCGGCCCGAACGTCTCCTCGCGGGCGACCGCCATGGCGGGGGTCGCGCCGGTGATCACGGTGGGCTCGAAGAACTGGCCGCCCAGCGGGTGGCGGTGGCCGCCCGCCGCCACCCGGCCGCCCTTCTCGAAGGCATCGCGAATATGCACCTCGGTCTTCTCCACTGCCGCCATGTCAATCAGCGGCCCCTGCGCGACGCCGTCCTCGACGCCGTTGCCGACCTTCAGGCGGTTGGCCACCTCGGCCATCTTCTCCGCGAAGGCGTCGTAGATCCCGTCCTGCACCAGGAAGCGATTGGTGCAGATGCAGGTCTGGCCGGAATTGCGGAACTTGGCGAGCATCGCGCCGGCCACGGCCCGGTCGAGGTCGGCGTCGTCGAACACGATGAACGGGGCGTTGCCGCCGAGCTCCATCGAGACCTTCTTCACCGTGCCTGCTGCCTGCTCCAGCAGCACCTTGCCGACCTCGGTGGAGCCGGTGAACGTGATCTTCTTCACCAGCGGGTTGCCGGTCATCTCGGCGCCGATGGCGCGGGCTGAGCCGGTGAGGATCGACACCACACCGGCCGGGAAGCCGGCGCGCTCGCACAGCACGCCCCAGGCGAGGCCCGAGAGCGGGGTCTGTGCGGCGGGCTTGATCACGATCGGGCAGCCGGCGGCCAGAGCTGGAGCGATCTTGCGGGCGATCATCGAGGACGGAAAGTTCTACGGCGTGATCGCCGCCACCACGCCCACCGGCTCCTTGGTGACGAGGATCTTCCGGTCGCCCCAGGGGGAGGGGACCACGTCGCCGTAGACGCGCCGCGCTTCTGCCTCGATCCACAGCACGTAGGCCGCCGACATGGCGACCTCGCCGCGGGATTCGGTCAGCGACTTGCCCTGCTCGGCGGTGAGGATCTGCGCAAGATCCTCCTGATGCTCGGTCACCAGGGCGGCGAGCTTGCGCAGCACCACGGCGCGCTCGTTGGCGGTCTTGGCGCGCCAGGCCGGGTAGGCCTCGTGAGGGGCCTTGATTGCCCGGCGGGTCTCCTCGGCGCCGGCATTCGGCACCTTGGCGATCAGCACGCCGGTCGCCGGATTGATGACGTCGATGCTGCCGGAATCGGCCTTCGACCATTCGCCGCCGATCAGGCAGGCATCGACCAGAAGGCTCGGATCCATGAGCGAGCGGGTCTCGGTGTTTGGCATCAGCAGCTCCTTGAATCTGAGAGCCTGCAGGCTGCAGCTCTCGTGGACAGGAGAGAATACGGTGCGCTCCATCACGGCTCTCCCGAGAGGCCAATGCGGTTCACACGCACTCCCTACCGCTCGGCATGAGCGCGGCGTCTATGCGGCGGGCCCAAAGGCAGGTCCGGTCACCTTCGCGCGCAGCTCGTCGACCAGCACGCGGGTGTTCTCCGAGTAGTCGATCGGCACCACTACGAGGTGGACGCCTCCTGCCGCGAAGGCCCGGTCCAGCGTCGGCTCGAGGTCGTTGACCGCCTCGACCCGGTGGCCAGTGGCGCCGTACGATTGGGCGTAGAGCACGAAGTCCGGGTTGCCGAAGGTCATGCCGTAATCGGCGAACTTGTCGACCGCCTGCTTCCAGCGGATCATCCCGTAGGCCGAGTCGTCGAGCACCAGCACGACGAGGTTGAGCTTGAGACGGACCGCGGTCTCCATCTCCTGACTGTTCATCATGAAGCCGCCGTCGCCGCACACCGCCATCACGCGGCGGTTCGGATAGAGCATCGCCGCCATCATGGCCGAGGGCAGGCCCGCGCCCATCGTGGCGAGCGCGTTGTCGAGGAGCAGCGTGTTGGCGACGTAGGTGCGGTAGTTCCGGGCGAACCAGATCTTGTACATGCCGTTGTCGAGGCAGACGATTCCGTCCTTCGGGATCACCCGCCGGACATCGCGCACGAGGCGCTGCGGCGTCACCGGGAAGCGGTCCTCACCGGCCCGGTCGCCGACCCGGTTGAGGATGTGCTCGCGCAGGTGCAGTAGCGCGCCGGCGTTCGGCAGCTTGCCGTCGAGCTTGTCGGCCAGCAGCTTCAGCGTCGGCCCGAGATCGCCGACCACCTCGGCATCGGGATAATAGACCTGCTCGACATTGGCCGGCATGTAGCCGATGTGCAGGACCTTCTGGTCGGCCTGGCCCATGAAGAAGGGCGGCTTCTCGATCGTGTCGTGGCCGATGGCGATGATCAGGTCCGCCCGGTCGATCGCCTCGTGGACGTAGTCGCGCTCGGAGAGCGCCGCGGTGCCCATGTAGAGGTTGGTGCCGCTCGCCACCGTCCCCTTGCCCATCTGGGTGGTGAAGAACGGGATCTGCGTGCGCTGCACGAAGCCGCCGAGCTCGCCCGTGGCCCGGGGCCGGCTCGCGGCGGCGCCCAGCATGATCAGCGGGCGCTTGGCCCGCAGGATCATGGCGGCGGCGCGCTCGATCGCGGCCGGATGGGCGACCGGGATGTCGATCGGGTGCGAGGGCACAAGTTCGGCCTCGGCTTCCTCGGCCGCGATATCCTCCGGCAGTTCCAGCAGGACCGGGCCGGGCCGCTCCTCGGTGGCGACCCGGAAGGCGTCGCGCACGATCGTGGGAATCGAGGAGGCCGAGACGATCTGCCGGGCCATCTTGGTGATCGGCTTCATCGACGAGATCACGTCGACGATCTGGAATTTCGCCTGCCGGGCCGACAGGATGCCCTTCTGGCCGGTGATGATGATCATCGGCATCGCGCCGAGATGGGCATAGGCGGCGCCGGTGGAGAAGTTCAGGGCGCCGGGGCCGAGCGTCGAGAGGCAGACGCCGGGCTTGCCGGTGAGCCGGCCGTGGGTGGCGGCCATGAAGCTCGCCGCCTGCTCGTGGCGGGTGAGCACCAGCTCGATCTTCGAGTTGCGCAGGGATTCGACGACGTCGAGATTCTCCTCGCCGGGGATGCCGAAGATGCGATCGACGCCGTCGTTCTCGAGGGCCGCGACGAGGAGATCTGAACCCTTGGGCATAACGCTAATCAACTCCGATGATATGCGCGAGCACGCAGCGAAGACAACTGAACTTCCCGCTCCATTCGGCATAGACCCACGACCAACGACTATGCGCGTAGCTTCAGCCCCGCGACGCAATCAGCAGCTTCATTTTCGCCCGCCGCCAAGACGCAGGATGGTTCCTACGCAACCGCTATCCGCAGCCCAGGGTGAGACCGCACTCGAAAGTCATAGGTAGATCCCGGTGAACTCGGCAATATCGCCACTCAGGAGGTCCATCGACATACCAACCGGCGCCTTTCGATCAAGCTCAACAGTGCACTGATCGCCTCGAAAGCAAGTTCGAAATACAAGCTGCTCATATCTAGAGCACTCGCATACCTCGATAAAACATATACAGGTCACACTTCCAAGATTTCTATTGGGAGGGGGGGGGGGGGGGAATCCCCTTTGGTGCCGTGGGCCGGGGAAAAAACCAAGTGAGGCTTACCCAAGATCGAGCAGTTTTTAAATTTCGCCCCTTACCATATTTGCCGGCCTAATTTCTAAAAATGCCCCCCCGGGTAGCGATATCCACCCACCCACGTTTACAAACAGCCCCACACGTCCCGCTTTTCGCCAATCCTGTGAGGCACTTACATCCC
>NZ_JAKSYJ010000130.1 GCF_022829365.1 Methylobacterium sp. J-077 | reverse complement strand
TCCGACCGCATTCGTCGCTGGGCTATCGGCCGCCCGCGCCCGTCAGCTACCCGGATCTGGCCTTCCGGCTACCCATGGCCGCTACCATGCAGTAACCTCGCAACTGGCCCGGTCCAAAATACCGGTCAGGTCAGTGGCAGGTGACGAGTTCAAGACGGCACTGGTCGGTCTGCGCGCCAACCCGATCATCCAGAAGGGCTACGACCTCCTGATGCTGGAGAACGCGTTATACGAGGCGATCGCCCGGGCAAGGACCCGTGCGGGTCGGGTGGAGAACCTACGCCGGGTCGCCGCGATCGCCGGCCGT
>NZ_JAKSYJ010000127.1 GCF_022829365.1 Methylobacterium sp. J-077 | reverse complement strand
GCGACGTCGATCGCGGCTGCCGTCGAGCAGCAGGGCGCGGCCACCCAGGAGATCGTGCGTAACGTCAGCCAGGCTGCGATGGGCACCGGTGAGGTGACCAGCAACATCTCAGGCGTGGCTGGCGCAGCCGAGGAGACGGGTGTGGCCGCGAGCCAGGTGCTTGGGGCGGCCTCTGAGCTGTCGCGCCAGTCCGAGCACCTCGCGGCCGAGGTTGGACGCTTCCTCGCCACCGTGCGCGCCGCCTGAGGCGTTCAGGTTCTCAGGGTCACGCCGGTCCAGTTCAGCGAAGGGGCTGCTTCCTCCACCTAGGGAAGAGGTAGCCCTTTCCACATTTTTAGGCCCTCGCCAGCCTCTTGTGCTCGACGACAGCTCAAATCAGGCACAGAGGGCAACGAACGCTCGTCGGGGGTGTAGAACCTATGCAGTCGACTGACTTGGCGTGAACCGAGCCACTGCGGTGTGCATCAGTTCGGACTTGTTGACGATAAGAGCGGTGGCGATCTCGGTCAGCGCCTTGTCCTCGATCTCGCTGATGCCCTCATGATCGGCGACATCGACAGCAACCAAGAACGCGTCCTGCCGCTGCTCTATCGGACGGCCGGCGATCGCGGCG
>NZ_JAKSYJ010000124.1 GCF_022829365.1 Methylobacterium sp. J-077 | reverse complement strand
CTCGCAGGCCGAGGCTCGGATGGCTTGCTTCAGCTATATCGAGGGCTTCTACAATCCGCTGCGCCGGCACTCGGCGCTCGGCTACCGCTCGCCCGTCGTCTACGAGAATGAAACCCGCTCCGACCCGTTGCCCGAGACCCTGCTCAGCCAAGCCCCCTGAACCGTCCACAAAAACGGGGCAATCCCAGTATTGCGTCGCCGGCCAGCGATTCCTCCGGCTTGAGCTTGAGGGCCTCGCCCATGATGCCGGCACGGTCCCACCGTCCGCGCTGGCTTTACCTAGGCGGCGATCAGGCGGTCGATCGAGCCGTCGTCCACGCGCTCATCCGGGTGGAACGGGGTCGGTGCGGTCCGGAAGACGCCCTTAACGTCGGCGGCCAAGCGTATGAGATGGCCTCCTGGATGCTGGTGATCGTGTCGCTGCAGACGCGAATATTGGAACCGTCGAGGATAAGTTAGTCGCTTGCAAGGAACGCGACCCTCATCACGTAGCCGTCCTTCGGGATGACATGCGTGAGAGCTTGTCCCCATCAGCGGGCCACTCGGCAGGCATTCCTGCCAGAAGGAGCCTACTCATGGGCGCTTCAGCCACCGGCCCGAGCCCGGTTGGGCCCGGGGGGTGGCATCCTGTGTCACGATCTCGCCCCGGCGTAGCACCGTCGTGGGCCAACCGGTGACCGTCCGACCGGTATAGGGTGTGAAACCCGTTCGGTCGGTCACGAGGTCGTCCGTCAGCGTCACGGCGCGGGCCGGGTCCCAAACGACGAGGTCGGCATCCTGGCCGACGGCGATCGAACCCTTCGTCGTCAGGCCGTAGAGCCGCGCCGGCGCCGTCGCGGTGATGTCGACGAACTTTCGCAGCCCGAGGCGCCCCCTCGACACCATGGCATCGAACAGCAGCGGCATCCGGAATTGCAAGCCCGGCATGCCGTTCGCGATTTCCTTGAACGTCGTGGCCGGACCGGCCTTGAGCTTCCCGGTCTCGTCCATCCGGTAAGGCGCATGGTCGGACGAGACGATCTGGAGGTCGCCGAGATCCAGGGCGCGCCAGAGGGCCTCCTGGTCCCGCGTCTCGCGCACTGGCGGCGAGCACATCCACTTGGCCCCCTCGATCCCGGGCCTGTCGAGATCAGCGGCGGTGAGGAACAGGTATTGCGGGCAGGTCTCGGCCGTGACCTTGACCCCTTCGCCCCGGGCGCGGCGCAGGATGGCCGCGCCTTCAGCGGTTGAAACGTGGAAGACCATCACGGGCTGGTCGAGGAACTCGGAGAAGCGCACGATGCGCTCGAACGCCTCGCTTTCCGACAACCGCGGATGGCTGTCGGCGTGGTACTTTGGGGCGACCTTGCCCTGGGCGATGAGGCGCTTGCCCATCCAGGCGATCATGCCGTGGTTCTCGGCATGCGTGCAAACGAGCGCTCCAGCCTCACGGGCAGTGCTCATCAGGTCGAGCATCTGCTCGTCGTGCAGCCGCAGCCGGTCGTAGGTCATGAAGGCTTTGAGCGAGGTGTGGCCCGCCTTCACCAAGGCGGGAATGTCCTGCTTGAGGACCTTGTCGGTGGGGTCGGCCACGATGAGGTGGAAGGCGTAGTCGATGACGGCGCCCCTCCGCGCGAGCGCCGCGTAATCCTCCACAACCTGCGCGAGATCCATGCCGACATGCTGGGCGGCGAAGGCGATCACCGAGGTCGTACCACCGAGGGCGGCCGAGGTCGTGGCGCTTTCCCAGGTGTCGGCGTTCAGCATGCCGTTGGCCGAAACCTGCTCGATATGGGCGTGGGCGTCGACGCCCCCCGGCAGGACGAGCTTGCCCGCAGCGTCGATCTCGGAGCGGCCCTGCGGAAGATTCGTGCCGAGGGCGGCGACCGTCTCGCCCCGCACGGCCACGTCGGCCTGAAATATGTCGGTCGCGGTCGCCACCGTGCCGCCGCGCAGTACGACGTCGTAGATCGGATCGCTCATTGTGCGGCTCTTGCTCGGAACTTGCTTCGGAGGACCGGCGCGCCGGTCCGGGGCGTGATGGGGAAGCAGCGATGACGGCGCAGCAGCGGATCGTGGTGATCAACCCCAATGCGAACGAGGCGGTCACGCGGGGGCTCGAACACGCGCTCGCGCCGCTTTCCGCGCTGGGATGTCCGCAGATCGTGTGCCGGACGCTGACGGAGGGGCCATTCGGGATCGAAACCCAGGCGGATGTCGAGAGCGTCACGCTCCCGCTCAAGCGCTTCGTGGAGAGCGACGCCGAGGCCGCCGCCTTCGTCATCGCCTGCTACTCCGACCCGGGCCTCCACGTCTGCCGCGAGGCGACCGCGCGTCCGGTCTTCGGCATCGCGGAAGCCGGGGTGCTGACGGCGCTCGCCCGGGCCGACCGCTTCGGCGTTATCGCGATCCGCACCCGCTCGATCCCCCGGCACATGCGCTACCTGCGCCAGATGGGTCTCACCGAACGGCTCGCGGGCGAGCGGGCGCTGGAGATGTCGGTGGCTGAGACTGCCTCCGGCGAGGGCACCCTCGCAAGCATGATCACGGTCGGGCGTGAGCTGCGTGATGGGGACGGCGCCGGGGCCATCGTCCTGGGTTGCGCGGGCATGGCTGCTCATCGCAGGCCGCTCGAGGACGAACTGGGGATCCCCGTGATTGACCCAACGCAGGCCGCTGTCGCGATGGCCTACGGCGCCCTGGTCTTCCACTAGGCTGGCATCCTCGCCCACAGCTTCAGGCATCGCGCGAGCGGAGCCAATCCGCGTAGCTCGGCCGCTCCAGCGCGAAGCGGTCGTCTTGCCGGGCGTAGCTGTCCCCGAACAGTCGGCCGACAGGATGGTAGGCCTCCGTGTCGATCCTCAGTCGCTCGCTGTCGAGAAGGCCTGGCCGGGCATGGAGGCGCAGCACCTCGCCAACAAGCAGTTCACGCTGAGGGCCGAAGGCGAGTGAGACCTCGCGCCGACATTCCAGGGCGAAGGGCGCTTGCGCGATGTGAGGCACGGGGATCTCGATGCCATCCTTCAAGGAGAGGCCGGCCACCTCGACCTCGCTCACATCGGACGGGAAGTCGATGGCGCAGACGTTCATCCCCTCGGCCATCGCCTCGTCCACGAGGTTGACGACAAACTGTCCGCTGCGGGTGATGTTGCGCGTCGTGTCCTTAAGGCTGTGATCGGGCTTGTGCTGAAGGCCGAGCACGATCAGGGCCGGGTCCTCCGAGAATACGTTGAAGAAGGAGTACGGCGCCGCATTAACGGTGCCGTCCGGTCCCAGCGTCGTCACGAGGGCAATGGGGCGCGGCACAATCGTCGCGCAGAGGAGCTTGTAGCGCTCGTACGGTGCGAGATCTGCAAAGCTGACGCTATCCATGGGTTCAGTCCGGGAGAACGACGCCCGTCTGGGCGGTGATGCGGCCGTAATGTTCAACGCGACGGTGGCGGGCGAAGTCGAAGATCGTCTCCTTGCCGAAGCGTGTTTCGTCGAGGTCACAGGAATGGACGATGATCCCGTCCGCCTCGCCCACGAGTTCGGCGACGATGAACCCATTCGGATCGACGATCAGCGTGCCACCGGTGAGATGATGGCCGTCCTCGTCCCCCGCCTTTGCGACCGCCACCACCCAGGTGGCGTTTTGGTAGGCGCCGGCTTGGCAGGACAGACGATGGTGGAACAGCCGCTGCTCCAATCCCTCGCCGCCACGCTGCGAATTCACCGAGGGGGTGTTGAACCCGAGCGTTACCATCTCGACGCCCTGCAATCCCATGACGCGGTAAGTCTCCGGCCAACGCCGGTCGTTGCAGATGCACATGCCCAGAATGCCGCCGAGCGCCCGCCAGACCGGGAAGCCGAGATCGCCCGGCTCGAAGTAGCGCTTCTCGAGGTGCTGGTGAGTGCGCCCCGGGTCGTAATCGACGTGTCCCGGCAGATGGATCTTGCGGTACTTCCCGACGATCGCGCCCGATTTGTCGACAAGGATCGAGGTGTTGAAGTGTTG
Organism: Methylobacterium sp. J-077; assembly: GCF_022829365.1. Taxonomy (GTDB): domain Bacteria; phylum Pseudomonadota; class Alphaproteobacteria; order Rhizobiales; family Beijerinckiaceae; genus Methylobacterium. The sequence goes on along the minus strand of NZ_JAKSYJ010000124.1, from coordinate 22,376 downwards.
GCCCTCCGGCGTGAGCTCGGCGTAGCCGAACGTCATGGCCATGCCGTGCGTCCTGGCGCGGGCGAACAGCGGCGCCGACGCCGCGCTCGGCATAGTTGCCTCGAACCAGGCATCCGCGTCGCGGCGGTCCTCGAGGTACCAGCGCGGGAAGAAGGTGGTGAGCACCAGTTCCGGGTAGACGATGAAGTCGGCGCCCTCAGCCTTAGCCGCGTCCATCAGGGCGATCATGCGCGCGATGACGCTCGCGCGATCTTCGCTCCTCTGGATGGGACCGAGCTGGGCGGCGGCCGTGCGGATCACGCGCATGGAGGTTCCTTTCGTCGTGTGTCGTGCCGCCGCCTCACGCCCGGAGCGGCGGGCGGGGCGTGGTCGGCATCAGGCGGTCGCGGCGAGGGGCGCCCCCGGATCAAAATGTGGGATCGCGGCCAGCAGCTCGCGGGCGTAGGCGGATTGTGGGCGGGCGAAGAGCGTCTCGCTCGCCCCTTCCTCCACCACCCGCCCGTTCTGCAGCACGATCGTGCGCTCGCACATCATGCGGACCACGTTCAGGTCGTGGCTCACGAACAGGAAGGCGAGGTCGTCCTCCCGGCGCAGAAGGTCAAGGAGGTGCAGGATCATGGCTTGGACCGAAACGTCGAGCGCGGCCGTCGGCTCGTCCAGGATGAGGAATCGCGGCCGGACGGCGATCGCCCGGGCGATGCCGATCCTGGCCTTCTGGCCGCCCGAGAGCTGGTGGGGGAACCGGTCGATGAGATCGGGTCCGAGGCCCGAGCGCTCGGCGCTCTCCATCACCCGCGCGCGGAGCGCCGCACCGCGCAGGCCGGTCAATCGTTTGAGGGGCTGCGCGATACTGTCGAAGGCGGAGAAGCGCGGATTGAGGCTGTCGTTCGGATCCTGGAAGACGATCTGGATGGCGCGACGAAGCTCCGAGCGGTGGAAGTCGCGGGCCGGGACGTCGCCGATCGACTGGCCGTCGAACAGGATCGTGCCCTCGCTTGGGTCGATCAGGCGGCAGATCAAGCGCGAGGTCGTGCTCTTGCCGGACCCGGACTCGCCAACGAGGCCGAGGCTCTCACCCGGCCGCATCCTCAGGGAGATGCCGTCGACCGCGGCCGCGTTGCCGTAGCGCTTGACGAGGTCCTGCACCTCGAGGAGGAGCGCGGTGCCGCGCGGTGGCGCGGGGTGGGGAGCGGCGGGGATGCCGGAGCCCGCCGGCCGCGTCTCGCCCACGAGGTCGGCGAGCGTCGAGTTCGGCGTCGGCGAGGCCGCGACCAGCCGTTTCGTGTAGGCGTGCTGCGGATGCGCGAAGAGCCGACCCGGCGCGGCTTCCTCCACGAGGCGGCCGCGTTCCATCACAACGACGCGCCCGCAATACTTCGCGGCGAGGCCGAGGTCGTGAGTGATCAGGATCATCGCCATGCCCCGCTCGGCGGCGATGCGAGCCAGCAGATCCATCACGGTCTTCTGCGTCGTGACGTCGAGGCCGGTCGTCGGCTCGTCGGCGATGAGGAGCGCCGGTTCGCAGGCGACCGCGAGGGCGATCATAACTCGCTGGCACATGCCGCCGGAGAGTTCGTGCGGATAGGCGTCGAGCCGCCGCTCGGGGTCCCGGATCAGCACGGCCTTGAGAAGGTCGAGCGCCCGGGCTCGGGCGGCGGCGGCCGAGAGGTCGCGGTGCGCCCGCAGGGCATCGGCGAGTTGCAGCCCGACCGTGCGGATCGGGTTCAGCGCCGCGCGGGGGTTCTGGAAGATCATCGAGATCGCCGCGCCGTGCAGCGCCTGCATCTCCTTGCCCGAGAGACGGGATACGTCCTGGCCCTTGAACAGGATGCGCCCGCCCGCGATGCGCCCGGCTCGGTCGAGGAGCCGCGTTGTTGCGAAGGCCGTGACCGACTTGCCCGATCCGCTCTCCCCCACGATGCCCAGCGTCTGGCCGGCCCCGACGGTGAGGTCGATCCCTCGGAGCGCCTCGATCGGCCCGGCGCGGGTGGCGAAGGTGACGCTGAGATTCTCGATCCGTAGGAGGGGGCTCACGTGCGCTGCCTCGGATCGAGGATGTCGCGCAGCCCGTCACCCATCAGGTTGAAGCACAGCACGGACAGCATCAGGGCGAGCCCGGGGAAGGCCACTAGCCACCATTTGCCCGTCGTGATGAAGCGCGCCCCCTCGGCGACGAGGATGCCCCATTCTGGGGTCGGCGGCCGGACGCCCAGCCCGATGAAGGACAGGCCGGCGGCGTTGAGGATAGCCCAGCCGAGGTTCAGCGAGATCTGCACCGCCATCGCCGGCAGGATGTTCGGCAGCAAGTAGCGCAGCACCACGGAGGCGTGGCTCTCGCCTCCGGCGCGGGCGGCCTCCACCCAGCCGAGATCGCGCCGGATGTTCACCTCGGCCCGGGCGAAGCGGATGTAGAACGGGAGATTGATGATGGCGGTCGCGACGACGATGTTCTCGACCCGGTTTCCCAGCGCGGCCACCATCGCCATTGCCAGCACGAAGAGCGGGAAGGCCATCAGCACGTCCACGAGGCGACCGACCGCCCGGTCGAGCTTGCCCCCGGCATAACCGCAGAAGCTGCCGATCACGGCCCCGACCACGAAGGAGAGGCCGACGGCCGAGAGCGCGATGGCGAGGTCGAGGCGCGTCGCGGCGATGATGCGGGAGAGGAGATCTCGGCCGAGCTGGTCCGTGCCGGCCCAATGCGCCGCGCTCGGCGGCTGCAGGGCGATTGGGACGTCGGAGGCGATCGGGTCGTAGGGGGTGAGCCAGGGGCTGAACAGGGCGACGAGGCATAGGGCCAGGGCGCCGGCCGAGGCAAGCGCGGTGAGCGGATTGCGGCGCAGGACCCAGGCAAGATGGCCGAGCATGGCGCGGGACGGGGCCGTGACGGCGAGGGTCCTCATGAGATCGACACCCGCGGATCGGCCAAGCCGTAGAGGAGATCGACGACGAGGTTTACGGCGACGAAGATCACGGCCATCAGGAGGACGAAACCCTGCACGGGTGCGTAGTCCGAGGAGAGCAGCGCATCGAGGGCGTAGGAGGCGACGCCGGGCCAGGAAAAAACCTTCTCCACCAGCACGTTGGCGCCCAGCATCGTCGAGAAGACGATGCCTGCTATGGTGAGCACCGGCAGGATCGCGTTGCGCAGCGCGTAGGTCACGACGATCTGGGTCCGCGAGAGACCGAGGGAGCGCGCGGTGCGGATGAAGTCGCTGCCGAGTACAGCGAGCATCGAGGCGCGGGTGATGCGCGCGAGGGGGGCTATGACGAAGAGGGCCATCGTAACCGCCGGCAGGACTAGCTGCGCGGCGGCGGCGCGCCAGCCCTCCCAATCGCCCGTCAGCGCGAAATCAATGAGTAGGAAACCGGTGATGCCGGGGGGCGCGGCCGCGAACACGTCAAGGCGACCCGTCGGGTCCGGCGCGAAGCCCAGGAGATAGTAGAACACGTAGATCAGCAGCAGCCCCGAGACGAAGGTCGGCACGCAGACCCCGAGCGAGCACAGCAGGCGCACGCCGTGGTCAACCGCCGATCCCGGTCTGAGCGCCGCCAGGATGCCGAGCGGGATCGACAGCGTGAGCGCGATGAGCAGCGCCGCGAAGGTCAGTTCGAGGGAGGCCGGCAGGCGCTCGCGCAGATCCTTCATCACCGGCTGGCCCGTTGTCATGGAGCGTCCGAGCTGTCCGGTTCCGACATCACCGAGATAGCGCAGGAGCTGCTCGGGGATCGGACGGTCGAGGCCCATCTGCTTGCGCACGGCCTCGATCTCCGCCTGCCCGGCATTGGGCCCGGAGGCGAAGAACACGGCGGGATCCCCCGGCAGCACCCGCATCAGGAGGAAGGTGAAGACGAGCACGCCGATGAGGGCCGGCGCGGACGACAGAAGCCGGCGTGCCGCCCGCCCCGTGGTCGCGCCGAGGGAGGTCCGCATTATCGCGGCGCCCCGGACACGCCGCGAGAATCACGCGTGAGAGAGAATCGCCGGTACGCTACGGCCATCCTCCTACTCCCGGCTCAGATCGCGGTAATCGACCTGGCGGTGGAACTGGTAGACGTAGCCCTTGATCGAGGACTGCATCACCGCGTCTTGGTTCGGCTGCCAGATCGGGATCTGCGGCATCTCGGCGAAGTGGATCGCGTTCAGTTCGCGGGCCTCCGCGTCGTACTTCGCCTTGTCCTGCTCGAAGCGCGCCGTGTTGGCGATGCGCTCAATGTCGGGGTTCATGATCGAGGAATAGTTCCAGCGCTGGTTGCCAGTGTAGAAATTGCGAAAGAAATAGTCGGTCGACGGCAGCCACGCGACGATGCCATCGGTGAAGAACGGGACCTTCTTGTCGCTGATCAATGTCGACATCTGCGCGTCGGGCAGCTTCCGGATCTCGACCTTGATGCCGATCTTGGCGAGAGCCTCGCGGATGAGCGCCGACACCGGCTCGGCCGTCGCGGCTTGGCCGACACTGAAGCTGAACGTGGTCTCGAAGCCGTTCGGAAGGCCCGCCGCTGCGAGGTGCTTCTTAGCCTCAGCCAGATCGAGATGGACTGGCTGCGGGATCGGGAAGCCTGCGCTCGGTGGCCTTCCGTCGGGCCAATTCCCACCAAAAAGGGGCGTTCCGCGTCCGAACAGAGCGGCCTTGAACATGTCGTTGTAGGGCAGCGCGGAGGCGATGGCCCTGCGCACCTCGACGTTGTCGAAGGGCGGCATCGTGTTGTTGAAGGAGACCAGCGTCACGGCATTGAACTGCGGGGTGGAGACCACCTTGAGCTTGCCCCGGCTCTGAAGCGCGGCCGCGTCGTTCGCCTGGAGGTCGATGACGATGTCGGCGTCGCCACGCTCGACGAGGTTCGCCCGTGTGGCGGCATCGGGGATCGACTGGACGATCAGCCGCTTGAAGGCGGCGGGCTTGTCCGGTGCGCCGCCCGTCCACGCCTCGTTGCGGCGCAGGGACACCTGCTCGCCGGGCCGGAAGGTCTCGACCGTGTAGGCGCCGCTGCCAGCCGTGTTCGCTTTAAGCCATTCCTGCGCCCAGGGGTCCTGCTCCGTCGCGTGGCTCCTGGCGACCTTCGCGTTGAAGATCACGGGGTAGACCGTCGCGAGGTTCGGCAGCGCCAGCCGGTCGGGCTTCGGCAGGGTCAGCACGAAGGTAAGCGGATCGACCACCCTGAACTGGTCGGGGCTCGTCAATGAGCCCGTAAGGAGTTGCGGCGCGGCGAGCGATTTCGCCGAGACCGCGCGGTCGAGTGACCACTTCACGTCCTCGGCGGTGAGGGGCGTGCCGTCCTGGAACTTGGCGTCGGGGCGCAGGTGGAAGGTGATCGTGAGGCCGTCGGGCGAGACGTCGTAGCTCTTCGCGAGTTCGCCTCGCACGGTGTCGAGATCAAAGACCCAGTTGTCGCCGAGCTTCTTCCGGCCGAAGGCGACAAGGCGGTCGTAGGTGGCGAGGCTGACGGCGAAGGCCTCGCGGGTTGTGCCCGGCATGGTGGGGTCGAGGGTGTTGACGCTGGCGCCTGTCACGTAGCGCAGGGTCTCAGTGCGACTCTGGGCGAGGGCCGGCGCGGCAAAGCCGACCGTGAGCGTGAGGGCGCCGGCGGCGACCTTATGGTAGGCGCGCGCTCTCATGGTTCCTGGCTCCGAGTGATCCGGTCGGGAAAGCAGGCCTGTCCAGGCCGGACGGTCGCGTCGCCGGCAAACGTGGCAAGTCCCGTTCCAGGTCCGGTAGGCATGCGCAGGATGGCCTGCGGGACGTCGTAAGCCTGGAAGGCGGCCCAGTGCCCCTTGATGTCGTCCCGGAAGAGCCCGCGCGTGATCCCCGCCACAAGTTTCGGGACTGCCGTCGTCATCGCATTGATTGAGGCGCCGGAGGGCCCGAAGCTCATCGTCGAGGCGATCCCGAAGAGATGGATGTCTCGGATCCAGGGCGTTGCGCCGGCGTCGCGCTCGGTGAGGGCATAGTCGTCCGCGAGGTAGGGGAACGAGGCGGCATGCGCGTTCGCCTCCTCCTCTGGAGGGGTGTATCGATCGGCCCAGGTGGCGATGTTGTGGGCCAGGTGACGCAATTCTGGCCGCGCCGAGAAATCCATGACGATGCCCGTCGCCGCGATGACGAAATCCACGGTGACATGGCCGTTCGGTGTGTGGAGGGCGACCCGGTCGCCTGCTTGGCGGGCCTCCAGCACCGGTGCGCCCTCGTGCAGGTGGAAGCCGGCATGGCTGGCGCAGCGGTCGTAGGTCGGCTGCGGGAAGCCCTCCCGCATCGCGAGGATGGTCGCCATGAAGCGCCAGCGCCACGCATCGTCGAGTTCGGAGAGGTGGCGCAGGAAGCCCGTGAAGGTGAGCCAGCGGTAGGGCTGAACGGTCTGCGGGACCGCCCGGCGGCAGAGGAGATGCACCCTCGCCCCGGCCTCAAGGGCGGTCGCCGCGTTGTCGAAGGCCGATGCGCCGGCCCCCACAACCGCGACGGTTTTGCCCGCGAGGGCCGTGAAATCGATTGGATCGGCCGTGGTTGCCCTGAAATGCACGGGGAGGCCCTCGAGGGCGGGAAGGCTGGCCCAGCGCCCCATCCCCTCCTGCCCCGTCGCCAGCACGACCTTGCGGGCATACCGCGTCTCGGAGGCACCCGGCGAAAGGGTCTCGACCGCGAGCAGCCCCCCACCGGCCGGCCCGATGGCCGTGACCTCGATGTTGTTGGACACGGGAAGTGCGGTCACCCCCCGAAACCAGACGAGGTATTCGGCCCAGAGCGCTTTCGGGATCAGACCGAGCGCCTCCCAACTCGCCCGCCCGAACCGGGCCTCGTGCCAGGATTGATAGGTCAGGCTCGGGACGCCGAGATCGGGGCCGGTGAATTCCTTCGGGCTGCGCAGCGTGTGCATGCGCGCGTAGGTCGTCCATGGACCCTCGCTGCCGGCCCGGGCGCGATCGAGCACGAGGATGTTGGCCACGCCCGACCGCATCAGGCCGAAGGCAATGGCCAACCCGGACTGCCCGGCCCCGACGACCACGACGTCGTACGCTTGGCGTCCATCCGGGCCGGTGCGCGGCGTCAGCCAGGGCGTGCTGGGATGGGCGGTGCGCGCGAGGTTGTCGCCGACTGCGGCGGTGAGCGCGTCGAGACCGATGCCGTCGAAAGAAGCATTCATGCGGCGAGCCATCCGCCATCGACTGCGAGCGTCGTCCCGGTGGTGAAGCCTGCTGCCTCGCCGGCAAGGAACAGGACGGCCTCCGCGACCTCCTCGGGCCGGCCGAACCGATTTAGGCCGTGGCGGGCCCGGGAGCGCTGCTCGGCCAGGGTTGGATCGGGCTGACGGGCGAACCCGCGCCGCAGCATCGGCGTCTCGATCGCACCGGGTACGATCGCATTCACCCGGATGCCGTCTTCGGCGTAGTCGAGCGCCATCGTGCGCGTCAGGCTAAGGATGGCCCCCTTCGCCGCGATGTAGGCGCTGTTGCCGCGTCCGCCCGCGAGGGCAAGCTGAGAGGCGAACGCGACGATTGCGCCCCCGCCCTGGCGCTGCATCGCCGGGATCACAGCCCGGCTCCAGAGCCACGTCCCACCCACGTTGGCGTTGAACACTGCGTCCCAATTGGCAGGATCGGTGGTGGTGACGGTGCCGCCGCATGAGAAACCCGCCGCCGCCACCAGGATGTCTATGCGGCCGAAACGCGCCAGCACCGCCGCCGCGTCCCGGAGCGCAGCATCTCCATCGCCGACGTCGGCGATCCGCACCATCGCTTCGCCGGCCTCGGACTCGATCGTGGCGAGGCTCGTCGCGGCGGCCTGTTCGTCGCGATCGATGAGGGCGATCCGGGCACCCTCGCGAGCGAAGAGCCGTGCGGTGGCAGCGCCAATGCCGGACCCGCCGCCCGTGACCACCGCGACCTTGCCTGCGAGCCTCATGGACCGTCCACCGTGCTTCCGTGCCGCCGCCACCAGCCGACGAAATGGTCCGCCGAATCCTGCATTCCGAACCTCGCCACCCAGCCGAGCTCGTCCCGCATCCGGTCCGTCGAGAGCGGAGCGCGGTCGACCGGCGCGTGCAGGTGGATCGTGGGCGTCTCACCGGGCTCGGCGAGGCGGCACACGAAGTCCGGATCGAGCGCACCGAGGCGTCGGCCCCAGTCCAGGGCGGGCCAGCGGTCCGGTGTCGAGACGTTGAACAAGCGGGAGGCCGGGCGCGGGGCCGCGATCAGCCGGATCACCGCCTCGGCGACGTCGGGGGCATAGATCCAGTCGCGCCAGCCGAAGCGAGCGAGCAGTGCCGGGCGGCCGGTCCCCAGGAGGCTTGCCATCTGCCGTTGCGGGCTCAGGGTGTCGCGCGCCTGGGTGGCGAGCTCCCAGGGGCCGAACACGGAACTCAGACGGACATTGACGTGGTCGATCCCCCAGAGACCGGCGAGCCGCGTGCCGACGCGCTCGGTGGCGTATTTCGAGATGGCGTAGAGACCGATCGGATCGACGCCGGTCTCCTCCGTTAGCACTGGCTCGCGCTCGCCGACACCGCCATGAACGATGCCGGAGCTGAGGTTGACGATCCTGCCCGTGCCGACATCCCGGGCGCGCTCCAGGATGGGGATCTGCGCCATCAGGTTGACGGAGAGGATCGTCTCCGGGTCGGCGGCATCACGGGTGGCATCCGCCGTGATGGCGCTTCCGAGGACGATCGCGTCGAGACCCGGCCGGATCGTCTCGGTCACGGCGGCACGGTCTATTACGTCGCCCGTGATCGCCTCAAGCCGGCCGGGCAGCGCCGCGAAGACCCGCACCGCGGTGGAGGGCATGGGCGAGCGGTCGAAGGCGATCACCTCGTGCCCTTGGTCCAGCAGGGCCTCGACGATGTTGAGGCCGATGAAGCCGGCTCCGCCGAAGACGAGAACCCTCACGCCTGCGCTCCTTCGATCGGCACGAGGCGTGTCACGCGGCTCGGATTGCCCTCGGCCAGGTACAGCCGGCCGCCCTCATCGCCCCAGATTCCGTGCGCGCCGTTGAGCACGGGGCGGCAGCGGCCCATCAGGGCGCCGTCGGGTGCAAGCCGCGTCAGGGTCGGGACGGCATCGACCACGTATAGGCGGTCCCCCACGTCGCCCCAGAGGGCGGCGGGTCGGACGAAGCCCGTCCATATCGTCAGTAGGGTGCCTTCGGGATCGAAGACCTGCAGGCGCCCGTTCTCGCGGTCGGCCACAACGACGCGGCCGTCGCGCATCACCCAGATCGCGTGCGGGTTGACGAACTCGCCCGGCCCCGTCCCCCAGCGCCCCCAGCGTGCGAGAGGCGCCCCGTCGGGGGCGAAGCGGTGGACCGAGGCTCCGGCATAGCCGTCCGAGACGTAGACCGTGCCGTCGGGGGCGACCGCGACGTCGGTCGGATGGTTGAAGGGCTCGAGCGGCCGGTTGCGCTCCCCGAGCCGAGATCGCACTTCACCGTCGAGCGTCGCGACGATCACCTGATGGGCGTCGCGATCGACAATGTAGAGACGATCGCCATACGCCGCGATAAGATGCGCGTCGGCGATCACGTCGGCTCCCCACGCGGCGAGGGGCGCTCCCGTCACGCCGTCGAGCGTCAGAACCCGGGGACCGCGCGTGTCGTGCAGCGGATCCTCCCGCAGCAGGACGTGCACGCCGCGTCGGCTGTGAGCGACCCCCGTGACGCGCCCGGCGCCCTCCTGCCAACGGCCGAACGGACGCTCGACTTGGTACCGTAATGAACCGAGTGCGACAACGAGGGTGTACGGCAAGAACGGGGTCCGAACGCTTCGCCTCCTACGCGGCGGCCGATCCGTTCATGCAACCCCTATTCCAGTCGGGCGGGAGGCCCCGAGCGAGCGGAGGTCATCGGTCCGAGCCGGAGAGATAGACAGGCGTGAGATTCTGGTTCCAGCTCTGGACCTGGACGAAGCCTTTCACGCGCGGGCTCATCGCCCGGGGGTTGACGTCATAGGTGACCATGACGAATGGCGCGTCATCGACGAACTTCTCGTGGATCTTCCCCATCACCTCGACCTGCCGCAGGTAGCACCGGAAATTACCTTAGTTGTTCGGCTACCGATGAGCATGCCCAACTCGGGTCGGGTGAAGCTCGTCAGTTTTCCCCGCCGAACTTCTCCAAAGCGGACATACTGCTTCCAGCCAGACTATGCAGCACCGGATCGTTAAATCCTGCAAAACCGGCTGTTCGGCTCTACGCTCATCCCAGCCATTTCCCTCGCGGCCTGCTCGGTCCCGCCGCTCGATCTGATCACGGGCTGGCGGGTGTGCGTGTAACCGAGCTACGCGGATTTCCGCTCAAGATAGGCATGAACGATGTTGGGCAGATTGCTCCCGAGCCAATCGCCCATCTCCTGCTCCTCCCTCATTGACTGTTCGAGCGTCGACTTGTCGTCGCCGGCGCCAGCCGCTTCGGCAAGTGTGAGCAACACCTTGTAAGAACTGATCTCGTAGGCCTTGAAGCCGATAGCCGCGAGGACGTTCTTCAATACCTCGTCGCCTGCGCCGGCATGAGTGAACCCCGCCACCGTGGCGACCGCGCCCGTAACCGCCTCCTTGAGCAACGATTTCTTCGATCCGTGCTTTTCAAGGAGATCGTCGAGCCGCGCAGCCTGCGTGACCGACCGTTCATGGTCAGCCTTCATCTTTAGATGCAGCTCTGGGTACGCCTCCATTCGAGGCAGCTCGTTCTGGATTGTGCCGATCGCTTGGGTCTCAACCGCGTGCTGGTTGCGCAGCCCATTCAGGTAGGTGTCCATCGCCCGCTTTAAGTTGCTCATACCTTCATCCTTGTCTGAACGAAAAAGGGTTGGTGCAGGCTCAACAATTGTCGGCGCCGGGCTTTACGGGCTGCCCTTCAGGGGCCTTTTTCGAACCGTCATTTTTCGTCGCCGCGCCGACGTTATTCATCGCGCCAACCGTGCCTGGAGACTCGCTTTTGGCGCCGGGGGTCACCTTGGCAGTCGTACCGCCATCGACATTCGAGGTGGCGTCTTTACCGGTAGCCGCATTTGTCGTCGTGCCGACATTGCAAGGCGCTGCAACAGCAAGGCTTGCTGATAGCATGAGCAACGTGGCGGCGGCTGCGATTTTTAGGGATTTGGACATTCGTAATCCAGAATCTCAAGCTTGAGGAAAGGGGATTCACTGATCGTTGTTCCGGGTACCCCCGTGTGACAACTGCTCGCGTAGAGAACTCATATCTCTTCCGCTTCAATCTCTGTAACCTTCGCGACGAGGGGGAAAGCGCGACGCAACATCTAGCGAGAGTTCTGGACCATCGCCTTGGGGGTCAGGCCGGAGGCGAGCGGCAGCGCCAGAGCGCATAGCGCCGCCATGGCCCAGAACGCGCCGGCTCCGAACGCGCCGTAGAGGAAGCCGGCCGTCGCGGTCAGGACGGCTGAGGCCACGCCGAGACCCAGCGTGCCGTAGAGTGTCTGCGCGGTTGCCGCGAGGCGCTCTGGGACGACCGAGGCGATCAGGCGCATGTTGGCGAGGTGCAACAGCGCGAAGGTCAGCCCGTGCAGCGGCTGAACGAACGCCAGCACAGGGATCGCAGCCGTGGTCGCCATGGCCGACCACCGTAGCACGCCAAGCCCAGCAGCCATCAGCGTGGCTCGCGCGACGCCTAGGCGCGCCAGCAGCCAGGGACCGGCGAATACGAACACGAGCACCTCGGATGCGACCGCCTCCGACCAGAGCAGGCTGATCGTGCCGGGTCCGATGCCCGCCTCGCGCCAGCGGATCACCGCGAAGCTGTCGTTCAGGGCATGGCTGCCGATGACCAGGGCCGCCACAAGGAGCATCCGGCGGAACGACGCCGAGGCGAGAAGCTCGCGGATGCCACCGAGGCCGAGGCTCGGCCGCTCCTCCTGTGGATGGGCAGCTGGAACGCGGCTCGTTGCGACCGCCATAGCGAGGAACAGGATGCCGCTCGACACGATGATGCTCGTCAAGCCGGCTTTGGCGACAAGCAGGCCGGATACTAGGGTTCCGAGCACGAAGGCCGCCGAGCCGGCACCCCGGACCCAGCCGTAGGAGAACGTGCCCTCCCGCTCGGCGGCGGTGAGCGCGAGCGCGTCAGCAAGCGGCGCTAGAGCCGCGATAGCGCTCGCGTGCAGCACGCTGACCGCCAGCAACGGCCAGAAGCCATATCCTGTGAGGTAGACGAAGGAGATTAGCCCAGCCGCGGCCGCGGCAACACCGAGTACGGCCCGGGTCGCGTCGTAGCGGTCGGCGAGGTGACCCGCGACGGGTGCCGCGGCGAGGCGCATCAACGTGCCCGCCGCGAGCACGGCACCGATCTCCCCCGGTATCAGGCCGCGCTCGCCGAGGAAGCTCGGAAGGAACGGCGATTCCGTCCCATAGGCGGCGTAGAGCGAGCCCTGAAGCAGCACGAAGGCAGGGAAGGAGCTCGTCAGGACGCTAGCCCAGGCCTTCGCTCCCGTTCGCACAATCATGCTGCATGCTCCGAGCCGTCACACCGGCTCGGCAGACGCCTCGCTAGTGTGCCCCGGGGGAGCGCTCGTGCCCAGGAGGCGGCGGCCTACCGTCCACACGGCCAAGCCGATGCCCGCGACGGCTGCCAGGGAAAAGAATGAGGCCGCGAAGCCGAAGTACTGCGCGACGAGGCCGGCGAGCAACGGGCTCACGGTCGCGCCCGCACCGTAGGCGGTCATGACGCCGCCAAGGCCGGCTGTGGCGTGACCGGAGCCCTCCATCATCTCGGCCACGAGAGCCGGAATAGCAACGCCGCCCAGGCCCATCGCCAAGCCTTCCAGCACCTGCACCGGGATGACCAGCAGCCAGGAAGTAGCGAACGCCGCGAGGATGCCGCGAACCACGACAAGCCCCAGGGCGATGGTGAGTACACCGGCGTGCCCACGCCCCTTCGCGACGCGCGCGGCGAGCAGCGCAGCCCCAACCATCGTGACCTGCGAGACGACGGTCATCACGCCGGTGGTCAGGCTCGGATCGGCGCCCGCCGCGGTGCGTGCCTGCGCCAGGAACGGCAACATGGCGCCGTTGGCGGTTTGATATGCGAACACGGTAGCCACCAGGATCAGGAGCGGCTTCGTCTCGAAAAGCACGCGCAGCGTCGATCGCTCGTCGTGCTCACCGCCGCGCGCCGTGCCATGGTCGATGCTGCTCTGGTCTACGGTCAGCAGCACCCCACACGAGGCGACCGCCATGACCACAATGGCGATGGAGACGTAGCCGAGCCCAAGCGTGTAGCCGAGCACGCCCGACAATGCGGCGTTCGCGGCGTTGCCGGCGTGGTTGTACGCTTCGTTGCGCGAGACCCGGTGGCCGTAAGCTTTCTGCCCGACGATGCCGAGCGTGATCGCCGCGACGAGGGGCGCGATGCTGGTGTCGGCGACACCGATGACCAACTGCGACAGGCCGATCAGCCATAGGCTGTCGGTGGCGATCAGGGCGACGGCGCCCAGTGCGATGGCAAGGACGGCGGCGGCAAGGGCCGCCCGCTTGTACGTGATTCGGTCGATCAGCGCCCCGACCGGCGTTGTTGCGAGCAGACCCGCGAAGCCGGCGAGACCCATGGCGAAGCCAGTGGCGGCCGGGTCGAAGCCCTGCTTCTGCAGATACACGCCGAGGAAGGGCCCAAAACCTTCGCGTGCGCCGGCTAGGGCGAAATTTAGAGCACCGAGGCTGAAAGCTGGCTGCATGTGGTCCGTGTCAGGTGCGGCAACGTCGCCGGATGAAAACTGGCTCGGCGCCAGAACAGGAGTGCCGCGCGGCAGGTTTGCGTGGTGCCGGCGCATAACCCGGCTCGCCGGAGATATTCGTGCTAACCGAGCAAGAAGCTGTGGTTTCACTTGTCGATCAAGGAATGCCGAACCAGGCCCTCAGAGCGGTGGTCGCCGTTCCAGTCTTCAATGAAGCCGAACGCATCGGACATTGCCTGCGCGCTCTCGACGGGCAGGAAGATCTTGGAGGAAGCGGGCTTGGCGTCCTGCTGTTCCTGAACAACTGCACGGATGGCACCGCCCATGTGGTCGCAGCCCTGCGCACGTCGCTGCGTCGCCCGGTTCGAATGATTGAGCGAGCGTATGCCGAGGCGAATGCGGGATGGGCACGGCGGGAGGCCATGGAGGCCGCGGCCGCGTGGTTGGAGGAGAGCGGTACGCCGGACGGCGTCATCCTCACGACCGACGCGGATAGTCGGGTCCCGAACGATTGGGTCGCCCGCAACCTCGCCGCCATCACGGAGGGTGTCGATGCCGTGGCCGGCCGGATTGCCCTCGACGAGGCGGATGCCGCGCGCCTACCCGCATCCTTGCACGCGCGCGGTGCGCTGGAGGGCGCCTACGAGGCGCTGCTCACGGAGCTCGAAGCACGGATCAATCCGGTCGCGCACGATCCCTGGCCGCGGCACTGGACGACCTCGGGCGCGACCCTCGCCGTCCGCTTAGCCATCTATCGGCAGGTCGGCGGCATGCCGCCGCTCGCGGTCGGCGAGGACAAGGCCTTCGTCTCCTCCCTGCTGTCGAGCGATGCGCGGGTCCGTCACGACCCAGAAATCCTCGTGGTGACTTCCGGACGGCTCGATGGGCGCGCGCCCGGCGGGGCTGCCGACACGATGAAGCTGCGCTGCGAGGTGCCCGAGAGCCCGTGCGATCCGCGCCTGGAGCCGCTGCCGCGGGCTTTGTTCCGGTTCGCCTGGCGTCGCCGGATGAGTCAGTTACGGGCCTCGGGACGCCTCGGTCGCACGGCGCTCTGGGCCCCATGGCTCGGCATCCGGAGAGATGTGGCGGCGACGATTGCTGACCTCGCCACGCTGGGCGCCGTTCTCGCTGCGACGGAAGCGGCAAGCCCCATGCTCATATATCGCCCGCTGCGGCCTGCCGAACTCCCCCGACAGATCCGGCGCGCCCGCGCCGTCCTGAACCTGCTCCGCTCCGGGCGCCAGGTCTTCAGCCGCTTGCACATGTCGAAGTCTGTGGCGGTGGAGGGCGCCGCCCAATCTTCGGCGGAGCGGGCGGGCCATGCCTAAGCCCCTGGTCTACCGCGTCCAGAACCACGCTGCACGCCGGTTGCATCATGACTTCCGGCTGGAGATCGGCGTTGCTCTGAAGGGTTGGGCGATCACGCGCGGCTCGAGCCTCGTCGCGGGCGAACACCGCCTCAACGTCGCGGTCGAGGACCTTGTCCTGGACTATATTGATTTTGAGGGTGTGATCGCAATGGGCTACCACGGGGCCGTCCTCATGCTGCTCTGGGACCGTGCGACCGGGGAGCCGGACGGCGACTGCGCCGCAGCCCTCGCAACGGGGTCGGCTGCCTTAACCCTGCAGGGGGAAAAGCTAATCGGCCGCTGGCGTCTTGAGCGCATGAAATCTCGGCTCTGCGAGGAGCATGTTTCCTGGTTGCTGGTAAAATCGCACGACGCCGCACGCGAGCGGGGCGATCTTGATATCTTGGAGGAGCAGCCGCGCTCGGTCCTGACCGGCCGCACGGTCAAGGACATCGCCGCGACTGCGGCCTGATGGGAGGAAGGCGCATGGACCAGATCACCCCAGCAACCCTGGCCTACGACCCCGTCGCGGCCGCCAGGCAGGTGGCTAACACCGCGACCGGGCGCGCATGTGAACAGGACCGAGACGAAGGCTTCCCGGTCGAGGACATCGCCGACCTCGCCCGCCTGGGCCTGCTCGCCGCGCCGATACCTTCCGACGACGGTGGCGTCGGCCTGGGCGAGGAACCGGGCACGTGCCAGCTCGCGGCGGTGCTGCGCCTCGTCGGTTACGGCAGCCTTGCGCTCGGGCGGCTCTACGAGGGACACGTCAATGCGCTCCAGCTCGTCGCCCGGTACGGCGATGCCGGCCAGCGCGCGCGGCTCTTCACCGACGCCCTTGACGGCCACCTGTTTGGCGTCTGGAACACGGACTCGCCCGGCGATTGCCTACGACTGGGGGAAGATCGCCGGCTTCGCGGCGTGAAGACCTTCGCGTCAGGCGCCGGCTTCGTCACCCGCGCCCTGGTGACAGTCAAGCGCGAGCCCGGCGCCTTGCCGTTAATGCTGGTCGTGCCGCTGGAGGTCGGCAGTCGCGCTGATCTCTCGGGATGGCATGCCCACGGCATGCGTGCGTCCGCGACCGGCACCGTCGACTTCGAGGACATCGCCGTGAGCGATGACGAGATCCTGGGCGGGTGGGACGACTACCACCGCCAGCCGACCTTCTCGGGCGGCGCGTGGCGGTTCGCAGCGGTGCAGCTCGGTGGCATCGAGGCGGTGTTCGACGCTTGGCGAGGGCACCTCTCCGCGACGGGCCGCAGCGGCGACCCACACCAGCTCGCGCGCCTCGGCGAGGGGGCCATCGCGGTCGAGGGCGCCCGGCATTGGGTCGAGCGTGCCGCTTTGATCGTCGCCGAGGACGAACTTGCGCCCGAGCGCATCGTCGCCTTCGTCAACCTAGCCCGGCTCGCGGTGGAGAAAGCCGGTCTCGACGTTCTGCAACTCGCTCAACGCTCGGTCGGCCTGCAAGGCTTCCTGCGCGAACATCCCCTCGAGCGGCTCTCGCGCGACCTCGCCACCTACCTGCGGCAACCCGCGCCGGACCGGGCCCTCACCACGGCGGCGGCCGAGATCCTGACGGCCGATGGAACGGCCAGTGACCTGTTCACGCCGGGAGGCATCCTTTGACCCGATACGCCGGCACGTTGCCACCCAGCTATTTCGACGAACGTTACGCCGCCGACCCAGACCCCTGGCAGTTCCAGACAAGCGACTATGAGCGCGGGAAGTACGCCGCTACGCTCGCCGCCCTTCCGCGGGACCGCTACGTCAGCGTCCTAGAGATCGGCTGCTCCATCGGCGTACTTACGCGGCAGCTCGCTAGTCGGTGCGACGCGCTCGTTAGTCTTGATCTCACCGAGCTGGCGCTCGCACAAGCGCGAGTGCGCTGCCGCGACCTCGACCACGTTCGCTTCGAACTCGCGCAGGTCCCCGGCCAATGGCCGGCAGGCTCGTTCGACCTGATCCTGCTCTCGGAGGTCGTATACTACCTCGACGCGGATGACGTGGCGCGTTTGGTTGAGCGTGTGCGCGGCAGCCTCGTCGATGGCGGGGACATCGTGTTGGTGCATTGGACCGGTGAGACGCACTACCCACTTACTGGCGACGAGGCGGCGGATAGCTTCATCGAAGGAGTGGCCAATTTCCTGCCGGTCACTCATCGCGAGCGAGCTGAAAAGTACAGGCTCGACGTCCTTCATCGCTGAATGAGAACATGTGATCCGCCCTGCCCCCTGGAAGGAAACCAAACGGCCGAGAATACCCCAAACCGAATTTGCCGGACGGCCGACCAATGACCGCTTATGGGAAGCGCTCATGCCGATTCAGGCGGCCGGGTTGGGTCGACAGCGGAATGATCGCTCGGGGTGGTTTTCCGCCGGTCTGCTTCCGGGCGGCAACGCATGAAAGCGGACGTCTCCCCGCGCTCGCTCGTGACCCTTTGCGGCCGAAACCTGTCCGAGCGATAACGAGCACTGCGTTCGGAGACCGTGGCATGTCCTTCCTGTCACATATTCATGTGGGCGTGTCGGATCTGCAGAGAGCTCATGACTTCTACGGGCCGCTGCTACGTGAGCTGGGCCTCCAAATCCGCAACATCGAACTGGCGGACGGATGGATTGCTTGGAAGCCCAGGGATGCTGAGCGCCCCTTGTTCATCGTCGGCTGGCCCTGGAACAAGCAGCACCCCGACCCAGGCAACGGGCCTATGACGGCGTTCTTGGCGCAGTCACGTGGAATGGTTGACCGCTGCCATGCCTTGGCGCTGGCTAACGGAGGGGAGGACGAGGGACGGCCTGGGCTTCGGTCGAACTATCACCCGAACTACTACGGAGCCTACTTCCGCGATCCGGACGGCAACAAGTTATGTGTGGTCTGCCATGAGCCGGGCTGAAAAGTCATTGTTGGTTTTGACGCGATCCTTCTCCGCCCTTGACCGCTTCCGCCAGACCATGACCTCATCCGCATCATGGAACCGCTTGCAAATCCGGCCGAACGCGCTCGCTCCTCCGGCTCCGGTCACCCACCGGAAAGCGGCTTTGCGGCTCTGACGCCAGAACTGGACGTCAGCGACCTTGATGCGAGCTTGCGGTTCTGGTGCGACCTGCTCGGCTTCAGGATCGCTTTTGATCGACCGGCTGCGCGCTTCGCCTACATAGAACGGGGCGGCGCTCAAATCATGCTTTGTCAGCACAATGGTCGCTGGCTGACGGGTGCCCTGGATCGTCCCTACGGACGTGGGGTGAACTTTCAAATCATGGTCGACGGGCTAGGACCGATCCTTGCAGCGCTCGACCGCGCGCAGTGGCCGCTGTTCGAAGAGCCGAGGGAGGCTTGGTATCGGACAGGTCCGGTGGAGGGCGGCCAGCGGGAGTTCCTCGTTCAAGACCCTGACGGGTATCTGGTCCGCCTCGCCGAGCAAGTCGGACAGAGGCAACCGGAGTAGCACCCGTTGCACACCCCGAGCCGAAGTCGCTGGGCGGCTGACGAGCGACCGCTTCTGGGAAGCGCCCCAGGGCACTCCAAGCGGCCAGGTTGGGTCGACAGCGGAATAACCGCTCGGGGTGGATTTCCGCCGGTCCGCTCTCGAGCAGCAAACGCGCTGGAGCGGGCATTCCATTCCCACCCGCTCGCCACCCATTGCCGAACCGCGGGCTATGCGAAAAAATCAGGCTTCGGTTCTTCGAGGAATGCCATGCGCCACCTCATCTCGTCTGGCTCGTCATTCGAGCATGACATTGGCTACTCTAGAGCCGTCGTTGACGGCGAGTGGGTGTTCGTCTCCGGGACGACCGGGTTCGACTACGCCTCGATGACCATCGCCGACGACGTTGTGGTCCAGACCGAGCAGTGCTTGGCGAACATCGAGCAGGTGTTACGGGAGGCCGACGCGACCTTCGCCGACGTGGTGAGGGTGCGCTACATTCTACCATCAGCAGACGATTTCCCCGCCTGTTGGCCCGCTCTCCGGGGCGCGTTCGGGAAGGCGCGGCCAGCGGCCACAATGATCGAGGCTGGCCTGATAGACCGCAGGGTCAAGATCGAAATCGAGGTGACCGCGCGGCGGTCACGCTGATCGCTCCAAGTCGAGCTTGCCAGATAGCCGACGAATGGCCGCTTTCGGGAAGCGTGCATGGCGATCCAGACAGCCAATAAGGGTCGTGAGCGGAATGGCCGCGTATGGGCGAGGAGTGGGGCAATGCGGACATGTACGGACATGCACTCGCAGCGCTTACTGTAATCGGATTGAGATGGAGGGTTTGATCTGCGTTAGATTTCAATTTCGTTGCGGTGCCAATTGTATGATACCGATCGCTCCGAGATTAACATTTATCCGCAGAGGCCCTGTAGATCTCGTCGATAGCCGCGGCGAGCGCAGCATCGAACGCGTCGTCGCTTATGCCAGCCGTGAGCCCCTCCGTGAGAGCGCGTGAAAAGCTCGCGATCACGCCGTGGTTGCTGGCCAGCTTGGCGCAGGCTTCCTGACGCGAGTAGCCGCCCGACAGCGCCACCACCCGGACTACCCGCGGATGACGGGTCAACGGCGCGTAGAGGTCCGTTACGTCGGGCAGGGTGAGCTTCAGCATGACCCGCCGCCCTTCAGGAAGACCGTCGAGATGCCGTGCTAGCTCGGCGAGAAGGAGCGCCTCGGCGCCGCGCTTATTGGGGCACTTGATGGACACTTCCGGCTCGATGATCGGCATAAGATCATGCGAGGCAATCCGATCTGCGATCGCAAACTGCTGCTCCACGACCGCAGCGATGCCACGTTCGGACGAAGCATTAATGACCGAGCGCATCTTCGTGCCGTAGACGCCGAGCCGGATGGCGCGGTCGAGAAGCGTATCGAGACCCGGCATCGGCTTCATCAGGCTCACGCCGTTGTCCTCAGGAGCGAGCCCCTTGTCGACCTTGAGGAACGGCACGATCCCGCGTTCTTGCCAAAGGAAGGCCGGAACGGGCTTGCCGGCGGCACTGCCGTCCATCGTGCCCTCGAACAGAATCGCACCCAGCACCTTGGCGCCCGTGAAGGCGGGCGAGATCATGATGCGCACGCGCATCGCATGCATAAGGCCAAACATCTCGGCGTCGCTGGCGTAGGCGTCGTCAGGGATGCCGTAGAGGCGCAGCGCACCGGGCGTCGACCCGCCGCTCTGATCGAGCGCGGCGATAAAGCCGTCCGCTGCGACGCGATCTGCCATCTTGTCTGGGAACATGGTCCTCACCCCACGATGCAACGTGCTGCCACCTTTCCGTACGCGACTGTCTTGATCGCCAGCCCTGACCGAGCTCGTCAAGCTCTGCAGCCGGGATACTGAGCTCGGCCCGCGATGAAGTCTTCTCGTCGCAGCTACCGCGGGTGACTTCTTTGAGCCGCTGCTGCGCCGCGATTGAACGATCGTGGACTTGTCACAGCCGCTGAGAGACGGCTCGCAGGACGTCCTCGATTCAAGCGAACCGCGGGCGATGATGCCCATCAACGCCGCTTATTGCTCCACAAACCGACTTGATCGAGTCACGCGATCAGATCCTGAAGTGTCCGCTCACGGTCCACGGTGTCCACCGTTCCGGCCAAATGACAGCTGGATCTGGCCGCATGCCGAATGACTGCTTCTGATTGATGCCGCGCTGAATCGGACACGGTCGACCCGGCCATCGGTTTGAGAGTCCGTCCGAGAAGTCAGGCTGATCGGGCGAGGCGTCTGACGAGGATCATGACGGCTGCGGCGTAGAGGAAGGCTCGTGCGGAGGCGAGTGTCGCTTCCGGATCCTTCCAGAGGCGTCGGTTGCGGCTGATCCAGGCGAAGAACCTCTCAACGACCCACCGACGTGGATGAACTGCGAAGCCAACCTGATCCGGCGGCTTGCGCACGATCTCCACGGCGATAATCGTCGCGCTCGCTGGCTTGTCGCCGGCATAGCCGGCGTCGGCGAAGGCCTTGGTGATGAACGGGAAGGTCCGGCGCGACAGGCGCAGGACCGGACCGGCTCCGTCCCGGTCCTGCACGTCGGCAGGTTGCGGATCGAGGACGAGCGCACGCCCGTCCGTGTCGACCAGAGCTTGGCGCTTGCGGCCTTTGACCTTCTTGCCAGCGTCGTAGCCGCGCGGCCCGCCGCTCTCCATCGTTTTGACGGTCTGGCTGTCGAGCGCGGCTGCAGACGGCGAGGCTTCCCGCCCGACACGCTCGCGATCGGCCATGACGAGGTGATGGTTGATCCGGCCGAACAGCCCTGTGTCGCGCCAGCGGCTGAAGTAGCCGAACGTCGTCGAACGCGGCGGCAGATCCTTGGGGATCATCCGCCAGGAGATCCCACCTCTCAGAACGTAGAAGATGGCGTTCAGGACTTCCCGTGTCGTCCAGAGCGGAGGCCGGCCACAGGACGCTGGCCTCGGCATCAGCGGCGCGATCACAGCCCACTCGGCATCGGTGAGGTCAGTTTCATAGCGAAGGCCCGCGCGGCTATGCTGCCGCCGGGTGGTCGGGGTCCACATGGCGCTTCCAGGTTAGGCTTCAGCACCCTCCTGGAATCATCGCCATCCCGGCCACTCAACCCCGCCTCAGGCCCTTATCGGACGGGCTCTCAGGCTCGGACGCCGCCGGTCGCTGATCTGATCGAGCACAGGGCAAATACGGCTTGCAAATCTTGCCTTGCCCAACCCCGCTCGTCACCGTAAATTGTCCTGCCGATTCTTTGGCGAAGCCGAACACTTGGCTGGTTCCGAGACTCGTGTCCTGTCTAAGGGCCTTCGTTATAAAAAACGGCTCGAAAATCTGGTCGACGTCGGTGGCTGCAATCCCCGAACCCGTGCCCGCGATCGACACGGACACGAAGTCTCTCGGCACGGCTGCTTGGGCCCGTTGAGCCCGGATGCCGACCTAAGCGGCGGTCTGATGCTCGACTGGCTCCTGCGTATTCAGCTTTGGCTGGCGCCGAGAGAACAGCGAGATCAGCACCGGCACCACCACCAGGATCAGGTTCGGGGCCAGGATGATGCCGCCGACCACCACGAGCGCCAGCGGCTTCTGCACCTGCGAGCCGATGCCCGTGGACACCGCCGCCGGCAGAAGGCCGACGCAGGCGGCCACGCAGGTCATCATCACCGGCCGCATCCGCACGATCGCCGCGTGCCATACCGCCTCCTGCCGCGCCCAGCCGTCTTCCAAGAGCTGGTTGTAGTAGGCGAGCAGGATCACGCCCTCCATGGTCGAGATGCCGAACAGCGCGATGAACCCGATCGCCGCCGAGATCGAGAATGGCGTGCCGGTCAGCGCCAGGGCGAAGATGCCGCCGATCATCGCCATCGGGATCACCGAGAGCGTCAGCAGCATGTCCGCCACCGACGAGAAGTTGATG
>NZ_JAKSYJ010000111.1 GCF_022829365.1 Methylobacterium sp. J-077 | reverse complement strand
CCGAACAGCGCGATGAACCCGATCGCCGCCGAGATCGAGAATGGCGTGCCGGTCAGCGCCAGGGCGAAGATGCCGCCGATCATCGCCATCGGGATCACCGAGAGCGTCAGCAGCATGTCCGCCACCGACGAGAAGTTGATGAACAGCAGGAGCGCGATCAGCAGCAGGGTGACCGGCACGACCAGGCTGAGCCGGGTCGCGGCCTCCTTGAGGTTGGTGAACTGCCCGACCCACTCCATCCGGTAGCCGGGCGGCAGGTCCACCGCCTCGGCGACCTTGCGCTGCGCCTCGATCACGGTGCTGCCGAGATCGCGCCCGCGTACCGAGAACTTCACCGGGATGTAGCGTTCCTGGTCCTCGCGGTAGATGAACGAGGCGCCCGAGACGAGGTCCACGTCTGCGATCTCGGAGAGCGGCACCTGGATCACGCCGCCATTCGGGTTCTGGGCGCCGACCGCGATGTTGCGGATGCCGGCCAGCGACGAGCGGTACTCCTTGGCCAGCCGCACCCGCATGGAGAAGTGCCGGTCGGAGCCGTACTCGTAGAGGTCGCCCGCGGTCTGGCCGCCGATCGCCGCCTGGATCGTGGTGTTCACGTCGCCGATGGATAGGCCGTAGCGGGCCGCCTTGTGGCGGTCGACGTCGATCCGCACGGTCGGCTGGCCGAGGGACTCGAACACCGCCAGGTCGGTGATGCCGGGCACGGTGGCGAGCGCCGCCTTGACCGCGTTGGCGGTCTTGGTGAGCTGCGTGAGGTCGCTGCCGTAGATCTTGACCGAATTCTCGCCCTTCACGCCCGAGGCCGCCTCCTGGACGTTGTCCTCGATATATTGCGAGAAGTTGAACTCGATTCCCGGGAATTCATCTTCCAGGCGCTTATTCAGGTCGTGGATCAGCGTGTCCTTGTCGAGGCCCTTGCGCCACTGGTCGATGGGCTTGAGCGGCGCCAGGATCTCGACGTTGAAGAACCCGGTGGCGTCGGTGCCGTCGTTGGGCCGGCCCTGGTGCGAGATTACCGTGATGACCTCCGGCACCTCCTGGAAGATCTTGCGCAGGCGCTGGACGTAGGCGTTGCCGGCCTCCAGCGAGATCGAGGACGGCATGGTGCCGCGCACGTAGAGGTTGCCCTCTTCGAGGCGGGGCAGGAATTCGAGGCCGAGGTTCCGGGCCGCCAGCCCCGAGACCAGCAGCACCGCCAGCATCACCGAGAGCGCCAGCACCCGGTTCTTCAGGCCGAAGGCCAGGATGCGCTCGTGCCCGGCGCGCAGGACCCGCACGATCAGGGTGTCCCGCTCCTCCAGCTTGCGGGGCAGGATCAGCGCCGACAGGGCCGGCGACACCGTGAAGGTCGCGAGCAGGCCGCCGACCAGCGCGTAGGCGTAGGTCTTGGCCATCGGCCCGAAGATGTGGCCCTCGACGCCGCTCATCGTGAAGAGCGGCAGGAAGCCGAGGATGATGATGATCGCCGAGAAGAAGATTGCCCGGTTCACCTCGACGCCGGCGATCGCGATGGTGCCGAGCCGGCCCTCGAGCCCCCCGGGCGCCTGCTGACCCCTGGTGTGCTCCGGCTCCGCGAGGTGGCGGAACACGTTCTCGACCATGATCACCGTGGCGTCGACGATCAGGCCGAAATCGATCGCGCCCAGCGACAGCAGGTTGGCCGAATCGCCCCGCACCACCAGGATCAGGATCGCGAAGCCGAGGGCGAACGGGATCGTGGCCGCCACGATGATCGCGCTGGTGAGCGAGCCGAGGAACAGCCACTGCACGATGAACACCAGCACCACCCCGAAGACGAGGTTGTGCATCACCGTATGGGTCGTGGTGTGGATCAGGCCTGACCGGTCGTAGATCCGCTCGATCTTCACGTCGGGCGGCAGGATCGTCGAGCTGTTGATCTTGTCGATCTCGGCCTCGACGCGCTCCAGGGTCGGCAGGCTCTTGCCGCCGCGGCTCATCAGCACGATGCCCTCGACCACGTCGGGCTGGTCGTCGTGGCCGACGATGCCGAGCCGCGGCGCGTTCGACACGCGCACCTCGGCCACGTCCCGCACCAGCACCGGCGTGCCGTTGACGAGGCTGATCATCGTGTCGTTGATGTCGTCCATGTCGCGGATCAGGCCGATGCCGCGCACCACGGCGGATTGCTGGCCGACATTCAGCGTCTGGCCGCCGACATTGATCGAGGCGTTGTTCAGCGCGGTGGTGAGCTGGACCAGGGTCAGGCCCTGGGCCTGCAGGCGGTTCAGATCGACCGCGACCTCGTATTCCTTGGCCTTGCCGCCGAAGGCGGTCACGTCGACGACGCCCGGGATCGCCTTGAACCGGCGTTGGAGCACCCAATCCTGCAGGGTCTTCATGTCCATAGGCGAGTAGCCCGCCGGGCCGACCAGCTTGTAGCGCATGATCTCGCCGACGGGACTGGTCGGCGAGATCTGCGGGGTGGCGCCGTTGGGCAGGCTCGGAGCCTGCGACAGGCGGTTGAGCACCCGCTGCAGCGCCTCCTCGTACGTGTACTCGTAGTTGAACTGGACCTTCACGTCGGACAGGCCGAACAGCGAGATCGTGCGCACCACCTGGGCGTTCGGGATGCCGGCGAGCGCCACCTCCAACGGGATGGTGATGTAGCGCTCGATCTCGTCGGCGGATTGCCCCGGATTCTGGGTGATGACGTCGACCAGCGGCGGCACCGGGTCGGGATAGGCCTCGATGTTGAGCTGCGTGTAGGCGCCGTAGCCGATGCCGAGCATCACCACGAACAGCAGCACCACCAGCACGCGCTGGCGCAGCGAGAAGACGATCAGGCTGTTCATGGCCCGGGATTCCCGCTCACGACGCCTTGTCGCCGGTGGCGGCCCGGTCGATGAACAGGGCCCCCCGGGTCACGATCTGCTCGCCCGCCTGCAGGCCATCGACGACCTGGGCGTTGTCGCCGTTGATCACGCCGAGCTTGATGTCCCGCGCCTCCACGGCACCGTCCTGGCGGGCCACCCAGACATGGGTGCGGTCGCCCTCGTACACGATGGCGGCCACCGGCACGCTCGGGCTCGGCTCGCCCTTGCCGGTGATAATCGTGTAGGTGGCAAACATCTCCGGGCGCAGCACCCGGTCCGGGTTGTCGACCTCGCTGCGCACGGCGAGCCGCCGCGTGGCCGGGTCGAGGCTCGCGGCCATGTAGTTCACCCGGGCCTTGAACACCCGCGCGCCGAAGCCCGCCACCTTCGCCTCGACCTCCTGGCCGATGCGGATCTTCGGGATCTCGCTCTCGCGGACGTTGGCGACGAGCCAGACCGTGGACAGGTCGCCGATCACGAAGACCGGGTCGCTCGAAGCCGAGAGGAACTGCCCGGTGCCCACCTTGCGCTGGACGATCGTGCCGGCGATCGGCGCCCGGATCTGGGTCTCGGAGCTGAGGCGGCCGTTCTTCTCGTAGCTGGCGATTTCGGCGTCGGACTTGCCGAGGAGCCGCAGGCGGTTCTTCACGGCGTCGAGGGCCGCCTCCGCGGTCTTCAGGTCGCTCTGGGCGGCGATCACGTCGTTCTGGGCCGACTGGTAATCCTTCAGCGCCACGGCGTGGGCCTGGAACAGCTCCTGCTGGCGCGTCGCGATGGTCTGGTCCAGCTTCAGCAGGGCCTGCTGCTTCTGGAGGTTGTTCAGGGCCGCCTGGTAATCGTTCTGCGCCTGGACCATGTCGGTAGCCTCGAGCGTCAGCAGCACGTCGCCGGCCTTCACGTCGTCGCCCGCCCGGGCCAGAACCTTGATCACCCGACCCGCATAGGGCGAGACCACCGGCACGTTGTCGTCGTCGTTGAGCGCGATGCGCCCCTCTGCGGCGCCCTCCGGGCGGAACACCTGGGTCGCCACCGGCAGGATCTCGAAGGCCGCGCGCTGCTCCTTGGTCGGGCGGAACACCCGCTCGACCGCGCCGGCCTTCTCAGCCTCGATCCCCGCATCGGGGTTGCCCGATCCGAACAGCACGGCGGCGATTCCGGAAGCGGCTTCGCGGGCGCGGTCCGAGAACGCGAGCGCCAGGCCGCCCGCAGCGACGAGCAGCACCAGCACGATCACGAGCCGCGGCGGGCCGCGCCTGCGCGCGGGCCCGGTGCGGGTCTCGTCCTGGTCAATCGGATTGCGGGCGTCCATGCGAAAGGTCTTCTGGGGCCGGGCGAAGGAACCGGGATGGCGGACGAGATACGATTCGCACAAGAAATCCGCCCGCATCAATGCGATCGGTGGCGCTTTTCTAAGGCAGCCGCCCCGAGCGGACTCGGGGGGCGTCGCGTGCCTAGAGCAAAGCTTGACTGATCCGCAATCGATTGGGAGGCCCAGGTCGCGAAACCGTGTGGCTACGCCTTCCTTCGACGGGATTTGTTACAATATGACAACGACCGCGGGCTCGCAGACCCGCCCCATCCCTCAGATCCGACCGAAGAACCCGCCATGACCGACCTGAGTTCTGTTTCCGTCCCATCCGGATCGAGCGCCGGCAAGATCCCGGTGACCGTGCTCACCGGCTATCTCGGCGCCGGCAAGACCACCCTGCTCAACCGGATCCTCACGGAGAACCATGGCAAGCGCTACGCCGTGATCGTCAACGAGTTCGGCGAGATCGGCATCGACAACGACCTCGTCGTCGGCGCGGACGAGGAAGTGTTCGAGATGAACAACGGCTGCGTCTGCTGCACGGTTCGCGGCGACCTGATCCGGATCATGGATGGCTTGGTGAAGCGCCGGGGCAAGTTCGACGCGATCATCGTCGAGACCACGGGGCTGGCCGACCCGGCTCCCGTCGCCCAGACCTTCTTCGTCGACCAGGATGTCGGCGACGCCGCCCGCCTCGACGCGGTGGTGACCGTGGCCGACGCCAAGTGGCTGTCCGACCGCCTGAAGGACGCGCCCGAGGCCAAGAACCAGATCGCCTTCGCGGACGTGATCCTGCTCAACAAGAGCGACCTCGTCTCGCCGGCCGACCTCGACCGGGTCGAGGCCGAGATCCGCGGAATCAATCCGCTGGCCACGCTCCACCGCACCCAGAACTGCGCCGTGCCCCTCGAGGCCGTGCTGGAGCGCAACGCCTTCGACCTCGACCGCATCCTGGAGGTGGAACCCGAATTCCTGGAAGCGGGTCACCACCATCATCACGATTCCGAGATCCAATCGATCTCGGCCCGGATCGAGGGCGAGGTCGATCCGGAAAAATTCATGCCGTGGATCTCGAACCTGACCCAGGTTCAGGGGCCCGACATCCTGCGCTGCAAGGGCATCGTCGCTTTCCCGAACGAGCCGAAGCGCTTCGTCTTTCAGGGCGTGCACATGATCCTCGACGGCGACGTCCAGGGGGATTGGCGCGCGGACGAGAAGCGGGTCTCCCGGGTGGTGTTCATCGGCCGCAACCTCGACCCGGTGGCGATCCGCGAGGGATTCGAAGCCTGCCGGATCTGACCGAGGGCCGCCGAGCCCGGAATCCTGCCGCCGACGGTTCGTGGTCTCGCGCCGCCGGCGGCCTCGGGTTGTCGGAGGTGCCGCCTGGCATCCGCTAACAGCTGTATATCCACAGACTATCGGAGCGATTATCCTCGATATAGCGTATCGTCACGGATCGATACCGACTCGGGGGTTATTCGCTATGGTACGCCTGCTTCTGACCGCCACCATGCTGGCTTGTGGCGCCGGCGCGCTCGTCACGCCGGCGGCGGCTCTGTCGGTCAAGGATTGCTCGACCAAGTATCAGGCGGCCAAGCAGGCCGGGACCCTCAACGGCCAGAAGTGGAACGACTTCCGCAAGGCGGAATGCGGCGCCGAGCCGGCGGCCACGGCGGCCACGGCGGCCAACACCGTGCCGAACCCCGTCGCGCCGGGCGCGACGAAGACCGCGGCTCCCGCTCCCGCGCCGCAAGCCCCGGCCGCGAGGCCCACGGCCGCCCCGGCCGGGACGGCGGCTTATCCGTCTGCCGTCGATCCGAAATACGCGAGCGAGTCGGCCGGCAAGGCGCGGATGCATACCTGCCTCGACAGCTACAACGCGGCCAAAGCTTCCGGGACGCTGGGCGACGCGAAGTGGATTCAAAAGGGTGGCGGCTACTACTCGGTCTGCAACAAGCGGCTGAAGGGCTGACGACACCCTCGCCCCGCGCTGGCGGACACGAAGCCGATTCTCAACCATTGGGTGTCATGGACTGCGGCGCAGGCCTGCGTAACCGGCCCGCGGAGTCCGCGTATCCATGGCTCACATCGCAGCGCCCGCAATCCCGACCCCGTCGGGATTTGCCGCCGGAATCCCGCTCCTTGGGGTCGTCCAAGGCTTGGCCAAGGCGCTGTTTGCCGCCTTCATCTTCTTCGCCTGCTTCGCGTTCTCGGAAACCTCGCCCTACGATGCGGTGGCGATCCCGACGATCCTGCTGTGGCTCTGCCTCGGCGTGCGCCTGCACCGGGGGGCAGTGCCGCTGCTGGCGCTCCTGCTGCTCTACCTGGTGGCGATCGTCACGGCGCTGTTCCCGTACCTGAACGAGGAGTTCCCGGTCACCTGGACGATCCAGCTGATCTACCTCGTGATCACCTGCGTGTTCTTCGCGATGTTCTTCGCAGAGGACACGCACGCCCGGATGGAGCTGGCGCTCAGGGCCTATACGGCGAGCTGCGTGTTCTCGGCGGCGCTCGGCATCGTCGGCTACCTGCAATGGCTCGGCATCGAGGACCTGTTCTACAAGTACGACCGGGCCTCGGGCACCTTCCAGGACCCGAACGTGTTCGGCTCATTCCTCACGCTCGGCGCCCTCTACCTGATGCACGGGCTGCTCACCGGCAGCGCCCGGCGGCCGCTGCTGTCGCTGGCCGGCCTGCTGATCATCATGGCCGGCATCTTCCTGTCGTTCTCTAGGGGCTCCTGGGGCGGCAGCGTCGTCGCCGTCCTGCTGATGGTCGGCTCGGTCTATGCCGGCAGCGGCTCGATCCGGCTGCGCCGCCGCATCGTGCTCCTGACGCTGGCGACCCTGGTGCTCGGCACGATCGCGGTGATCGGCCTCCTGTCGATCGAGCACGTGCACACGATGTTCGAGACCCGGGCGGCCCTGACGCAGGACTACGACCAGGGCGAGACCGGGCGCTTCGGCAACCAGGTCCGGGGCCTCGCGATGCTGCTGGAGCGCCCGTTCGGCATGGGTTCGATGCACTGGCGGCTCGTCTTCGGGCTGGAGCCGCACAATTCCTATATCGGCTCGTTCGCCAATGGCGGCTGGCTCGGCGGCGTGGTGTTCATCGGCCTCGTTCTGGCCACGAGCGTCGTCGGTTTCCGCCTGCTGGTGCGGCCGTCGCCATTCCGGGCGCATGCCCAGATCGTCTGGCCGGCGCTGCTGATGTTCTTCCTGCAGGCGTTCCAGATCGACATCGAGAAGTGGCGCCACGTCTACATGATGCTGGGTATGGTCTGGGCGCTCGAAGCCGCGCGGCTGCGCATGCCCCGGATCGGCGACATCGGCAGCCTGCGGGATCGCAACTCGATCGCGCGCGGCGCCAAGCCCGCTTGAAACGCGGTCGCAGCCGGGTCATCGCTCCCGCGAGGATACTGGTGATCGCCGAACGGCGCATCCGCTCCCGGAGACGGTCGGTGAGAGCACACTCAGACGATGAAGCGGTGCGGCTCGCGGCTCTGCACGCCCTCGGCATCGTCGGCACCGCGCCCGAGCCGCATTTCGACGCCGTGTGCCGCACGGCCCGCCGCCTGTTCGGCGTGCGCAGCGCCTTCGTCGGGTTCCTCGACGACACCCGGCAATGGCTCAAGACCCCCTGTGCCGACGTGCCGACGACGATTCCGCGGGATCAGAGTCTCTGCCAGCACACGATCCGCAGCGACGCCATGCTGATCGTGCCCGATGCCCGGGCCGATCCGCGATTTCGCGATCTCGCCCTGGTCGCGACCCCAGGCGGGATCCGGTTCTATGCCGGCATCCCCCTGAGCCTGGCGCCGGGAGTCCGGATCGGCACGTTCTGCCTGGTCGACCCGGAGCCCCGGGACGGGCTGTCTGAGGCGGACGCGGACGCGTTCCGCGATCTCGCCGAGATCGTGATCGCCCATCTGCGGCTGACCGAGGCCGATGTGCGGCGCGGCCACGAGATGGCGCAGGCCGCGATCCGCGAGGCCCTGATCCGGGAGCAGCACCGCGAGATCAACGCCCGGTCCGAGGCCCAGGCGGCGGCCAACCACCAACTGACCATGGCCGAGCAGCTCGCCAGCGTCGGCAACTGGCGCGTGGACCTCGCCGACGGGCAGCCGATCTGGTCCAGGAGCCTCTACGAGATCGCCGGCCGCGACCCCCGGGGGCCGGCGCCGGCGCTTTCCGAGTTCTCGCAGATCTATCACCCCGACGACCGGGAGCGGCTGGAGGGGGTCGTCACGGACGCCATCGCCCGGGGGGCGAGCTTCGACTTCGAGGCGCGGCTGCTGCGGCCCGACGGCGAGGTCCGCGACGTGGTCGTGCGCGGCGTGTGCCGCGGCGAGAACCCTGTGACCGGGCTCATCGGCGTGCTCATCGACGTGACCGAGCGGCGGCGCGCCGAGGACGAGGTCCGCCGCAGCGAATTGCGCTACCGCGGCCTCGCCGAGACCCTGCCGCTCCTGATCTGGACCATGCGGGTCGGCGACGGCCGGGCGACCTACGCGAACGCGCAGTTTCACACCTATTACGGGCCGATCGGGCTGGACCGGGCCGAGCGCCTCGCCCGCAACCACCCGGAGGATGCCGCCGCCATGGAAGCGGCTTGGCAGCAGGCGATCGCAACCGGGATCGGCTACGGCGGTCAGTGGCGGATCCGGCGGCACGACGGCGCCTACCGGTGGCACAAGATCTCGCTGATCCCGATCTACCTCGATCCCGCCGACGGGACGGTGGTGGAATGGCTCGGCACCGCGCTCGACGTCGACGACATCGTCACCGCCCGGCTCGCCGTCGAGGAGGCGCGCGGGCTGTTAGGGATCGCCCTCGACGCGGCCGATGCCGGCACCTGGGATTGGGACATGCGCACAGGGTTCGCCACCCTGAGCCCCGAGAGCGCGCGCATGCACGGCCTGCCGGATACCGGTCGGGCGCATGCGATGAATGCGGCCGCCTGGACGGCGCTCCTGCATCCCGAAGATGCCGGCGACGTCTGGAACGCGATCCGGCAGGCGGTGGAATCGTCCTCCGCCTACGTCGCCGAGTTCCGGGTCGGCGAGCGCTGGATCTACGCGCGCGGGCGCACGCTGTTCGGGCCCGAGGGCCAGCCGCAGCGAATGGTCGGGCTCCATCTCGACATCACCGACCGCAAGGCGGCCGAGGCGGCCCTGCGGGAGGCGACCCGGGACGCCGAGGCCGCGCGGGCGGAAGCCGAGCGGGCGAGCGCTGCCAAGAGCGAGTTCCTGGCCGCGATGAGCCACGAGATCCGTACGCCGCTCAACGGCATCCTGGGCTATGCCGACCTGCTCCTCGACGAGAGCGCCATTCGCGACGAGGACCGGCGGCGCCTCGAACTGATCCACAGCTCCGGGGCGGCTCTGCTCACCGTGGTCAACGATATCCTCGACTTCTCGAAGATCGAGGCCGGCGAGCTGACCCTCGACCCGGTCGGCTTCCCGCTGGTGCAGATCGTGGACGATACCGTCTCGATCGTCCGAGGCAGCGCGCTCCGGAGCAGCCTGCAGATCGAGGCGCAGATCGATCCGGCGCTTCCGCGGGTCGTGGTCGGCGACCCCGGCCGCCTGCGGCAAGTCCTGCTGAACCTGCTCAACAACGCCGTGAAGTTCACGCCCCTAGGCTCGGTCACCGTCACCGTGCAGCGGGAGGGCGAGGGTACGGCACCTGATGGCGGCCCCGGGGACGTGGTCCGGTTCGCCGTCACCGATACCGGCATCGGCATCGCGCCGGTGCAGCAGGAGCGCCTGTTCAAGCGCTTCAGCCAAGTCGACGGCTCGATTAGCCGCCGCTTCGGCGGCACCGGCCTCGGACTCGCGATCTCCCGGCACCTCGTCACGCTCATGGGCGGCGAGATCGGCATGGAGAGCCGGGAGGGGGAGGGCTCGACTTTCTGGTTCCGCTTGGTCCTGCCGCGCAGCACCGAGGCCATCGACGCGCTCCGCTTCGGAACGGCGGCCTCGCCCCTGCCGCCGGCCAAGGCATCCCGGCCGGTCCCGGCCGGGCCGCCGCTGCGCCTGCTCCTGGTCGAGGACGTGCTGCTCAACCAGGAACTCGCCTGCGCCGTGCTGGAATCGCAGGGCTACAGCGTCGAGGTCGCGGGGGACGGCGGCGAGGCGATCACGGCGGTCGGCCTGTCGGTGGCCGAGGGGCGCCCCTACGACCTCGTGCTGATGGACGTGCAGATGCCCGGCGTCGACGGGCTCACCGCCACGCGCCGGATCCGCGCCCTGGCGCCGCCGGCCTGCGATGTCCCGATCGTGGCGATGACCGCCAACGTCCTGCCGGACCAGGTCGCGGAACTGCGCGAGGCCGGGATGGACGACCATGTCGGCAAGCCGTTCCGCCGGGCCGACCTGTTCGCCACGATCAGCCGATGGACTGCTCCCGGGGGGCGTCGCCCCGCCCGCCAGGAACCGCCGCTGCGGACCGTTCCGGTCGATCCCGCGGTGCTCGACGCCACGGTGCTCACCGACATGGAGTCGAGTTTCGGCACGGACCAAGTCGGCGCGCTGCTGGATCTGCTCGCCAACGAGCTGTCCGAGCGGTTCCGGCCGAGCGAGACCGACCGCCTCCAGATCGCCCACGACGCCCACGCCATGGTGGCGGCGGCCGGGCTCTTGGGCTTCGTCGGCCTGTCGAGTCTGTGTCGCGAGGTCGAGGCCGCCGCCCATGCAGGCGCCGACCTCGTGCCGCTGATCCAGCGCCTGGAGGTGCAGCGGGCCACTGCCCTCGGGGCGATCCGCCGGCTGCGGGCGGCCTGACCCGGCTCTACGGCTCCTCCGCCTCCGGCAGCGGATCCGCGGTCCAGGCGGTCGCGAAGGCGGCGAGCTGGCGGGCATCCGCGAAGGCCGCCACGGTCACGTCGCGCTCGGCCGGCACCGCTCCCGGATAGGGCGCGAGCAGGACCCGCACCCGGGCGAGGCGGCCGCCGGGCGCGTTCGCATCGATCCAGGCCTGCGCCTCGGGGGTGAGGCGCTCCGGGCCGTCGAGGGCCCGGGCGTCGGCGCGCAGCACGACCACGTAGGTGCCGAGGCTTGGATCGGCCTGCTGCACCGCCTTGACGATGTCGATCACGGGCTCTCCGCGAAGTCGTTGATCTGCACCTGGGCCTGCGCCGCGGTGAAGTTCGGGATGTCGGCGAAGATCTCCTCGCCGTGGGCAGCCGCGGCCTTCTTGAAGGCGTCGACCGACTCGAAGGTCAGCAGCGCCATCACCTGGAACGGCGCCGCGCCGCCGTCAGGGGTGCCGACGCCCTTGACCACCTTGGCGTCGTGGAGGCCCAGCGACGACCAGCGCTCGCGCACCAGCGGCATGTGGTGCCCGAGATAGTAGGCCATGTCGAAGTTCGGGCCGGTCGGATACATCACGCTGACCAGAATCATCTCGTCATCCTTCCTGTTGCGGCCCCCGTGTCGCCAAGGTGCCGGTGAAATCTTCGCATCATCGAACGCTTAGAGCATTTTCCGACACAGTAGGCGCCAGTTAGGCCGTGAAAATGCGGCATACGCAAAAAACCGGAGCTAAACTCGTCTCACCGTGGGCGACTTCTTTTCCGAGGGCTGACGGATCATAAACATGGCGCTTTGGTGCCGGCGAGAGCCTCGTGCAGAGCGGTCGTCCCAAACGTCACGCCTGCGGCAGCCTCGCGCACGGTGAGCCGAGCGGCGACAGGGGCTTACGCCCGGACGAACGTGTCGGGCGTGACGACGTGCCGGATAGCAGTACCCCTTTTCATGTTCATGGGCCGATCAGGCCGCCACGGCGAGGCGCACACCGAAGACTTTCAGGACGCGCAACAGGGTGTCCAACGTGGGATTGCCGTTGTCGCTGAAGGCTTTGTACAGCGCTTCGCGGCTGATCCCCGTCTCGCGGGCAAGGGCCGACATGCCGTGCGAGCGGGCTATGGTGTTCAATGCGCCCAGCACCACTTCCGGAGTCCCGTCCTCGAGATAGGCGTCGAGATAGGCTGCAATGTCGGCCGGGGTTTTCAGCACCTCGGCCGCATCCCAAGGCTTGGTTTCGAGGGCCATCGTCAAACCTCCCGCGCCATAGTCTTAGCCCGTTCGATGTCCTGCGCTTGCGAGCCCCGTCGCCGCCGCACAGCAGGATCACAACGACATCGCCGCGCAGGGTGTAATCAACCCTGTATCCAGGCCCGAAAGAGAACCGCAACTCGCTGACACCGTCGCCAACGGACTTGGCATCGCCAAGGTTACCCTGTGCGATACGGTTGATCCGCTTGGCGATCCGCGCCCGCGCTTGGACATCCCGCAAGGCGGTCAGCCAGTCGATAAATTCGACGGTGCGGAGCACTTGGAACATATCAGGTTCCGTACTTAGGCTCCGGCGAAATGTCAACTATAGTTCACATTTTGTCATGAAAAACCACGTTCCCGACATGCTCGACGTTAGCGTACGTACATCCCCCCTGCTAGGGCCCCGGGAGGTCAGGGTGCCGGTGGACCCTCAATGCAGCTTTACCCGTGACTCGGTCTGGCGGGTCAGCGCCCGGGCCATGGCGTCGAGCGTGGTCTTGACGGTGCCGTGGAGCGCCCGCTCGTGCATCTTGTAGAGCGAGCGGTACATCATCCGGGCGAACAGCCCGGCGATGAGCATGTTCTTGCCCCGGACAAAGCCCATCAGGCTGCCCACCGTCGAGTATTCGCCGAGCGACACCAGCGAGCCGAAATCCTTGTACTTGAACGGCTTCAGGGGCTTGCCGTCGATCTTCGCCTGGATCTGGCCGATCAGGTGGCTGGCCTGCTGGTGGGCCGCCTGGGCCCGGGGCGGCACAGGCGTGTCCGAGCCGGCCTCGACGAGGTAGGCGCAGTCGCCCATCGCGAAGATGTCGGGATCGCGGGTGGTCTGCAGGGTTGGGGCGACAACGAGCTGATTGGTCCGCGTGGTCTCCAGCCCGCCGATGCCCTGCAGGAACGGCGGGGCTTTCACGCCGGCCGCCCAGACCACGAGCTCCGACGGGATGAAGGTGCCGTCGGCGAGTTGCACGCCGTCGGCACGCACCTCGGTCACCCGCGCCTTCACGCGCACGTCGACGCCGATCTTGTGGAGGAGCTGCATCACCTCCGCCGAGAGGCGCTGTGGCACCGCCGGCAGGATCCGGTCGGCCGCTTCGACCAGGGTGATGCGGATGTCCTTGCTCGGGTCGATCCGGTCGAGACCGGTGGAGACCACGTGGCGGAAGGTCCGGTGCAACTCGGCGGCGAGCTCGGTGCCGGTGGCGCCGGCGCCGATCACCGTGACGTGGAGCTGGCCGGGACGCACCGGCCCAGCCTGGGTGTGGGCCCGCAGGGACGCGTTGACGAGGCGCTGATGGAAGCGCACCGCCTGGTCCTGGGTGTCGAGGGCGATGGCGTGCTCGGCGACCCCGGGCGTGCCAAAATCGTTGGTGGTCGAACCCACCGCCATCACCAGGGTGTCGTAGGGCACCGAGCGTTCCGGCGTCACCTCGCGCCCCTCCGGATCGTGGCTCGCGGCGAGCCGAACCGTGCGCGCCTCCCGGTCAAGGCCGGTCATGCTGCCGATGCGGTAGCGGAATCCGTGCTTGTGGGCATGGTGCAGGTAGTCGACGGCGTGGTGTCCGATATCGAGGCTGCCGGCCGCGACCTCGTGAAGCAACGGCTTCCAGATATGCGTCCGGGCTCGGTCGACCAGCGTGATATGCGCGCGCTTGCCGCGCCCGAGCTTGTCGCCGAGCTTCGTCACCAGCTGCAGCCCGGCGGCGCCCCCGCCGACCACGACGACACGATGCAGGCCGGACTCGTTCTCGACGGGTACCATCGACACCCTTTCTTCCCACGGACCTGGATTGACGCCCCGGCCGGATTAAACGCCTCGAACGCCCGCTTGCCACATCTGCCTGCCAAGAGCACGTCCGATCCGCGCACGCGTGACGAGAGCACGCGGGACCCGAGCGTCGTGAGGAGGCCGGTCCCGGCCTCAGGCGGCGGGGGCTCCGGGCTGGCGCAGAGGATGGGCCTCGGCGACTTCGGGCAGGGCCAGGCAGGCCTCGGCGATTCGGGCGACCGTCGGGTAGGCCGCCGTGTCGACCCCGAAGATGCCGGTCCCGACCCAGAGGCTGACGAGGCACAGGTCGGCGTGGCTCACCGCATCGCCCTGGCAGAAGCGGCCGGTCCCCGGCTCGGTGGAAAGCCGGGTCTCAAGGGTTTTCAAGCCAGTCTCGAAGGCGTTGCGGAGGAAGGCCAGCATCCGCTCCCGAGGCAGTCCGTACTCCTCCATCAGGAAGGTGCGCACCCGCGGCACGTAGAGCGGGTGCGTGTCACAGGCGACGACCTGGGCCAGCGAGCGCACCCGGGCGCGGGCCCGCGGCTCCTCGGGCAGCAGGCGGACGCCGCCCCGGGTCTCCTCCAGATAGTCGAGAATCGCCAGGGATTGGATCAGGGGCGGCCCGTCGCCGTCGAACAGGGCCGGCACCGCGCCCTGCGGGTTGATCCTGCGGAATTCCGGCTTGTGCTGATCGCCGGCATCGAGGTCGATGAAGGTTTCCTCGTAAGCGATGCCCTTCAGCTTCAGGGCGATCCGGACCCGGAAAGCGGCGGCCGAGCGCCAGTTGCCGTACATGTGCATGTGTGGAGTTCCGCCCTGCGGTGTCTTCGGCACGATTTACGCGTGTGAAGACACCGCACTTCGTCGCCCGCGGCAAGTCGCGATGGCCGGCAAGTCTCCGGGCCGAGTGCCGGCCGGCGCTCGGATGGGGGACGTCACGTCGCGCGCGAGGTCACCCGCGGCTACGAGCGGGGTGTCCGCTGTTTTCAAACCCCGATCGTGCAGCAGCTTTGCGTGTGCGCTTGGAGTCGCGGCGAAAACCGTCGGGACGGGGCCTGACAAACGAGATTTTCGCTGTGTCGTCAGCGGCTTCATGGCCAAATGCTGCAAACGTGGGCCGCGCCGCGTCGGACAGGGACCTGTCGGGCCGCCCGATGGCGTCGTCCGCGACACACCATCTCGCGGCCGCCGCGGCATGGATCTTGGCCGTATGAAGTACGGGCACCGGATTGGGCTTGTTGAACGCCAGAGCTATCTCCGGCGAGGCCACGACGACCCCATCGACGCCCTGCGCCTCAAATTCGGACATGATGCGGCTATAGGTCTCGATGCCGAGCAACGTGCTCTCGCCGCTGTAGATCCGATTGCAGATCGAGTAGTCGATATTCACCCATAGCCCTTGGTCGGGCAGCACGACATCTACGCCGTCGGACCCACGAATGAGACTCCGGTAATAGGAGCCGCTCATCGTCGACGAAGTCCCGATAAAGCCGACCTTCTTCAAGGACAGGCGCCGGATCTCTTCGGCAAGCGCATCGCGGAGCTGGATCACGGGGATGCCAAAATAGATCGGCGCATCTTCAAGGGCGCAATGAAGGGTGTCGCTGGTGATCATCAAGCCGTCGACGCCTTCCAGAAGCAGGTTCGAGACCGCGTTCTTGATCTGGTCGGCGATCAACGGCCGAGTATCTTTCGACAGAAGGCGGACGATGGTATCCGGAGCGAAACTCCACATCACCAAGTCTGCAGCAGCGCGGGTGTTGGTCAAATTCATGACCTCACGATTGATCATCTGGTGGCATTCGATCGTCGAACGCCGGCTCAAGCCACCCAGCACGCCCAATTTTTTCAATTTTATGGTCATCGTGTGCTCCCCCCGTCGAGCTTTGTGGCGGATGATTTCACATCCAAGCCGAAATTCGCGCGCGTTTGCTGGAATATGCGCGGTGCATGCCTCATTCCTCGGCGAATCCTTGGGCATACGCCCAGAGTGCGAAGAGGTGTCGGACGCGAATGTAGCCGAGATCCACGCCTGGAACGTCGCCGTCCAGGCTCGATAGTTCTATTGATTGGATGAGGATCTGGGCGCGAGTCGTGCGCAAACTCCCGGTCGCGGTATCATTTCGAAGTCGGGACGCGGTCTCGGCTTCGGTTTGGGCGCGTGGGAGACTGCCTATCGTGTCAGCCAGCGACGAGCCGTAGCAATTTTCATCGCCGCGGCCGGTGCAGAGTGACCGCAAGCCAAGAAAAGTCAAAGATTTTATGTGGGTTTGCGGCTGGCCGTGAAATACTGGATCGAAATTTGACTCTTCCGGCATGGCATGTTGCTTGAACCTATTGTGCCGGAGAGATGCAGTCTCGGATCGATAGGATTCAGGTTCAACAAGGTGTTTCGATCTAGTGTTTTTCAGGTTCTTCTTTGTGACACGAATTCGTGATCGAGTTCTGCAAGCCCTAACGTAGAATAGTTTTATTCTAATGAAGGTATCCGGGGACGGAATTCCGCAAGAGGCGGAATTCAAACGTGCGGTTTGTCGGCCCAGTCAGGCTCGCGGCCTCGACTCGCGAGGAAGGCGTTCGGCGCCCCGTCGGTCCATCTCTCGATATCCGCGATCCCGGTCGGGTCTACACCCCAAGGCCGGATGCATCGAGGGCGCCAGGCGATTGAGGGGGGACGACAACCGACAGGCAGCGGCCCATATCTGAACTCTGTCCCGGAGAGCCCTCACGATGGCCGATCAGCCCGACTCACGCCGCTTCATTCCCCTCGGGATCGCGGTGCTCACCGTCTCGGATACCCGCCGGATCACGGACGACCGCTCGGGCGACACCCTGAGCCAGCGTCTCACCGAGGCCGGGCATCGGCTGGCCGCCCGGGCCATCGTGCCGGACGAGATCCCCGCGATCCGCGAGCAGGTGCAGGCGTGGCTGCGCGATCCGGCGGTGGATGTGGTGATCACCACCGGCGGCACCGGCTTCACCGGCCGAGACGTGACCCCGGAGGCGCTTGAGCCGCTGTTCGAGAAGCGGATGGACGGGTTTTCCGCGGTGTTCCACCGGATCTCGTACGACAAGATCGGCACCTCGACCCTGCAATCCCGGGCCACCGCCGGGGTCGCGCAGGCGACCTACCTGTTCGTGCTGCCGGGCTCGCCGGGGGCCTGCCGGGACGCCTGGGACGGCATCCTGGCCCAGCAGCTCGATTACCGGCACCGCCCGTGCAACTTCGTCGAGATCATGCCGCGCCTCGACGAGCATCTGCGGCGGGGCGCCAGCGTCACGGCGTGACCGCGTTGCCCTCCTTGCGGCGCAGCACCGAGTGCTTGCGGCCGTAGAAGAAGTACACGACCAGCCCGACGGCCATCCAGATCACGAGGCGCAGCCAGGTGTCGAGGGGGAGGCCGGCCATCAGCAGCAGGCAGAACAGGATGCCGAGGATCGGCACCACCGGCACCGCCGGCACCCGGAACGGGCGCTTCATGTGGCGTTCGCTCCGTCGCAGATAGATCACCGAGCCGCAGACCAGGATGAAGGCTGCGAGCGTCCCGATGCTCACCATCTCGCCCAGGATGTTGATCGGCACCAGCGC
Source organism: Methylobacterium sp. J-077 (assembly GCF_022829365.1). Classification (GTDB taxonomy): domain Bacteria; phylum Pseudomonadota; class Alphaproteobacteria; order Rhizobiales; family Beijerinckiaceae; genus Methylobacterium. Next base: position 138,055 of record NZ_JAKSYJ010000111.1, on the reverse strand, counting down.
CGCCACCACGGCGACAACCGCACCGATCAGCATCTGGCTGCGATAGGGCGTCTGGTAGGTCGGATGGACATGGGCGAACAGCTTCGGCAGCAGCCCGTCATTGGCCATGGTGAAGAAGATCCGGCTCTGGCCGTAGAGCAGCACCAGGATCACCGTGGTCAGGCCGGTGATCGCCCCGAGCTTGATCAGCACGGCGAACCAGCCGATGCCGATGACGTCGACGCCCTTGGCGATCGGGTCGGGGACGTTCAGGTCCTTGTACGGCACCAGCCCGGTCAGGACCGCGGCCACCAGCACGTACAGGATCGTGCACACGATCAGCGAACCGAGGATGCCGATCGGCATGTCCTTCTGCGGCTTGCGCGCCTCCTGGGCGGCGGTGGAGACCGCGTCGAAGCCGATGAAGGCGAAGAACACCACGCCGGCGCCGCGCAGGATGCCGCTGTAGCCGTACTGGCCGAAGCTGCCCTCGTTCGGCGGGATCAGCGGGCTCCAATGCGCCGTGTCGACATGGCCCCAGCCCAGCGCGATGAAGGCGACCACCACGGTGAGCTTGACCGCCACCATGATGTTGTTGAACCGCGCCGATTCCTTGGTGCCGCGGATCAGCAGGAGCGTGATCAGCGCCACGATCACCACCGCCGGCAGGTTGAACAGGGCGGTGCCGCCGCCGTCGATCGCCGTGCCCGGCGCGTGCGCGAACCGGGCCGGGATCACGATGCCGACATCCTTCAGCAGGCTGGTGACGTAGCCGGACCAGCCGACCGCCACCGTGGCCGCGCCCATGGCGTATTCGAGGATGAGGTCCCAGCCGATCAGCCAGGCGAAGAACTCGCCGAGCGTCGCGTAGGTATAGGTGTAGCTCGACCCGGCTACAGGGATCAGCGCGGCCATCTCGGAGTAGCACAGGCCGACGAACGCACAGGCGATGCCGCCGAGCACGAAGGACAGCATGATGCCCGGTCCGGCATATTGCGCCGCCGCCGTGCCGGTGAGCACGAAGATGCCGGCGCCGATGATCGCTCCGATGCCCATGGCGGTGATCGAGAGCGCACCGAGCGATTTCGAGAGCTGCTCCTCGCCCTCGCCGCTCTTGAGGATGTCGTCGACGGACTTCCGCCCCATCAGGCCCGAGGAGTCCATCGGCGTATCCTTCCTCGCCGCGCCACGGGAGCGGCGCTCGGCTATAATCTCCAATTCAGCAAGTTTTCTGCCATCGCGCCAGAAATTTCGGAGGATATTTAGTCGATATCACTCAGTCGAGCTGCGACATTCTGTCGATCAGGGCCTGTCGATCCGGGCAATCAGCGGCCGTACCTTGAGGCGCGGCGCGAACACTGCGCCGGCCCGCAGCGCCTCCCGCCGCACCACGTCGCCGGCCCGCGCCTGCCTGGCGCCCAGGAGGGCCTCGATCCAGCCGACGAGGCGGCCGATCCAGCCCGCGGCCGGGCGGTGCAGGCGGCCGAGCCCGGTCTCCGGTCGTGCGGTGCCGACGAAGCGGTCGAGGGTGCGGATCCAGCCCTCGGCCGGGACGTCTCCCGCCTCCAGGCACAGCACCCAGTCCCGCCGGGCCTCCGCGGCGCCCGCCCCATAGGGATTCCTGCCCCGGTGAAGCACGAGCACTGCCCCCGTCGCGTCCGCGATGGCCGCCGCCGCCTCGCTCTCCCGGCCGATCACGATCACGGCGTCGCCGACCAGGCCGCCGGCCACGCCCGACACCAGCACGCTGAGCGTGTCGGCCAGGCGATCGATCGCATCCGGATCGGCCGGGTCGGCCAGGTAGGTCACCGCGGAGAGCATGTGCGCGCCCATAGACGATTTTGCGCGGCGGTAAACCGGGTGGCGATGTCTCGACCGGGCTCGGCGACGTTTGCCTGAAATTGAGGCGTTGGCGGATCTCGTGTTCGCGCTATGTTCCACGTGAAACACGGGGCGGCGCGCGATGGCTGAGATTCGGAACGGCTCCATCCCCACGGCGCCCGTGCGTCTCGGTTCGAGCAGGCTTCCCCCGGAGGCCCGGCGCGGCCGCGGCGCCACCGCCAACCCCACGAGCCGGTACGAAGCGGCCGGGCGCGAGGTCTTCCAGGACCCCGATTGGGAAACCGATGCGCCTGCTCCCTTGCGCACGCAGGTCACGCTGGAGCGCGCCGCGCGGATCATCGCCCGCAACACCTCGCCGGACATCCCGTTCGACCGGTCGGTCAACCCGTATCGGGGCTGCGAGCACGGCTGCATCTATTGCTACGCCCGCCCGACCCATGCCTGGCTCGGGCTGTCGCCGGGGCTCGATTTCGAATCGCGGATCTTCGCCAAGCCCGACGCGGCCAAGCTTCTGGCGCGGGAGATCGCCGCCCCGGGCTACGCGCCGGAGACGATTGCCCTCGGGACCGCCACCGATCCCTACCAGCCGGTGGAGCGCGAGCACCGGATCACCCGTGCGGTGCTGGAGGTGCTCCAGGACGCGCGCCATCCCGTCGGCATCACCACCAAGTCCGACCTCGTGCTGCGCGACCTCGACATCCTGGCCGAGATGGCCGCGGAGAACCTCGTGCTCGTGGCGGTCTCGCTGCCGACTCTCGACCCGCGCCTCGCCCGGTTGCTCGACCCCCGGGCGCCGCGGCCGGAGAAGCGGCTCGCCGCGATGCGGCGCCTGTCCGAGGCCGGGGTGCCGGTGATGGTCAATGTCTCGCCGATCATCCCGGGCCTGACCGACCACGAGATCGAGGCGATCCTGGCCCAGGCGCGGGCGCACGGCGCCAGCCGCATCGGCCACGCTTTGCTGCGCCTGCCCGGCGAGGTCGCCGACCTGGTGGCCGACTGGTTCGCCGAGCACTACCCCGAGCGCCGGGCTCGGGCCTTCGCGCTGCTGGCGCAGGCGAGGGGCGGCCGCGAGAACGATCCCCGGTTCGGCCACCGCTTCCGCGGGGAGGGGGCCTATGCCGAGATGATCGGCCAGCGGGTCCGCCTCGCGGGCACCCGGCTCGGCTTCGCCTTCGGGCGGATGGCGTTGAACCGCGCGGCGTTCCGCAAACCGGGAGCGCAGCTCGCGCTATTCTGAAGCGGGCCGTCGTCCGGGCTTCGCAGCAGCGCTCGCCGTCCCGACGCGGGATGCACCAAGGTCCGCCCCGTTCATGACGCCGGCGCTGCCGAGAGAATCAGATTTCGGCGCGGCGGTCTCAGATGACGATCATGCTGCTATCACACGCAGCCAAAATCTAGTTCGTACTCGAGAAACAAATCAGTTGTGGCCGAGGAGGACATGCTGATAATAATTGTTACAAATTCGAGTTGCAAGCGTCACGATCCGGAGTCACAGAGGCTTAGTTGCCGATAGATATTTAGATTTGTTCAAAATCAAGATCGAACATCGTCCGGCAACGCAGCAACATTCTGACGGAACCGAACGCGATGTTTTGTGCGCCGCACCCATCGTTCGCCAGCCTCGTGCTGGCGAGACTATCGATCGGCAAGATTCTGACCGCGACGCTGCTCTCGATGAGCATGATGCTGCTCGCATCGGGCGTGACGACCCTGCGTGACGCTCGGATGCAGGCCGATCAGAGCCACCGCGTTGTGGCCCTGACCCAGGCGAGCCGCACGCTCCTCAAGGATCTGCTCGCCATCCGCATGGAGCGCGGCCGCACGCTCCAGGCCTTGAAGGCTGCAGAGCCCATTCCCGCCAAGGATGCGGAGCTGATCGCCACCCACCGTGCGACTCTCGCGGGCGGTGTCGATCGGCTGGTGATCCTGGCCCGCGAGGTCGATGCGCCCTCGGTTCTGGCGAAGGCCGAGGCGGCCCAGCGGTCCTACGCGGCCCTGCTCGCGCTTCGCCCGCAGGTCGATGCCGCCCTGGCGGTGCCGGGGGCGCAGCGATCCGCCGGCACGCTGCCGGCCTTCGCTGAGGCGTCCCAGACGCTGCTCGATGCGTTGATGGCGGCGAACGACGCGATCGACGCCGTAATCCCGCGCGGCGACGCGAGCCTGGCCCATTACCTCGATCTCAAGCGCGCGGCGTGGACGTCGCGGGCCCTGGCTGGGGGCGTGGTCGTGCGCATCGAGCTCGCGGTCGCCGCCGGCACCCCCTGGTCGCAGGCCGACATCGTCGCGGCGTCCGAGGAACGCGGCCGCTTGGCCGCCGCCTGGGACGGCGTGGTCCGGGCTGCCGCCGACGAGACGTCGGACACGGTCCGGGCCGCCTTCCGCAAGGCCAAGGCCGACAATTTCGAGGGCGAGGCGATCGCGCGCCGCCAGGCCGCCACAGAGGCGCTCGCGCAGGGCCGGCCAACCGGCCTGTCCATCGATGCGTTGCGCACCCGCCAGACCGCGGAGGTGAACACCATCGCCGACTTGGCGAGCGCGGCCCTCGACGCGCTGGTCGACCGCGCTCGGGCGCTGACCGCGGAAGCGCAGGCCACCCTGCTGCGGACCGTCCTGTTCCTCGCCGCCGCAATCCTGCTGACCGGTATCGGCACGCTCGTGGTGGTCCGCCGGGTGCTCCGGCCGATCCGCAGCATGACCGAGGCGATGCGCGCCCTGGCCTCCGGCGATTCCACCGTGACGGTCCCGGTCCGGGACCGCCAGGACGAGATCGGCGCCATGGCCGCCGCCGTCCAGGTGTTCAAGGACAACCTGCTCCGGACCCGGCAGCTCGAAGCCGAGGCGGACGAGGTGCGCCGCGCCGCCGAGGAGCAGCGCCGGGCGGTCACGCGGCAGATGGCCGAGCGTTTCGAGGCCGCGGTTTCCGGCATCATCACGCAGGTCTCGACCGCCGCGACCGAGTTGCAGGCCACCGCCGCGCAGATGACCGCGAGCGCCCAGGAGACCGCCAGCCAATCCGGCGCGGTGGCGGCGGCGGCCGAGCAATCCGCCTCCAACGTCAACACCGTGGCGAGCGCCGCGGAGCAACTCGGCAGCTCCGTCGAGGAGATCGGCCGCCAGGTGCAGGACTCGACCGTCCTCGCCCAGCGGGCGGTAGGCGAATCCGACCAGACCGCCGCCCTCGTCTCCGAGCTGAGCGCCGCCGCCGCCCGGGTCGGCGACGTGGTCCAGCTGATCGCGTCGATCGCGGCTCAGACGAACCTGCTGGCGCTGAACGCCACGATCGAGGCGGCGCGCGCCGGCGAAGCGGGCCGGGGCTTCGCCGTGGTGGCGACGGAAGTGAAGGAACTCGCCGGCCAGACCGCCAAGGCGACGGAGGAGATCGCCAGCCAGATCGGCCGGATCCAGAGCGTCACCGGCGAGGCGGTGGGCGCGATCGGCGCGATCGCCGGCCGCATCCGGGAGATCAACACGGTCGCGGCGACGATCGCCACGGCGGTCGAGGAGCAGGGGGCGGCGACCCGGGAGATCGTCCGCAGCGTCACCCAGGCCACGGCCGGTTCGCAGGAGGTCACCGGCAACATCGCCGGCGTCGCGCGGGCCGCCGAGCAGACCGGCGCGGCGGCCGAGCAGGTCCTCGCCTCCGCCACCGGGTTGTCGCGCCAGTCCGAGCAGCTTTCCGCGGAGGTCGATCGCTTCCTCGGCACCGTGCGGGCGGCGTGAGGGCAGATTCGTCGCCGTCACCGCCACGCTGAGCGGATGGCGGTGTTTCGGAGCGCGAAGATCATGGGAGTCGTGTCGGCCGGAAAAATTCGGCCGGCGTGTCGAGCCGATGATCAATCCCCGCCCTGCTATGCGATGGCTCTCATGTAAAATCGGAGCTACGCTTGCCGAGGAAGATAAATACGCGCCATCTTGCAAAATGATGCATGGTAAAATCGCGTAAAACCGCGTTGACCGAACCGAGACTCAAGCTAAAGAGGCGATGATCTCGCATTTTTGAGGTTGTTCGATGCGCCGACCTAAAACGCTTGCCGATGGAGCACTGATCCTGCTCGGGATCGTGCTGGCCGTGATTGGCGGGGTCTTTGCTGCCGGCGGGGTTTACTTGGCTTGGCTCGGCGGAAGTTGGTACTTCCTGGTCATGGGCGCCGCGATGATCGTGTCCGGTGTCCTGGTCGCCCAACGGCGACGCGCGGGGGCGCTGCTCTACGGCGCGGCGTTCGTCCTGACGGGGGTCTGGGCGGTCTGGGAGGTCGGGTTCGCGTTCTGGCCGCTGGTCTCGCGGCTGTTCGCGCTGGCGGTGCTCGCCTGCGTGGTCGCCCTGTTCGCGCCGCTGCTCGATCGATCGGGTGGCGGCGTGTGGCGCCGGGCCTCCCTGGGCATCGCCGCCGCGCTGGCGCTCGCCCTTGTGGCGACGACGCTGCGGGCTTTCCAGCCGGTGCCGATCATCGCCGCGACGGAGGTTCCGGCAGTCCATCCCGCGACGCAGGCGGGACCGCAGGTCGATTGGGCGGCCTGGGGCAACACCAATGGCGGCACCCGCTTCGCCGGGCTGACGCAGATCGATCCCGCCAACGTCGCCAATCTCCAGCCGGCCTGGACCTTCCGCACCGGTGACGTCGCCATCAGCAACGGCTTCGGCGCCGAGGACCAGACCACGCCGCTGCAGATCGGCGACACCGTCTATGTCTGCACGCCGAACGACATCGTCATCGCCCTCGACGCCGATACCGGCACCCAGCGCTGGCGCTACGACCCGAAGGCGAGCGCGCCGCAATGGCAGCGGTGCCGCGGGCTCGGCTATCACGACGCGGGCGCGTCAGCCGGTGACAAGGTCTGCCCCCGCCGCCTGCTGCTCGCCACGATCGACGCGCGCCTGATCGCGCTGGATGCCGCCACCGGCCAGCCCTGCACCGATTTCGGCGCCGGCGGCACGGTCGATCTCAAGACCGACATGGGCGAGATCAAGCCCGGCTACTACACCCAGACCGCCGCCCCGCTGATCGCCGGCGATCTCGTGGTGGTCGGCGGCCGGGTCGCGGACAATATCGAGACCGGCGAGCCCGGCGGCGTGGTCCGGGCCTTCGATGTCGGGAGCGGCGATCTGCGCTGGGCCTGGGATCCCGGCAACCCGGCGACCACCCGCCTGCCGCCCCCCGGCGAGACCTATACGCGCGGCACGCCCAACGTCTGGACCAGCATGGCCTACGACGCGGGCCTGGGCCTGGTCTACGCGCCGACCGGCAACGCGACGCCGGACTTCTTCGGCGGCCACCGGACCGCGGAGGACGACGCCACCAACTCGTCGATCTTCGCGCTCGACGCCGCGACCGGCCGGCCGCGCTGGCACGTCCAGCTGGTGCACAAGGACCTGTGGGACTTCGACGTTCCGGCCCAGCCGGCCCTCTACGACCTGCCGGACGGGCAGGGCGGCACCGTGCCGGGGCTGATCGCGGCGACCAAGCACGGCCAGATCTTCCTGCTGAACCGCGCGACCGGGGCGCCGATCGCGCCGGTCACCGAGCGGGCCGTGCCGCAGGGCAGCGTGCCGGGCGAGCATTACGCGCCGACGCAGCCGTTCTCGGACATGCCGTCGATCGGCACCGAGACCCTGACCGAAGCCGACATGTGGGGGGCGACGCCGTTCGACCAGCTCCTGTGCCGGATCCAGTTCAAGGGCATGCGCCACGAGGGGACCTTCACACCGCCGGGCTTCGACACCGCCCTCCAGATGCCGGGCTCGCTCGGCGGCATGAACTGGGGCAGCACCGCGATCGACATGACCCGGGACTACCTGATCGTGAACGACATGCGGCTCGGCCTGTGGAACCGGCTGATCGCGCGGGAGCAGGTCGAGACCGGCGGCAAGGCCACCGGCACCGAGATGGGGATGTCGTCGATGCGCGGCACGCCCTACGTGTCCGTCCGGAACCGCTTCGTGTCGGCGCTGAACATCCCGTGCCAGAAGCCGCCCTTCGGCACCCTGACCGCCATCGACCTGAAGGCGCGCCGCATCGCCTGGCAGGTCCCGCTCGGCACGGTCGAGGATACCGGGCCGCTGGGGATCAAGATGCACCTGCCGATCCCGATCGGCCTGCCCTCGCTCGGCGGCTCGCTGGTGACCGGCTCCGGCCTGATCTTCTTCGCCGGCACGCAGGATTACTACCTTCGGGCGTTCGACGCCGCGACCGGCCGCGAGATCTGGAAAGGCCGTCTGCCGGTGGGCAGCCAGGGCGCGCCGATGACCTACCGGTCGCCCAGGACCGGCCGGCAATACATCGTGGTCACGGCCGGCGGCGCCCGCCAATCGCCCGACCGCGGCGACTACGTGGTCGCCTACGCGCTGCCGGGCGATCCCGGATCGAAGTGATCCGATCCGCTTACGAGCACGGTTGGATTTCCGAAGGGCTCAGCGCTTTAGCGGGGTGTCGAGGCGCTGCCCTTGATGCATCGGGCGAAGCCGGACAGCAGGGCGCTGCCCTGCACCCGCAAAAGGTCTCGACCTTTTGAAACCTAGCCGAACCCGCGGGTGAAGCTGAGGCGGTGGTGGGGGCTTCGGCCGAGCGTGGTCAGGCCGGCCCGGTGGAGCGCCGTGCCGTAGCCGACGTTGCGCTCCCAGCCGTAGCCCGGATGGCGCTCGGCGAGGCGGCGCATCAGGTCGTCGCGAAACACCTTGGCGATGATCGAAGCGGCGGCGATCTGCGGCACCAGCCCGTCGCCGCCGATCACCGCCCGGCCCGGCAGACCGGGGAGGGCGTCCCGGCCGTCGACCAGGACCGGCGCCGCGATTCCGAGGCGGGACACCGCTCGCAGCATGGCGTCGAGGGTCGCGGCGCGGATGTTGATCCGGTCGATCAGCGCCCGGGAGCCCGCCGCCACGGCGACCCGGGCATGGGTGCGGATCAGCGGCGCCAGCCGCGCGCGGATCGGTTCGGGCACGCGCTTGCTGTCGTCGAGCGCAGCCAGCAGGGCAGAGGGAATCGCCACTGGGTCGAACCAGACTGCCGCGACCACCACGGGCCCGCAGAGGGCGCCGCGGCCGACCTCGTCGCAGCCGATCACCGCCGGGTAATCGGCGGCCCGGGCCGGATCGAAGGGCGGCGTGAGGGCCGGCGGTGTCTTCCTGAGAGGAGAGGTCTTTTTCACGGGCGGCATGGCGCCGTCCTGCCATCCCGCACGGCCGCCGTCACCGGTCAGGCGGCGTTCCGGGTCCCGCGCTCGCCGCCATGGGCCTCGATGATGTTGCCGAAGAACTGGTCGGCGCTGACGTCCCAGCCGCGGCGCAGCGCCTCCTGCCGGCACTCGGCCCGGGACAGACGCAAGGCCGCCAGCGCCGCCGTGCGCAGATCCTGGTCGAGAATGCCGACGCGGGTCCCGGTCAGCACGTCTTTGGGGCCCGGCACCGGGAAGGCGGCGATCGGCAGACCGCAGGCCATGGCTTCCAGCAACACGATGCCGAACGTGTCGGTGAGGCTCGGGAACACGAAGGCGTCGCAGGCGGCGTAGACCGACGCGAGCGCCGCCCCCGTCCGTGTGCCGAGGAAGCGCGCCTCCGGGGCCAGCGCCTGCAGCCGCGCCCGGTCCGGCCCGTCGCCGACCACGATCTTCGTGCCGGGCAGGTCGAGGGTGAGGAAGGCCGCGATGTTCTTCTCGACGGCCAGCCGGCCGACATACAGGAACAGCGGCCGCGGCAGTCCGGCGAGCTCCGCCGGCGGCAGGTCGCCGGGGGCGGCCGGCCGGAACCGCTCGGTGTCGACCCCGCGGGTCCAGCGCATCAGATGCGTGAAGCCCTTCGCCTCCAGCTCCGCCTGGAGGGAGGCGGTGCTGACCATCGTGCCGCGCGCCGCCCCGTGGAAGCGGCGGAGGTAGGCGTAGGACCACGCCTCCGGTACCGGCAGCCGGGCTGAGAGGTATTCGGGAAACCGGGTGTGGTAGCTCGTGGTGAACGGCAGCCCGTTGGCCAGACAATGCCGCCGGGCCGCGAAGCCGATCGGCCCTTCGGTGGCGATGTGGACGTGGCTCGGCCGCTCGGCGGCCCAGCGCGCCGCGACCCGGTCGCGTCCAGCCAAGGCCAAACGGATCTCCGTGTAGCCCGGCAGGGGCAGCGAGCGGAAATCGCCCACCGATAGCAGGGCCGTCTCGAAGCCGTGCTCGGGGGCACGGCGGACCATCTGCTCGAGCGAGCGGACGACGCCGTTGACCTGCGGGTGCCAGGCATCGCTGGCGATCAGGAGCTTCACGGAGTGGTCCCTCACGCCACCGCGCGCCGGCCCGGGACCGCCCGCGGCGCGTCCTCGGCCTCGCGGGCCCGCAGGATGCTCGGGTAGTGCAGCACCTCGATCCGGCCGTCGTAATGCTCGATCAGGCCGGTGCAGGATTCCACCCAGTCGCCGGTATTGAGGTAGCGCAGATCGCCGATCGTCCGGTCGGCCGCGTGGTGGATATGGCCGCAGATCACCCCGTTGGCGCCCTGGCGGCGGGCCTCGTCGGCCAGGATCGTCTCGAACCGGCCGATGAAGCTGACGGCGTTCTTCACCCGCAGCTTCGCCCAGGCCGAGAGCGACCAGTAGGACAGGCCGACCCGCCGGCGGACCCGGTTGATCAGGGTGTTGAGGCTCAAAGCCAGCGTGTAGGCGCCGTCGCCCAGATGAGCCAGCCAGGGAGAGTGGCGCACCACCATGTCGAACTGGTCGCCGTGGATCACGAGGTAGCGCTGCCCGTCAGCCGCCTCGTGGATCGCGGTCTCGGCGATCTCGATACCGCCGAAATTGGTGCCGACATAGTCGCGCAGGAACTCGTCGTGATTGCCGGGCAGGTAGACGATCCGGGTGCCCTTGCGCACCTTGCGCAGGAGCTTCTGCACCACGTCGTTGTGCTCCTGCGGCCAGTACCAGCCGGAGCGCAATTGCCAGCCATCCACGATGTCGCCGACCAGGTAGATCGTGTCGGCGTCGTAATCCCTCAGGAACGACAGCAGCATGCCGGCTTGGCAGCCGCGCGTGCCGAGATGCAGATCGGACAGGAACAGCGTCCGGACCCGGACCGGCATCTCCTCATCCTCGGCCACGTCACCCTCCCGACGGTCGAACGGTCGAGGGGGATCCAGAGCGCGATCACGTCTCAGTTTGATGACGCGGGCGCGGATGGGTGTGGGCGTCTTGGTGCGGCGCGGGAAAAGTCCTCAAGCGCGAATAGCGGACATTGCGGCGCACAAAAAATTTTTTTGCCACGATCCCGAAGTTTTTCCGGTTTTGCTTCCCAGCTTCGCCGCCTCATAATACCAGCAACCGGTGGCTCGGCATGAGCCGGGCCGGATGCGTACGGGAAGGCGGCCAGGGTGCCTTGAGACGAGGCGCCGTAGAACGGGACGGCATTTCGGAGGCGACCGGCGCGCGGGGGCGCGCCGCGACGCGAGCGGCACGAAGCCGCCTGCCGCTCCGCTGGGCCCCCCGATCCACGGATGACACGAAGGGTATTCGGGGAGCTGCGGCCAGCACCGCGGCCGCCGGTGCCGTTCGCAGAATGCCCGACAGGGCCCCAGGGCGCCGAAGACGTTTGAACCAACCGGCGCGGGTCCGCCCGCGCGCAACAGATTTTTGGAGGAAACACCATGGCCGCAACCCGGCGCCCCGGTCGCAATCACCTGTTCATCCCGGGCCCCACGAACATCCCGGATCGCGTCCTGCGCGCGATGCACGTGCCATCCGAGGATCACCGCTCGCCGAGCTTCCCTGAGTTGGTGAAGCCGCTCCTCCAGGATTCCAAGATCGTGTTCGGCTCGACCGCCGGGACGATCATCCTGTTCCCGTCCTCGGGCACCGGCATCTGGGAATCGGCCCTGTCCAATACCCTGTGCCGCGGCGACAAGGTGCTCACGTCCCGCTACGGCCAGTTCAGCCATCTCTGGGTCGACATGGCCCAGCGCCTCGGCCTCGAGGTGATCGTCCAAGAGGAGGAGTGGGGCACCGGCGCCGATCCGCAGAAGATCGAGGAGGCGCTCCGGGCCGACAAGGACCACGCCATCAAGGCCGTGATGGTCGTCCACAACGAGACCGCCACCGGCGTCACCAGCGACATCGCTGCGGTGCGCAAGGCGCTCGACGCTGCCGGCCACCCGGCGCTGCTGTTCGTGGACGGCATCTCGTCGATCGGCTCGCTGCCGTTCAAGATGGACGAATGGGGCGTCGACTGCGCCATCGCGGGCTCGCAGAAGGGCTTCATGCTGCCGGCCGGCCTCGGCCTGATCTGCATCAGCCCGAAGGCGCTGAAGATCGCCGAGGGCGGGGCGGGCCGCAACGACCGGCTCGGCCACGCCTACTTCGCCTGGAAGGACCAGCTCGCGGCCAACGCCACGGGCTACTTCCCCTACACGCCGGTTCTGCCGCTGCTCTACGGCCTGCGCGAGGCCCTGGCGATCGTGAAGGAGGAGGGGCTGGAGAACATCTACCATCGCCATCACGTGCTCGCCGAGGCGACCCGCCAGGCGGTGGCGGCCTGGGGCCTGAAGCCCTGCGCCAAGGAGCCCAAGTGGAACTCCGACACGGTCACGGCGATCGTGGTCCCGGAGGGCGCCGACGCCGCCCAGGTGATCACCCACGCCTACGACCGCTACAATCTCTCGCTGGGTGCCGGCCTGTCGAAAGTCGCCGGCAAGGTGTTCCGGATCGGCCACCTGGGCGATCTGAACGAGCTGTCGCTGCTCGGCGCCATCGCGGGCGCCGAGATGGCGATGCTCGATTGCGGCATCAAGGTCACGCCGGGCTCCGGCGTCGCCGCGGCGTCCAGCTACCTGCGCGAGAATCCGCTGCATAAGGCGTAAGCCGCGCACGCGATCGGGGCGGGACCGGGTTGCCGGACCCGCCCCGACGCGCAAGGAAGACCAAGAATCCCGAGGAAACCGCCCGTCGCCCGAGAGGGGATCCATGACGAAGAAAATCGTGTTCCTGGACCGTGAGTCCCTCGACGCGACGGTCCGGCCGTTCAGCTTCCCGCACGAATACGTCGAGCACGACTCCACCTGGACGCCCGAGGACACGATCGCGCGGCTTCAGGGAGCCGAGATCGCGCTGATCAACAAGGTCCCGATGCGGGCCGAGACCCTGAAGCAACTCCCCGACCTGAAGCTGATCGCGGTGGCCGCCACCGGCACCGACGTGGTCGACAAGGCCCAGGCGAAGGCTCAAGGGGTCACGGTCGTCAACATCCGCAACTACGCGTTCAACACCGTGCCCGAGCACGTGGTCGGGCTGATGTTCGCCCTGCGCCGGGCGATCGTGCCCTACGCCAACTCGGTGCGGCGGGGCGATTGGGCGAAGTCCAAGCAGTTCTGCTACTTCGACTACCCGATCTACGACATCGCCGGCTCGACGCTCGGGATCGTCGGCTACGGGGCGCTCGGCAAGTCGATCGGCAAGCGCGCCGAGGCGCTGGGCATGAAGGTTCTGGCCTACGACGTGTTCCCGCAGGACGGGCTGGTCGATTTCGAGACGATCCTCACCCAGTCCGACGTGATCACGCTGCACGTGCCGCTGACCCCCGACACCAAGGGGCTGATCGGCGCGGCCGAGCTCAAGCGGATGAAGAAGAACGCCATCCTGATCAATACGGCCCGGGGCGGGCTGGTGGACGAGGCGGCGCTTCTGGCCGCGCTCAAGGACGGCACCATCGCGGGGGCGGGCTTCGACGTGGTCGCGCAGGAGCCGCCCAAGGACGGCAACATCCTGTGCGAGGCCGACCTGCCGAACCTGATCGTGACCCCGCACGTGGCCTGGGCCAGCAAGGAGGCGATGCAGATCCTCGCCGACCAGCTCGTCGACAATGTCGAGGCGTTCGTGGCGGGCAAGCCGCAGAACGTGGTCGAGGGATAGCCGAGGGATTTTGGAGGGCGCTTTCCCCTCCCCCTTGTGGGGAGGGGTTTAGGGGTGGGGGTGGTGCAGACGGCAGCGCCCCGGTCATTCCGGAACCACCCCCACCTCCAGCTCCTCCCCACAAGGGGGAGGAGAGGGCCGCGCATCTCCGCCACAGCGCGAACGACAATCAGCGACAGCGCCGTTGGGCGCGACACAAGGATCGAAACCGAGATGAAGAAGCTGCTGTTCCTGTTCGACACCGATCCGGTCCCGAACGTGTTCGACACGGTGGTCGGCTACGACGGCGGCGCCGATCACATCACCGGCTACGGCAGCGTGACCCCCGACAACGTCGGCGCTCTGGTCGACGGCACGATCTACACCCGCGGCGGCTCCGAGAAGAAGTCGACGGCGATCTTCGTCGGCGGCGGCAGCATGGCGGCCGGCGAGGAGCTGTTCGCGGCCGTCAAGAAGCGGTTCTTCGGCCCGTTCCGGGTCTCGGTGATGCTCGATTCCAACGGCTCGAACACCACGGCCGCCGCCGGCGTGGCGCTGGTGGCCAAGGCCGCGGGCTCGCTGCAGGGCAAGAAGGCGGTCGTGCTGGCGGGCACCGGCCCGGTGGGCATGCGCTCGGCGGCGCTGCTCGCCGGCGAGGGCGCCGAGGTGACGATCGCGGGCCGGGCGCTCGACAAGACCCAGGCCGCCGCCGACCAGATCAACACCCGCTTCAAGGTCAACGTGAAGGCCGCCGCCACCCCCGATGAGGCCTCCCGCGTCGCGCTGGTGAAGGGCACCAACCTCGTGTTCACGGCCGGCGCCATCGGCGTCGAGCTGCTCCCCGAAGCCGCCTGGGCGCAGGAACCGTCGATCGAATTCGTGGCCGACTACAACGCCCAGCCCCCGACCGGCATCGGCGGCATCGAGGTGATGGACAAGGGCAAGGATCGCAACGGCAAGAAGGCCTTCGGCGCCCTCGGGATCGGCGGCCTGAAGCTCAAGCTGCACCGGGCCTGCGTAGGTCAGCTCTTCGAGAGCACCGAGCAGGTGCTCGATGCCGAGGAGATCTACGCGCTCGCCAAGTCGATGGCCTGAGGGGAGGCGCCGGTGACCGAGACACATCCCCCCGAGACCGACAGCATCGAGACGTTCCTGACGGCGCTGGCGAGCGCCGCCCCGACCCCCGGCGGCGGCGGCGCGGCGGCGATCTCCGGCGCCATGGGTGCGGCCCTGGTGTCGATGGTCTGCAATCTGACCATCGGCAAGAAGAAGTACGTGGAGGTCGAGGCCGAGCTGAAGGACGTGCTCGCCCGGTCCGAGGGCCTGCGGGTCGTGCTCACCGGCATGATCGGCGAGGACGTCCAGGCCTTCGACGCCGTGATGGGCGCCTACGGCCTGCCCAAGGGCACCGACGACGAGAAGGCGGCCCGCGCCACGGCGATCCAGGCCGCGCTCCGGACGGCCACCGACGTGCCGCTGTCCTGCTGCCGAGCCTGCCGCACGGTGATCGACCTTGCGGCGATCACCGCCGACAAGGGCAACCTCAACGTCGTCTCCGATGCCGGCGTGGCTGTGCTATCGGCCTATGCCGGCCTGCGCAGCGCGGCGCTCAACGTCTACGTCAACGCCAAGGGGATCGAGGATCGGGAGTTCGCCGACGAGCGGCTCCAGGAACTCGAAGGCCTGCTCGCCGAGGCCGGTGCGCTTACGGAGAAGGTCTACGGAGTCGTCACGGCCAAGGTGAATTGAACCGGGCTGCACCCGCCACGGGTGCCGCAAATGGATCGCCAGTGAAGGCCGGGTGCATTTTGCCCCCGGCCTTTCTTTTTGCCGGAATGCTGCAGTGCAACGATAGATACAATTCGTTTTGCAACCGCGAAAAAGGTCGCCTAAACCGATAGATCAAAAAATTTGACGGGCGTAATCTTCCCATTCAACTAAAGTAGACAGCGTCAGACGGCGGCAACGACCGCGGAGGAGGCGCCGAATGGACGTCCACGAGTACCAAGCCAAGGAGCTGCTCGCGAGCTTCGGTGTCGCGGTCCCGAAGGGCGCCATCGCGTTCAGCCCGGACCAGGCGGTCTACGCCGCGACCGAGCTCGGCGGCTCGTTCTGGGCCGTGAAGGCGCAGATCCATGCCGGCGCCCGTGGCAAGGCCGGCGGGATCAAGCTTTGCCGGACCTACAACGAGGTCCGCGACGCCGCCAAGGAGCTGCTCGGCAAGCGCCTCGTCACCCTGCAGACGGGGCCCGAGGGCAAGCCGGTCCAGCGGGTCTATGTCGAGACCGCCGACCCGTTCGAGCGCGAGCTCTATCTCGGCTACGTGCTGGACCGGAAGGCCGAGCGCGTGCGCGTCATCGCCAGCCAGCGCGGCGGCATGGATATCGAGGAGATCGCCGCCAACGAGCCCGAGGCGCTGATCCAGGTGGTGGTCGAGCCGGCGGTGGGCCTGCAGCAGTTCCAGGCCCGGGAGATCGCCTTTCAGCTCGGCCTGAACATCAAGCAGGTCTCGGCCGCGGTGAAGACCATCATGAACGCCTACCGGGCGTTCCGCGACTGCGACGGCACGATGCTGGAGATCAACCCGCTGGTCGTCACCAAGGACGACCGGGTGCTGGCCCTCGATGCCAAGATGTCCTTCGATGACAACGCGATGTTCCGCCGGCCGGGCATCGCCGACATGCACGACCCGTCGCAGGGCGATCCCCGCGAGGCGCAGGCTGCCGAGCACAACCTCAGCTATATCGGGCTCGAGGGCGAGATCGGCTGCATCGTCAACGGCGCCGGGCTCGCCATGGCGACCATGGACATGATCAAGCACGCAGGCGGCGAGCCGGCGAACTTTCTGGACGTGGGCGGCGGGGCATCGCCCGAGCGGGTCGCCACGGCGTTCCGGCTCGTTCTCTCGGACCGCAACGTCAAGGCGATCCTGGTCAACATCTTCGCCGGAATCAATCGCTGCGACTGGGTCGCCGAGGGCGTGATCCAGGCCGCCCGGGAGGTGAAGATCGACGTACCCCTGGTGGTTCGGCTCGCCGGCACGAACGTCGAGGCCGGCCAGAAGATCCTGGCCGAGAGCGGCCTCGACCTGATCACCGCCGACACCCTGTCGGACGCGGCGCGCAAGGCGGTCGACGCCTGCGACGCCGCCAAGAAGAACCGCTGAGGGGAGACCACGCCATGAGCATCCTCATCGACGAGACCACCCCGATCATCGTCCAGGGCATCACGGGCGACAAGGGCACCTTCCACGCCAAGGAGATGCTGGATTACGGCACGAACGTCGTCGGCGGCGTCACACCCGGCAAGGGCGGCCGCAGCCATCTCGGCCTGCCGGTGTTCAACACCGTCAAGGAGGCGGTCGCCGCCACCGGCGCCACCACGTCGATCACCTTCGTGGCGCCGCCGTTTGCGGCCGACGCCATCATGGAGGCGGCCGATGCCGGGCTGCGGCTGGTCTGCTCGATCACCGACGGCATCCCGGCCCAGGACATGATGCGGGTGAAGCGCTACCTGATGCGCTATCCCCGGGATCGCCGCACCATGGTGGTCGGCCCGAACTGCGCCGGCATCATCTCGCCCGGCAAGGCGATGCTCGGCATCATGCCCGGCCACATCTACCTCCCGGGCAATGTCGGGGTGATCTCGCGCTCGGGCACGCTGGGCTACGAGGCCGCCTCGCAACTCAAGGCGCTGGGCCTCGGAATCTCGACCTCGGTGGGCATCGGCGGCGACCCGATCAACGGCTCGTCGTTCCTCGACCACCTCGCCCTGTTCGAGACCGACCCGGATACCGACGCGGTGCTGATGATCGGCGAGATCGGCGGCCCGCAGGAGGCCGAGGCCTCCGCCTGGATCCGGGACAACATGTCGAAGCCGGTGATCGGCTTCGTGGCCGGGCTCACGGCCCCGAAGGGCCGCCGGATGGGCCATGCCGGGGCGATCATCTCGGCGGCCGGCGACAGCGCCGCCGAGAAGGCCGAGATCATGCGCTCCTACGGCCTCACCGTCGCGCCCGATCCCGGCTCGTTCGGCCAGACCGTCGCCGACGTGCTCGCCCGGGCGGCGTAGCTGTCTCAACCCTCCCCCCTCTGCGGGGGAGGGTGCCCCGCGGATGCGGGGCGGGAGAGGGGCAGCGCAACGCTCCAGGATGCGAGGCCCGTCGCGACCTCTCCGGCACCGTCGCTCCCCTCTCCCTCCCCCCACTGCGGGGGCCACCCTCCCCCGCAGAGGGGGGGAGGGGACATCGCGGCGGCTTCTCTAAAAACGTGCGCCACGAGGTGGCTCCATGACCCGTACCCTCCACGCATCGCCCGCCCTGGCCGAGGCCAGCGCCTTCGCGCCGCCGGTGATCACCGGCACCTCGGCCGAGCAGGCCCTCGACATCCTGTTCCAGGCCCTGCTCGACGTCGCCCGCCGGCACGATCCGGATCTCGAGGCGGTGCTGCACGGCACCGCCGACATCTCGCGGTTCTCGCCGGAGATGCTGGCCCGCGCGCTCCAAGTGCAGGGCATCTGGTTCCACCTGATCTCGATCGCCGAGCAGAACGCCGCCATGCGCCGCCGCCGGCACGTCGAGCGCACGGAAGGACGGGCGGCCTTGAGCGGCTCGTTCGCGAAGGTGTTTGCCGACGCGCGCGCCCAGGGCATTCCGCCGGAGAAGATCCAGGCGCTGCTCTCCGACCTGCGCATCCGCCCGACGCTGACCGCGCACCCGACCGAGGGCAAGCGGGTGACCGTGCTGGAGAAATTCCGGCGGATCTACCTGGTGCTGCGCGAGCTGGAGATGCCGCGCTGGACCGACCGCGAGCGCAACGGGCTCATGAACGAGCTGCGCGACCAGATCGAGCTGGTCTGGATGACCGGCGAATTGCACCTGGAGAAGGCCACCGTCGAGCGGGAGGTCGCCTGGGGGCTGCACTTCTTCGACGAGACCCTGTTCGAGATGCTGCCCGAGACCATGGACACCCTGGAGGAGTCCCTGGCCGAGGCCTATCCCGGCACGCCGTTCCAGGTGCCGCCGTTCTTCCAGTTCGGCTCGTGGATCGGCGGCGACCGGGACGGCAATCCCTACGTGACGGCCGCAGTCACCCGGCAGGCCCTGCACCGCAACGCGCTGGCCTCGCTCAACCGCTACCGCGACGGCGTGCGCGAGCTCGGCCGGACGCTCTCGCTCACCGAGCGCGCGCTGCCGTTGCCGGAGACGTTCCGCCGGGAACTCGAGCGGCAGCTCGCCGAGAGCGGCCAGGCCCGGGCCATCGCCCGGCGCAATCCCGGCGAGCCGTACCGCCAGTATCTCACCTGCGTCCTGCGCAAGCTCGACGCGACCATCGCCCGCAACGAGGGCGAGCACCCGTCCGGGCCGGATTATGCCAGCGCCGACGGCCTGATCGAGGACCTGCGCGTGCTGGAGCGCGGGCTGGACGACGCCAAATGCGGCGCCCTCGGCCGCGACCTGGTGCGGCCGGTCCGCCGCATGGTCGAGATCTTCCGCTTCTCCACGGTCCGCCTGGACCTGCGCGAGAACACCACCCGGACCACCGAGACGCTGCAGGCGCTCTGGCGCCAGCGCAACGGCGAGGGCGAGCCCCCGGCCCTGGGCTCGGCCGCGTGGCGGCACTGGCTCGACGCGGAGCTGGTCCGGCCCCGGGACCCCGAGCGGTCCTTCGAGAACCTGCCCGACGCCGCCCGCGAGACCCTGGCGACCTTCGCGCTGGTGGCCGAGATGCGCGAGAGCCTCGACCGGGAGGCGTTCGGCGCCTTCATCCTGTCGATGACCCGCTCGGTGGAGGATGTCCTCGGCGCGTACCTGCTGGCCAAGGAGGCCGGCGTGTTCCTCGACGCCGCCGGCCCCGACATCCGCCCCGAGATCTGCCCCTTGGCGATCGTGCCCCTGTTCGAGACCATCGACGACCTGCGTGCCGCCCCGGCGATCATGCGCGAGCTCCTCACCGTGCCGGTGGTGCGCCGCTCGACCCGCTGGCAGGGCGGGGTGCAGGAGGTGATGATCGGCTATTCCGACTCCAACAAGGATGGCGGCTTCGTCGCCGCCAACTGGGAGCTGTACAAGGCGCAGAGCAAGCTGACCCGGCTCGGCCAGGACCTCGGCGTCGGCATCGCGTTCTTCCACGGGCGCGGCGGCTCGGTGAGCCGGGGCGGCGTCCCGACCCATCGGGGCATCATGGCCCAGCCGCCGGGCTCGATCCGCGGCCGCTTCCGCACCACCGAGCAGGGCGAGGTCGTCTCGTTCAAATACGCCAACCGCGGCACCGCCGCCTACCAGATGGAGCTGCTCGCCGCCTCGGTGTTCGAGCATGCCCTGGCGGGCGACGGCGAGCGGGCGAGTGTCGGCCACGACGATGCTCTGGAGGCGCTGGCCGGCGCCTCGCGGGCCGCCTACGTCCGGCTGCTCCAAACCGACGGGCTGGTCGATTACTTCCAGTCGGCCAGCCCCCTGGACGAGATCGCGCTCCTGAACATCGGCTCGCGTCCGGCCCGCCGGTTCGGCGCCCGCTCGCTCTCGGATCTCCGGGCGATCCCCTGGGTGTTCGCGTGGTCGCAGAACCGGCACGTGATCACCGGCTGGTACGGGGTCGGCTCGGGGCTCGCGAGCTTCCTCGACGTGCGCGGCCGGGACGGTGAGGCCACCCTGAAGCGCCTGTTCCAAGACTCCCGTGTCTTCCGCCTGGTCCTCGACGAGGTCGAGAAGACCCTGATGATGGTCGATCTCGACATCGCCCGCGCCTATGCCGGCCTCGTACCCGACGCGGGCATCCGGGACCGGATCTTCTCGATGATCGAGTCCGAGTACGCGCTGACCCGCGAGATGGTGCTGCGGGTGAGCGGGGGAACGGACCTCGCCGAGCGCTTCCCGCTGTTCCGCGACCGGCTGAAGGGCCGGCTGCCGACCATCAACCAGGTCGGGCGCGAGCAGGTCGAGCTGCTGGCCCGCTACCGGGCCGAGACCGACGAGGATCGGCGTGAGGCTGTGAAATCCGCCCTACTCCTGTCGATCAACTGCATCGCGGTCGGCTTCGGCTCGACGGGATAGGGGCGCGCAACAAGCCCCCTCTCCCGCACGGGAGAGGGGACCCGCGCCTCGAACCGACCGTCCCCGCCCTGTCACCGGGCGCCGCGGACGCCATTTCCACCGTCGGGCGTGTCCAGCCCAACGGCGGCACCAGAACCGTTACCAAGAGAGAGAAACACCCATGAGCTTCACCCTGATCCAGCAGGCCAAGCCGCGCCTGCATCGCTCCGAACTCGCCGTCCCGGGCTCCAACCCGACCTTCATGGAGAAGTCCGCGTCTTCGGCCGCCGACGTGATCTTCCTCGACCTTGAGGACGCGGTCGCCCCCGACGACAAGGAGAAGGCCCGCACCAACATCATCCAGGCGCTCAACGACCTGGATTGGGGCAACAAGACCATGATGATCCGCATCAACGGTCTCGACACCCACTACATGTACCGGGACGTGGTCGACATCGTCGAAGCCTGTCCGCGGCTCGACATGGTGCTGATCCCCAAGGTCGGCGTGCCGGCCGACGTCTACGCCATCGACGTGCTGGTCACCCAGATCGAGCAGGCCAAGAAGCGCGAGAAGCAGATCGGCTTCGAGGTGCTGATCGAGACCGCCCTCGGCATGGCCAATGTCGAGGCCATCGCCCAGTCGTCGAAGCGCCTGGAGGCGATGTCCTTCGGCGTCGCCGACTACGCTGCCTCGACCCGGGCCCGCTCCACGGTGATCGGCGGCGTGAACTCGGACTACTCGGTGCTCACCGACAAGGACGAGGCCGGCAACCGCCAGACCCACTGGCAGGACCCATGGCTGTTCGCCCAGAACCGCATGCTGGTCGCCTGCCGCGCCTACGGCCTGCGCCCGATCGACGGACCGTTCGGCGATTTCTCGGATCCCGACGGCTACCGCTCGGCGGCCAAGCGCTGCGCGGCGCTGGGCTTCGAGGGTAAGTGGGCGATCCACCCGTCCCAGATCGACCTCGCCAACGAGGTGTTCACGCCGTCCGAGGCCGAGGTGACCAAGGCCCGCCGCATCCTCGAAGCCATGCAGGAAGCTGCCAAGGCCGGCCGCGGCGCCGTCTCCCTCGACGGCCGCCTGATCGACATCGCGTCGATCCGCATGGCCGAGGCGCTGATCGAGAAGGCCAACGCTATGAAGGCATGAGCTCCGGCAGCTCTGCAATGGGAATGGGTCCTGGGATCTTCCCAGGACCCACTCTTCACCGCCGTCGAAGATGTGGGCGGTCGGAGGTTGCGGCGATCGTCGAGCTGGTATCAGCCCAACTCGGGCAGACGTTGAATATGTGCTTTTGCGCTTTCGAAATTGGCGTTCTCAAAAACGATGTGCGCGCCTGTTCTCGGGTCGCAATCAGTTTCGTAGATTGCGTAAGCTGGCAGATAGCGTTCGCGATAGATCGCTTGAGCTTCTGCGGGACTGCCGAGGCGCTCGGTATCCCGATCGACGCCCCAGGCACGTGCCAATTCTTCGGGCGCGTCGATGAAGACGATCAGATCCCATTCGGCCCGCAATTCCGGTCGCTGCAGGAACGTGCCATCCACGATCAGGATATCGTTGGCTTCGGCCTTGTGCAGTGACGCATCTATCGGACGATCTAATTCGAGATCGAAGCTCGCCGTTCTGTAGAGCAGGTCACCCTGCGGGCCGAGAGGGCGTAGAAGCAAGTCCTTGATCGCAGTTAGGTCCCGCGCATCGTAATAGTATCCTTCGGCTGACCTGCGACCGCGTGCATAGCGTTCGGCCTTCGGGCGATGAAAGCCGTCGATGCTGGTTCGAATGACATTGCGGCCATGGTCCCGTGTCTTGGTCGCGATCTCGTCAGCCAAGGTCGTCTTGCCGGAGGAGGTTCTGCCGTCGATGGCAATGCGCAGCGGATGACTCGGCCGGAGATCGAGGATGACACGGACGATCGCATCGATGGCTCGGCTGCGCATCTCGACCTCGTTGTTTCGGCTCACTGCCGGCACCCGATCGACAATTTGGACCCTGCGGTCCCCCACCGGGCTGGTCTCTATCGTAGGCGCTGCGTGTGTCAGAACGGCCGCGCATCCGGCAGGCGCGCTGCCGCCATCTCGGCCGGGGTTGGGTCGCGGTGTACCGTGATCCCGTTCGACCGGTCGGCCGCGATCAGGCTGAGACGGGCGAACCCGTCGAGCCAGCCGTCCATCGGCCAGAGGCCGTGGCGGGCGTGGAAGCGGGCGGCGTTGGCGACGATATCGCGAAAATGCTGAAGCGGCGGGTCGTAGCTCGCATGGTGCTGGTGGTAGGCCCGCGGGCCGCCGAGGAACAGGATCGGCACGCCGGCCCTGTCCGCCCGGAACGCCAGGTCGGTATCCTCCGCGCCGTAGCCGGAAAACAACTCGTCGAAGCCGCCGATCCGGTCGTAGGTCGTGGCCCGCACCGCGAAGGCGAGCGACCAGAACAGGCCGGGCTGCGGCGCCGGTCCCACGAGGCCGGGGGGCGGGAAGGCACGCACCGGGTGGGGATGGCCGAGCCGGTCGAGATCGGCCTCTTCCCAGCCATCGGTGACCGCGCCGGCCGGCAGGTAGCCGATCTCGCAGCAGATCAGGCCGTCCTGCTCGGCCGAGGCCCGCGATAGCCCGGCGACCAGGCCGCGCGAGGGGATGCAATCGACGTCGAGGAAGATCAGCGTGTCGGTCCGGGCCGCCCGGCGCCCGGCATTGCGCGCGGCGGCGAGGGGCAGGCCGTCCCGCGGGAACGGGACGCGTTCGACCGGGAACGGCAGGTCCGGCAGGGGGGCGTCGTCGCCACCGATCTCGACGACGATGCAGGCTTCGGGCGGCGTGCCGCGCGCCAGGCCCTCCAGCAGCCGCGCGAGATGCGCGCCCCGGCCCTTGTTGAGGGTGATGACCGTCGTGCTCATTCAGGCGCTCCCGCGCGCAGCACGTCGAGCCGGTATTTGTCGGTCCGGTCCTGATGCAGCAGGCCCGCGAACGGGGCGGCCTGCGCGATAAAGCTCTCGACCGCCGCGTCGCCCGATTGCGGGTAATCGGTCTCGCCGATCCAGTGGACCAGCACCAGGTCGCCGCCGGGCTCGATGGCGCCGCCGACGCGGTGGACCAGTTCGGCGAGGTCGGGCGGGGCGAGGAAATACAGGAATTCCGAGAGCACGATCAGATCGAACCGGCCGTCCGGCCAATCCGCCGGCACGGCACCCTGGCGGATTTCCACGCTCGGGCGGTCGGCACACCGCGCCCTCGCGGCTTCGACCGCGGCCGGGATCAGGTCGCTGGCCAGGAGGCGGTCGCAGCGCTCGGACAGGGCGCGGGTGAACACCCCGATCGCGCAGGCCGGCTCGAAGGCGGCGCGGTAGCGCGGCCGCGGCAGCGCGGACAGGGTCGCCGCGTACTTGTCGCGCTCGTAGGCCGAGCTCGTGAACTGCCAGGGATCCGGATCGCTGGCGTAGATGCCGGCGAAGTAATCCACCGGCAAAGTCTCGGTCGCGCGGCTCATGCCGGGATCCTGACGAAGCGCTCGTAGGGGCCGCAGAGTCGGTCGATCATCGCGGGCTCCAGGCGGAAACCCGTGGGATCGTCCGCGATCAGGTCGGTGGTCTGCGATTCGTGCGCCGCCACCGCCCGGGCCTTGGCCGCGCGATAGGCCGAGACGTCGAGGCGCAGGCCGTCCGGAGTTGGCCCGACCTCGGTCTCCGGCGGCAGGGTCCAGCCCCAGACCGGGTATTCATAGATCGCCACACCCGGCATCTGCGGCCGCGCCAGCCCGACGATTGCGGCCGACGCCTTGTGATCGCAATGGGGATCGTGCCGCCAGGTCACGAACGCCGCGCCGGCCTTGCAGGCGGCGGCGGCCTGCGCGACGGCATGGGCGGCCGCTTCGGCCTCGGGGCCGGTGCTGGGCACGTCGGCGTCGGGCAGGCGCAGGAAGGTGACGGCGTCGGCGGCTAAACCGAGGATCGCCACCGCCCGGAGCGTCTCCGCCTCGCGTAATGTTCGCAGCTTGTCCGGCGGGTACAGCTGGGAATGGGTGTGCGAGCCGCAGCCGTCGCTGATCACCACGAGGCGCACGTCGCGCCCGGCGGTGCGCGCAGCCGCGATCAGGCCGCCGCAGCCCAGGCTCTCGTCATCGGGATGGGGCGCGACCACCACGAGGCCGCCCCGCGCCACAAGGGTGCTGAGATCCGCCACCGGAAGCGTGTCGGCAGCCGCCAGGAAGGCATCGGCCCGCATCAGCGCGGCCCCGCCGCGGCACGCGCACCGGTCCGGATCGGGCTGTCGAGGAGAAGGGTCACGGATCGCTCCTGAGACGGCGGGCAGATCGAGCGACCTGGCTATCGGCCTCGGTGGCTGAACGCATCATGAGCGACCGCCCTGACCGCTGCTAGCGATCGTTCTCGGTGGTGAGCGCGCCGAGACGGACGCCCTCGTCGGCGTTGGCCTGCGCCGCCAGATGGACGCCGGGGTTCGGCGCATCGTCGAACACGGCCCCCGCGGTGCAGAGCGCGCTGCGCAGGGCTTCGAGCTGTCCGCTCGGCGGGTCGCCGTAGCCGCTCTCGAAGTCCCGCACGAACTGCGCGTCGAGGCCGACCTTGGCGGCGAGCGCCGCCTCGGACCATCCGAGCAGCCCCCTGGCCGCCCGCGACTGCGCCGGGCTCATCGCGGGCTCGCTCGCACCGGCCTGGCCGCTCTCGTCCGATCCTGTCACGTGGTCCTCCACCCGTCGTTCATGCCTCTGGGATGATCGACAACGATATCCACCGCCGATCGTTTCCGGCCGCCGCACGCTGCGCCATGACCATAATTGTGCTGAAATTCCGTCGCATCCGCGGGGGTGTATGAGTTCGGGGCGGCTGCGACGCGCGACTCGGGAACGTCGTGCGGGTGTTGCATCCCGCGGCTGGACGATGGGCTATGCGCCGTGCGCGCGAGTTAAGGGGCAAAACGATGAGAGCGGTGCTGATCGCCACCTTGGCCTGTGCCGTGATGGCCGTGGACCTGACCGCAGCGACGCAGGCCCAGGCCCAGATGGGCGGCGGCGCGCCCACGGGCTTCGGCCGCGGCAACCGCCGCCCCGGCGGCGAGGACGAGAAGAAGCCCCAATACGTGCCCGGCACCAAGGCGAGCGAAAAGATTTTCCCGCTCGACTCGACCTGGACGGCGGTGAGCCTCAACGGCAAGCCGTTCACCGGCGGCGACCGCCCGAGCTTCATCATCGACAAGCAGTACCGCGCTCGCGGTTACGGAGGCTGCAACACCTTCGCGGCCACCGCCTTCCCGCTCAAGGATCAGCACCTCGCGGTCGGCCCGCTCGCGCTGACCAAGAAGAACTGCGACAAGGGCCTCGCGGCCACCGAGCAGGCGTTCTTCGTCGCCCTGCGCACGGCGGCGGTGTGGGATCTCGTCGGCTCCCAGCTGGTGCTGAAGAGCCCGAACGGCGAACTGAAGTTCGACCGGGCGCTCTGAGACCCGTTGCGCCGCGCTATCTGCTGCTTTAACGACGGGTTCACCACGCCACGCGAACCCGAACGCCGATTCAGACGCCCTTGAGGGGCGCGGGCCTTTCCTCCTCGGGCATCGAGGAGGCGCGAATGACCATCGGGATCGGTTTCGGGCGCGAGGAGACCCTGCGCCCCGGCGTGTCGCGGCCTTTGCGCTTCACCGCTCCGCCCGCTTTCCATCCCGGTGCGCTCTGGCTCGCTGCCGCCGCGCCGGCCATGGCGACGCTGCTGCTGATCGCACGGCTCGCTGCCTGACGGGCGGACACCCGGCTCACTCCCCGTCGCGCGTCTCCGTCTCCTCGTCCCCATCGGAGGATGAATCCTGATCGACCGCGGCCTGGGCGTGGGACAGGACCGGTGGGAACAAAGCCGCCAGACCGGCCGCGACCCCGTACAGAATAGGATGAGCGTTCAGGCCTACTCGGGGCGGGTTCAGATCGTCTTTGATCATGATAGGGCTTCCGATCTCGCGACGGTGCGAGCAACGGTCCGCATTGACGTGCTTGCTGTTGATCCGTTCGAGCACGTTCAATGCCGCGTGCCGCGTTTTGTTGCCGCAGGACCGAGAATTTTTCTCGTCGAGATCTATCGGCGCGCCGCGGAGGCCGGACCGAAGCATGCCGAGATCTCAGCCGCGCCGCCGAAGGACCGGTTCCGGCGGTGCATCCGGGATGCGGCAGGCGGCCGGAAGCACATCGAGGATCACGGCGCTGGGGCAGCGTGCCCGGCAGGACTCGGCCGCCGCGATCTGGTCGCCCCCGCAGGCATCGGCGAAGCAGAAGGTCGCGAGATCCTCGCAGGTCGCCCGAAAGCCGCCGGCCCGTGCGCCGCCATGCCAATCCGCCGCAGAGGCGGCCTGCGCCAGCAGCAGGCCCGCGAGGCCGATCGATGCCGCGATCCGTTTCACGCCTGCGCCTCGCGTCCGGTTGAGGGTTCAGCCTAGCATTGGCATGCCGGCCGGACCTGTGCCATTCCGGCGACAGGCGATGCCCATCGTCGGCCTCGATGCCGGCGGATCTCAGCCCACGGGACGGAAGCCAGCCATGCCGCTCTACGCCCTCGACGATCACGCGCCGCAGCTTGCCGATCCCGACCGGATCTGGATCGCCCCGGATGCCCAGGTGGTCGGCCGGGTCCATCTGGGTCTGGATGTCGGCATCTGGTTCGGCGCGGCCTTGCGCGGCGACAACGAGCCGATCCGCATCGGCGACCGCACCAACGTGCAGGAGGGCGTGATCATGCACGTCGATCCCGGCTTTCCGCTGGTGATCGGCACCGATGTCACCGTGGGCCACGGCGCCATCGTTCATGGCTGCACGATCGGCGACGGCAGCCTCGTCGGCATGGGCGCGACGGTGTTGAACGGCGCCAGAATCGGCCGGGGCTGCCTGATCGGGGCCAACGCGCTGGTGACCGAGGGCAAGGACTTTCCCGATCACAGCCTGATCGTCGGCGCTCCGGCCAAGGCCGTGCGTACCCTCGATGCCGAGGCGGTGGAGGGCCTTCGCCAAGCGGCCCTGCGCTACGTCGAGAACGCCCGCCGCTACAGGTCGGGCCTGCGTCGCATCGACGGGTGAACGAAGGCTGCCGGCTTACCCATCACGTTCAGCGGTGAGCGCCTGAAACACGCCGCTTTTCCCTCCCCCGCAGCGGGGGGAGGGTCAGGCAAGGTCTGCCTGCGTCTGAAAAACTACTTCTTGTTCTTCGCCCGCTCGATCGCTTCCTCGATCAGCCGGTGGGCTTCTTCCTTGTCGCCCCAGCGGACGAACTTGACCCACTTGCCGGGCTCCAGATCCTTGTAGTGCTCGAAGAAGTGCTGGATCTGCTGGATCGTGATGTCGGGCAGGTCGGTGTAGTTCTCGACCCGGTCGTAACGCTTGGTCAGGTGGCGGGACGGCACCGCAATGACCTTCTCGTCCTCGCCGCCCTCGTCCTGCATCACCATCACGCCGACGGGGCGGGCGCTGATGATTGCGCCGGGCAGGACTGCGCGGGTGTTGGCCACCAGCACGTCGCAGGGATCGCCGTCGCCCGACAGGGTGTGCGGGATGAAGCCGTAATTCCCGGGGTAGAACATCGGGGTATAGAGGAACCGGTCGACGACCAGCGCGCCCGATTCCTTGTCCATCTCGTACTTGATCGGTTCGCCGCCGAGCGGCACCTCGATGATGACGTTGACGTCGTGCGGGGGCTTCTTGCCGAGCGGGATGGCGTCGATGTTCATGGCGTATCGCTTCCGGGATGCGGCTTGCACCGCTTCCCCGACCTCTTAGATGCCCGGCTCCACGATGCAAATCAGTATCGGCGCGAGGCCGGCGACGAGTCCCAAGAAACGTTAGCTGAACAGGTACCCGACCTTAGGCAGCGCGACCCCCGCGACCCGGTCCAGCACCCGCGGCCCGGCCTGGCCGCCCAGCCCCTCGTAGAACGCACCGGCCCGGGCGTTGTCCTCCAGGCTCCAGACGCCGAGTTGGGTGAGGCCGTGATCGGCGAGGTCGTTGCGGACCGCCTTGAACAGGCGGCGTCCGAGGCCGACGCCCTGGTATTCCGGCAGCAGGTAGAGCTCGTCGATCTCCGCCTCGGTGCCGAGCGCCCGGCTGCGGGTGCGCCCGTAGGCGGCGTAGCCGACCACCCGCTCGCCGGTCTCGACCAGCGCGATCGGGCGCCCCCGGCGCAGGGCGCTGCGCCACCAGGCGCGGTCGCGTCCGGCGATCAGGCGCTCCAGGGCCACCCCTGGGATGATGCCGCGATAGGCCTCGCGCCACGACGCATCGAACACCGTCGACAGGCTGCCGAGATCGGCTTCTCGAGCCCGGCGGATGCTCGTGGTGCGCGTGCTCATCGGCTTCCGGCCTCCCCCGTCGACCGTCGGATAACCCGCGCGGCCCGCCCAGGTTCGATCCCGATCCAGGCGGAGTAAAGGCAAGATCGGCGCCGGTTTTTTGGAACTCTCCGTTGGTGGGCGGGAAAGAGGCGTGACCGCCGGTTCGCTCGGTGAATTGCCGGGCTTCCGGGCGGCTGTTAGAGCCGGCTCCCGATTCCGTGGCAGCCCCGATCGTGTTCAACCGCTTCCTCAAGCCCGAGACGCGCTACGCGCGCCGCATGGCCCGGATCGCCCGCTTCGAGCGGCCGATCGCCGGGCCGGCCGACCGGCTGAAGGCCTGGGCGAACATGCTGCTGATCGATCACGGCGTGTTCCGGCTGGCTTATCTCAACCGTCACCGAGTCGGCTCGGGCCGGCTCTGGCGCTCGGCCCAGCCCGGGCCGCACCAGCTCGCGCACTTCCGCGCAGAGGGCGTGCGCACGATCATCTCCCTGCGCGGCGGGCGCGAGCACGGCTCCTGGCCGCTGCAGCGGGAGGCGTGCGAGCGCCACGGGCTCACCCTGGTCGAGTTCGTCCTGCGCTCCCGCGAGGCCCCCGACCGCGCCACGCTGCTCGCCGCCAAGGACTTCTTCGCCGGCATCCAGTACCCGGCGGTAATGCATTGCAAGTCGGGCGCCGACCGGGCCGGGCTCGCCTCGGCGCTCTACCTGATCCTGCACGAGAACCGCCCGGTGGCCGAGGCCGCCCGCCAGCTCTCGGCCCGCTACGGCCATCTCCGCTTCGCCAAGACCGGCATCCTCGACGCATTCTTCGCCCGCTACCGGGTGGAGGGCGAGGCCAAGGGCATCGATTTCCTGACCTGGGTCGAGACGATCTACGATCCGGAGGCACTCAAGCGGGATTTTCGGCCGGGGTTCTGGTCGGATCTGGCGGTGGACCGGGTGTTGCGGCGGGAGTAATTTTCGCTACCGCCGCTTCTCCTGCGCTCTGACAGAGCTCTTGAGCACCGCGTTGATCCGCGACTGGTAGCCCTATCCGGCGCTCCGGAAATGCCGCAGCACGTCCGCGTCGAGGCGCAGCGTGATCTGCACCTTCGTCTCGACGGACGCGGGCGATGCCTCGTCCCAGAAACCCGGTGGAATCCGACCGGCATCGGGATCTGCGGCGGCGCGTCGCTCGATCTCTGCGTCGTCCAAGGCGTTGAACGCCGGGCTGAGGGGAGCCGCCGCGGGCATGTCGGCAAAGCCTTTATACCGGATAGTTGGCGCCTGCTCTGAGGTGAACTTGCCGCTCATGGCAGAACTACTCCGCCGCCGGCCGCGCCGCCTCGCGGAACGGGTGCGCCGGGTAGGTGCCTACCACCCTGAGCTCGCGTGAAAAATAGCCGAGCTCATCCAGTGCCCGGGCGAGGCCAGGATCCTCGGGATGGCCGTCCACCTCGGCGTAGAACTGCGTGGCGGTGAACTCGCCGTCCATCATGTAGCTCTCGAGCTTCGACATGTTGACGCCGTTGGTCGCGAAGCCGCCGAGCGCCTTGTAGAGGGCGGCCGGGATGTTGCGGACCCGGAACACGAAGCTGGTCACGCAGGGTCCGGTCCCGGCTTCCACCGGTTCGGGGTCAGGGGAGAACACCACGAACCGGGTGGTGTTGTGCGCTTCGTCCTCGACGTCGCGCTCCAGGATGTCGAGACCGTAGACCTCGGCGGCGAGCGCCGGGGCCAGGGCCGCCCGGCTCGGGTCGCGGATCTCCGCGACCTCGCGCGCCGCCCCGGCGGTGTCGCCAGCGACCACGGCCTTCACGCCCAGGCGGCGGACGATCCGCCGGCACTGGCCCAGCGCGTGGACGTGGCTGTGCACGGTCCGCACGGTCTCAAGGGCGGTGCCCGGCAGGACCATCAGCTGAAAATGGATCGGCAGGAAGTGCTCGGCCACGATGTGCAGCGGCGAGGTCGGGATCAGGTGGTGGATGTCGGCCACCCGGCCGGCGATCGAGTTCTCGATCGGGATCATCGCCCGCTGCGCCCGGCCCTCCGTGACCGCCGCGAAGGCGTCCTCGAAGGTGGCGCAGGGCAGCGGAACCCAGTCCGGGAACGCCTCGGCGCAGATGATGTGCGAGTTAGCCCCGGGCTCACCCTGGTAGGCGATGGTGCGGTCTGTCATCGGGATCGCGGTTCAGTTCAGGCGGCGGGCCTGGAGCAGGGCGCGGGCGCGCTCCAGATCGGCGGGGGTGTCGACGCCCAGCGGCAGGTCGTCGACGATGACGGCATCGATGCGCATGCCGGCCTCCAGCGCACGCAGCTGCTCCAGCTTCTCCCGGGTCTCCAACTCCCCGGGGGGCAGGGCGACGAAGCGGGTCAGCGCCGTGCGGCGGTAGGCGTAGAGGCCGATATGGTGCCAGAGCGGACCCTCGCCCCAGGGGGCGCGGGCGCGGGTGAAGTAGAGCGCCCGCAGGC
The DNA here is from genome assembly GCF_022829365.1 of Methylobacterium sp. J-077. GTDB lineage: Bacteria > Pseudomonadota > Alphaproteobacteria > Rhizobiales > Beijerinckiaceae > Methylobacterium. Next base: position 106,598 of record NZ_JAKSYJ010000111.1, on the reverse strand, counting down.
GGCCCGGTCCGACCATATGCCCGACCAGCTTGACCACGTTGGGATTGTCGGCCTCGTGCGGGCCGGTGATCGGCGCGCAGAGCGTGACGATATCCACCGTCCGGTCGGAGAGCGGGCCGATCGCGGCGCCGATGATCGCCGGGTCGATGGTCGGCAGGTCGCCCTGGACGTTGACCACCACGTCGTGGCGGCCCTCCGGATCGACGCTCTCCAGCGCCTCGGCGAGGCGGTCCGAGCCGGACGGGTGGTCGGCCCGGGTCATTACCGCGATGCCGCCGGCAGCCTCGACGACGTCGACGATCTCGGCGGTGTCGGTGGCCACCACCACGGGGCCGATCCCGGCCTCCATGGCCCGGCGCCAGACATGGACGATCATCGCCTCCCCGGCGATCTCGGCCAGCGGCTTGTTCGGCAGGCGCGTCGCGGCGAGGCGGGCCGGAATCAGCACGAGGGGATCGGACATTAAGGGCTCGGACCTGAGGCGAGGCGTCCGCCAGCGAAGCGCGGCTGCTTAACAGGCCTTCCCGCGATTGTCGTCCCTCGCGCGGCAGGGGAGCGGGGTCTCGCGATCCGGAAAAATGATGCCGCCGGGTGACAAGCTGGGCGATTTGCCTCGACGGTTTCGTCCCGCGACAGTGCGGATCCCGGGTCCGGCATTGTCAAGATCGTGCCGGAACGGCTAAGCACCCTTGAAATCTTCCAAGGTCCCACGTCCCGGCCAGCCGGCGACGGGCATGGGCAGATCGAGAGAAGAGCATGAACTCGTTCGAGGTGAACAAGGTCCTCGGCGCCGTCCTCGGCGCCCTGTTGTTCGCGGCTGGATCGGGTTTCGTCGCCGAGCTGATCTACCATCCCAGACCCGCCGGCAAAGCCGGCTACGATCTGCCCGAGCCGGAGCCGCAGACCGCAGCCGCAGCCCCGGAAGCCAAGGTCGAGCCGATCGCCGTGCGGCTCGCCGGCGCCAACGCCGAGAAGGGTGAGGCCGGCACCAAGGCCTGCCATGCCTGCCACAATTTCGAGAAGGGCGGCCCGAACAAGGTCGGCCCGGACCTGTACGGCGTGGTCGAGCGGCCGAAGGGCGCGCATCCCGGCTTCGAGTACTCGGCAGCGCTGAAGGGAAAGGGTGGCGCCTGGACCTACGACGACCTGGACGCCTTCCTGACCAGCCCCAAGGCCTACGCCCCGGGCACCAAGATGGCGTTCGCCGGCATCGCCTCGCCGCAGGAGCGGGCCAACGTCATCGCCTACCTGCGCAGCAACGCGGATAGCCCCAAGCCGCTGCCCGCCGTCGAGAAGACCGACACGAAGCCGGAGGCCGCCCCTGCGGCCGCCAAGCCCGACGACAAGCCCGCGGCTGCACCCGCGTCCGAGGAAAAGCCCTCCGCCGCCAAGCCCGCCGCCGGCAAGGGCTCGGAGGGCAAGGACAGCCCGGCCAAGCCGGCTGATATCGACACGGCCAAGCCGGTCGAGGAGAAGTCGGCCGGCAGCCCGCGGGCGCCCGGCGAATCGAGCGACCGCAACGCTCCCGCCCCGCCGGCCGGCGCCCATGACGGCGACCAGCAGGGCACGCCGTCGAGTCTGATCCCGGCCGAGCCGACCGCGCCGTCAGCCCCGGCCACCAAGGAGCCGGCGGCCCAGGCCAATCCCGAGGCGGTGGATCGGGCCAAGAACCTCGAGGTCGACGGTCCGACCAAGGATCTGAACGCGCCGCTGCCGACGCCGAAGCCGTAGGGGCGAAGGAACGGTCGGGCTCAGGCCCGGCCTTTGCCTTGAGGCGGCAGCGACCCGGGATCAGTCCGGGTCAGACACCGCGAAGGAATCCTCTTGCCCGATCGAAGTGCCGATCCGGCGGGGCGCCGGGCGCCCCTGCCGCTGCTGGTCGCCGTGACCATGACCGGCACGGTGGCGCTGCACATCTTCGTGCCCGCGCTCGCCACCGCCGCCGCCGATCTCGGCACCACCCATGCCGCCGCACAGCTCACCATCACGGTCTACCTGATCGGGCTCGCGGGCGGTCAGCTCCTGTACGGCCCGCTCTCCGACCGGTACGGGCGGCGTCCGATCCTGATCGGCGGGCTGGGGCTCTACCTGGCCGGGCTGCTGCTGGCGATCCCGGCCCAGAACATCGGCACCCTGCTGGTGGCCCGGGTGCTGCAATCGCTCGGGGCCTGCGGCTCCCTGGTGATCGGCCGGGCGATGGTGCGGGACGTCTCGACCCGGGAGGACGCGGCGAAAAAGCTCGCGATCCTGACCACCGCCATGACCCTCACGCCGGCCTTGGCCCCGGCGATCGGCGGGGTGGTGAACGAGGCGTTCGGCTGGCGCGCCGTGTTCGTGGTGCTGGCCGGGATCGTCGCCCTGCTCGGTGCCCTGGTGGTGTTCACCCTGCCGGAGACAAACCGGCACAAGGTGGCGCTGCCGGGATTCGTCGCGGTGCTGGCAGGCTACCTGCGGCTCGTGAAGGTGCCGGTGTTTCGCGCCTATTTGGTGGCGGGGGCCTGCGGCGGCACCAGCCTCTACGCCTTCCTGGCGGTGGCGCCGTTCCTGCTGGTGGACCGGCTCGGGCGCTCGTCGCAGGAGGTCGGGTTCGATTGCCTGATGGTAGTGTTCGGCATGGTCGGCGGTGCCGTGCTTGCGAGCCGGCTCGCGACCCGGGTGCCGATCCGCAAGGCGGCGCGCAGCGGCAACCTGCTCTGCATCGCGGCGGCGCTGGCGCTGCTGCTGGTCGACCGGACCGGGATGCTCGGCGTCGTCAGCCTGATCGTGCCGCTCTTCGCCTATGCGGTCGGGGTCGGCCTGCTCAGCCCCAACGCGGTGGCCGGGCTGATGAACGTCGATCCGCACGCGGCGGGCTCGGCCTCCAGTCTCTACGGCTTCACTCAGATGACGTTCGGGGCTCTGTTCACGGTCGCGGCTTCGGCCTGGCCTGCGACATCGGCGACTCCCGTGGCGCTGGCGCTGCTCACGGCCGGCCTGATCGCCGCGCTGGCGCTGCGGCGGGCGTGATCCGACGCTCGATATCCTCCGCTTGCGACCGCATTCAGGTTCAGGCCGTTCGCTGCGACGCCATAAAGATTGTCACGCTCAGGCTGTTAGACGGATCGAGTTCCGAAGGATCGAATTCAATCGTCGTGCTGCCGTTCCGGCGACCCGAGATCAAGGCGCGTTTGATTGTCTCCGCGCTGCGGCCGTGACAAATCCTGCGCGATCTCCTTGCCGACGATGTGCAGGAGCACCCGGATCAGCATCTTCATCTGCGGGGTGCCGTGATCCGCGATGGCGCCGTAAGCGGCAATACACGCATCTGCTATGGCATCAAGATCAGAGGCACGATTCATTGGATATCCAACGTGCAAAGTGTTCGGATATGCGTCCAGCACTGTAAAATTTTTACAATCCGCGCATTTTCATTTTAAGCATTGTATTTTAATTACGGTTTTGCAACCAAAAATACAATGGTAGGATGCATTCATCGCCGATACGGGGCGACTTGTCGGGCGAGAAGCTGAAATGGATATGCAGACTCCTGACGTCCTGGGTTCGGTAGCGGGCGCAGGGGCATCGGGGAAACTCGAAGAACTGGCCGAGTTGCTCGGCTGTTCGACGAATCTATTCTTCGAAACACCCGATGGGCCTTCGACCGGCCATACGGCTCAGCTTCTGCAGATGTGGCTCGCGATCCGAAAGCCTGAAGATCGGCAGGCGGTCTTCGCATGCGTCCGCGAGATTTTGAAGGCGCAAGCCGACGATTTATGCGCGAGATAGAGAGTGAAACATTCAGCATTCGTTATTTTTTCGACCGGAGAGGCTTAAAAATTGATTTTGAAGCGCAGTAATATTCATACGCTTTTTCCGCAACACTTGTGCTTTTGGTAAAAATGACCACTTCACGGCCATCGCCGGCCACGATTCGGGCGCCGGTGATTGAGGGACGCCGTGTGCTCTTGCCCCCAAGCAGGCGAGCATCATGGCCCCCCTCCAGCAACCGGACGTGCGCAACCGCCTCCTCCGCGCGCTTTCGCCGGAGGATTTCGGCGCCCTGCAACCGGCCCTGCGCGTCCAGGAGATGCCATTGCGGCACGTCCTGATCTCCTCCCATACGGTGATCGAGACCGTCTACTTCCCGGAAGAGGGTTTTGTCTCGATCACCACCGACGAGCCCAGCGGCCGGGTCGAGATCGGTCTGATCGGCCGGGAAGGTCTGGTGGGTGCTTCTCCCATCCTGCTCGACGACGATCGCAGCCCGCACACCCACTTCGTGCAGATGGCCGGGCACATGCTGAGCATCGACGTGGCGGTGCTGCGGGCCGAGGTTGAGCAGCGCCCGGCCCTGCGCCGGCTGCTGCATCGCTTCATCCAGGCGCAGTTCGTCCAGACGGCCCAGACAGCCTTCGCCAATGCCCGGGGCAACACGGCGACGCGCCTCGCCCGGTGGTTGATGATGTGTCACGATCGGATCGACGGCGACCAGATCACGGTCACGCAGGATTTCATGTCGTTCATGCTGGGCGTCGAGCGTCCGGGCGTGACGGCGGCCCTGCGGACCCTGGAGAAGGCCGGCTTCGTCCAGAAACGTCGCGGTAGCGTCGAGATCACCGATCGCGAGGGGCTGCTCGACTATGCCGGGGACGGCTACGGCGCGGCGGAAGCCGAATACGCGCGCCTGATCGAGGGGCGCGTCGAACCGAATGTCTAAGTTCGGCTGAAGACGGGGATCCCGAAGGTCGACGGTCTTTTGAAACCAAGATGGTCTGTCTGCCGCCCGCGGCCCGACGGATCAGGGTCGCACCGCCTCGACCAGGCCCGACACGCCCTCATGGAACCCAGCTGCCAGTTCCAGCCACAGGAGCCGGGCCGGGTCCACCGGTCCCGGCAGGGTCAGGCGCCCCGGCGGGACCGGGGTGAAGCCGAAGCGGCTGTAATAGGACGCGTCGCCCACCAAGATCACCAAGCCCTCGCCGGCCTGCCGGGCGGCCTCGATCGCCGCCCGGGTCAGGGTGCCGCCGATGCCGCGGCCCGCGAAGCTCGGATCCACCGCCAGGGGGCCGAGCATGACGAACGACATGGTCCCGGCCCGCACCGGACCCATCCGTACGGAGCCCACCAGAAAGTTGCCGACCGAGGCGGTGATGCCCAGATCCCTCCGCTCGCGCGCGCGCTCACGCAACCGGTAGGCGGTGCGGGCGAACCGTCCGGGGCCGAAGGCTCGGGCCTGGAGCCGGTCGATTGCAGGGGCGTCCTCCGGTCGCTCGGGCCGGATCACGAGGGAGAGTGTGGTCAAGGGCGGGCTCGCGGCTCGGAACCGCCGCCGCGTAGCAGCGCCGGCCCGGTGCGGCAAACCGCCGGCCTACTCCGCTGCCGCCAGGGCGGCGCGGGGGCCGCCCTGCGTCAGCCGCAGGAAGCCGATCGCCGAGAGCCAGATCACCGCGCCGCAGGCGGCCGCGATGCCGAGCACCAGGGCGAAGCCGCCGCGCTCGTGCAGCACCGCGATCGCCGGGACCACGAAGCCGCTGGCGGTGAAGCCCACGAAATAGCGCACGCTGTAGGCCCGCGCCCGGTAGGCGGGCGGCACGTAGCGGGCGATCATCGCGTCGTTGATCACCACCTGCCCGTAGATCGCCGTCATGGCCAGCATCAGGCCCGCGAGCAGCGGTAGGCCGGTCGAGAGCGCCGCGAGCCCGAGGCCCAGGGGCTGCAGCACCGACAGGGTGACGAACAGGGCCGGCAGGCTGAACCGGTCGATCAGCCGGCCCATGGCGAGCTGCATCAGCGCCCCGAACAGGAAGACCACGGTCGCGAGAGAGCCGATCAGCGCCAGCGGCAGAGCGTGGCCCACGCCCTCGTCGATCACCTTGGGCAGGCTGATCGTGGTCAGGTTGAAGGTCACGCCGCCGGCGAAGATCGCCAGGGCGTACAGGGCCATCAGCGCCCAGGGCCGGCTCACGGCGATCGCGGCCGCACCGCCGGCCTTCCTGCCGCCGGCCTCGCCGTCGCCCGGGACCAGCGCCAGGAAGGCGGCGCCGCAGGCGAGGCAGACCAGGCCCGGGACCACGAAGGCGGCGCGCCAGCCGGCGGTGGCGGCGAGCAACGCGGTCACCCCCGAGGCCGAGGCGGCGCCGAGATTGCCCCAGACGCCGTTGACGCCGAGGTCGCGCCCGAGCCGGCGCGCGTGGGTCACCAGCATGGTCGAGCCGACCGGGTGGTAGATCGCCGAGGCGAGGCCGAGCACGCACAGCCACAGCGCGAAGCTCAGCGGCGTCGTGGCGCTCGCCACCCCGAGGCAGGACAGCCCGTAGCCGAGAAAGAACACCGCCAGCATATTGCGCCGGCCGAACCGGTCCGCCAGCCAGCCCATCGGCAGCGAGCACAGGCCGAAGGCCACGAAGGCGCCGGTCGCGAGCCCGATCAGCTCGCCGTAACCGAGCCCGGTCTGGGACGCGATGGCGATGACCGCGGTCGGGTAGATCAGCAGCACAAAATGGTCGAGGGCGTGCGCGACGTTGACGAAGCGCAGCGTGCGGCGGGACAGGGTTTCGGCATCCATCGCGGCGTATCCTCCGGGATCGTCCCCTGATACCTTGGCCCGATAGACGTGTCGGGCCGGATATGGATGCGAACGGGCCATTTTGTTCGAGCGGCCAGCCGCGTCGCGGACGCTCGACGGAGGCTGCCGATTATCAGGACGTGCCGCGCGCCGTCGCGGTGATGCCCAAGACCTACCCGGCCGGGATGCGGCTGGACCGGCATTTCCACCCGCGTGCGCAGCTTCTCTACGCGACGGAGGGCCTGATGACGGCCTCGGCCGACGATGGCACCTGGGTCGTGCCGGAGGGGCATGCCCTATGGATCCCGCCGCGCCTGCCGCACGCCGTGGCGACCCACGGCGCGGTGGCGATGTGCTCCGCCTATCTCGATCCGACCGCGGTGTCGGCCTTCCCGGAGCGCTGCCGGGTGATCCTGGTCTCCCCGTTGCTCGCCGCGGCGCTCGCGGCCCTCGGGCTGGAGCCGGTGCTGTACGACGAGGCCGGCCGCGGCGGCCACCTCGCCGCCCTGGTGCTCGACGAGATCGGCCGCGCCCCCGAGACGCCGCTCACCCTGCCGCTGCCCCGAGATGCCCGCCTGCGCCGGGTCTGCCTCGGCCTGATCGCGGATCCGGCCGCGGCCGACGACCTCGACGCTTGGGCCGACCGCGCCGGAGCGAGCCGGCGCACCCTGACCCGGGGGTTCCGCACCGAGACGGGCTTGAGCTTCGGCGACTGGCGGGCGCGGGCCCGGGTGATCCGGGCGCTCGCGCTGACCGCCGAGGGGCGGCCCCTCGGAGCGGTCGCGGCGGCGGTGGGTTATCGCAGCGCCCAGGCGCTGCGGAGCACGGTGGCGCGGGTGCTCGGCAGTGGGGAAGCACGGTAGGTCCCGCGCGGCCCTCGCCCCGGGATCGCGGTGATCTAGCTTCAGCCGGGTAAAGCAAGCGAAAGCGAAAGCGAAAGCGGAGGCGCCCGGCCATGCTCTACGAACTCGCCACGCTGTCCTGCCCGTTGCTGGCGGTCGGCCAAGTCGCCGAGCGGGCGTGCGCCTGGGCCGCCGAGGCGGAGGCCGGGACGCTGCTCGGCTGCTGGCGCACCGAGATCGGCACCCTCGGCCGGGTGGTGCTCCTGCGCCGCTTCCAGGCCCCCGAGGCGATGACGGCGGAGCGGCGGCGCGCCCTGATGAGCGCCGCGCCGTTCCACGCGGGCGATCACCTCACCGCTTTGACCATGGACAGCTACGCGCCGTTCCCGTTCCTGCCGCCGGTGCGGACCGGCTCGCGCGGCGGCGTGTACGAGATCCGGACCTATCGGCTCAGGCCCGGCGGCCTCGCGCCGACGCTGGCAGCCTGGGAGGCGGCGATCGCGCCGGCCAAGCCCTACACCGCGCATCTCGTGACCAACCTGTACGCCCTCGACGGTGCCCCCCGGATCACGCACATCTGGGCCTTCACCAGCCTGGAAGAGCGGGCGAGGCTGCGCGCGAACGCCTACGCCTCCGGCGCGTGGCCCCCGAAGGGCGGACCGGACCAGATCCTCGAGGCCACCTCGACCATCGCCCTGCCGGATCCGGGCTCGCCGCTGTCGTGAGCGGGCTCCGCCCCGCCTGCCACCCTCACGTCGCCCGGGCGGAGAAATCGATCCGCGGGTCGATCCAGACGTAGATCAGATCGGACAGCAGGTTCACCGCCAGCCCGAGCAGGGAGAAGATGTACAGGGTCGCGAACACCACCGGGTAGTCGCGGCCGACGATCGAGCGGAACGACAGCTCCCCCAGCCCGTCGAGTGAGAAGATCGTCTCGATCAGCAGCGAGCCGGTGAAGAAGGCCGAGATGAACGCGCCCGGGAAGCCGGCGATGACGATCAGCATGGCGTTGCGGAAGACGTGGCCGTAGAGCACGCGTCGCTCGGATAGGCCCTTCATCCGCGCGGTCAGGACGTATTGCTTGCGGATCTCGTCGAGGAACGAGTTCTTGGTGAGCAGGGTCGAGGTCGCGAAGGCGCCGATCACCAGTGCGGTGAGCGGCAGCACCATGTGCCATGCGTAGTCGGTGAGCTTGTGCCAGGTGGAGAAGGTCTCCCAGCCCTCGCTGGTCAGGCCGCGCAGCGGAAAAAACTGGTAGAACGAGCCGCCCGCGAACAGGATGATCAGCATCAGCCCGAACATGAAGCCCGGGATCGCGTAGCCGATGATCACCACGAAGGAGGTCCAGCGGTCGAAGCGCTCGCCGTCCTTGACGGCCTTGCGGATGCCCAGTGGGATCGAGATCGCGTAGGACAGCAGCGTCATCCACAGGCCCAGCGAGATCGAGACCGGCAGGCGCTCCTTGATCAGCTGGATGACGGTGACGTCGCGAAAATAGCTGCGGCCGAAATCGAACCTCGTGTAGTCCCAGAGCATCTTGGCGAAGCGCTCGGGCGCCGGCTTGTCGAAGCCGAACTGCTTCTCCAGCTTGGCGATGAAGTCCGGGCTCAACCCTTGCGCGCCACGATAGCGGGAATTGCCGTCCCCGCCCCCTGCCGGCCGACCGCCGCCGAGATCGCCGGCGCCGCCGGTGACCCGCGACAGGGCGCCGTCGCCCTGGCCCTTCATCTGCGAGAGCACCCGCTCCACCGGGCCACCGGGGGCGAATTGCACGATGGTGAAGGTGATCAGCATGATCCCGAACAGGGTCGGGATCATCAGGCCGATGCGGCGGAGGATGTAGCCAAGCATGATCGTCCTAGTCCCGCCCGATCCGCTTGGCCTTGTTGGCCTCGTACCACCAGGTGCCGGGGGCGCCGAGGTCGTATCTGGGCGGGTTCGCCGGGCGGCCGTAGACGTCCCACAGGGCGAGGCGGTGCGCGCCGGAATACCACATCGGCACCCACAAGCGCTGGGCCCGCAGCACCCGGTCGAGGGCCCGGCACGCCGTGGTCAGCGCGGCCCGGGACTTGGCATCCGCGATGGCGGTGAGCAGCGCGTCGAGCGCCGGATCGGCGACGCCTGAGAGGTTGTTGGAGCCCGGGGTAGTGGCCGCCCGGGAGCCATAGAGTTCGCGCAGCTCCGCGCCCGGGGTAACGCCGCCGGCGAAGCGGCGGGAGGTGACGTCGAAGTCGAAGTCGTTGACCCGGGCCTGGTACTGGGACGGGTCGACGGTGCGATGGGTCGCCTTGATCCCGAGCAGGCCGAGATTGCGGATGAACGGCTGGGTGACCGCCTGAAAGACCGGGTCGTCGTCCAGGAACTCGATGGCCAGGGGCTGGCCGCCCGGCAGCAGGAGGCCGCTGCCCTGGCGGGTGCAACCGGCCTCGCGCAGCAGGGCGTCGGCGCGCTTGAGCAGCGCCCGGTCCTGGCCGGACCCGTCCGAGACGGGGGGCGTCCAGGCCTCGGCGAACACCTCCGGGGGCAGGTCCTTGAACGGCTCCAGCAGGGCCAGCTCCTCGGCCGAGGGTTCTCCCGTGGCCTTGAGGTCGGAATTCTCGAAGAACGAGGCGGTGCGCGTGTAGGCGCCGTACATCAGGTTGCGGTTCGACCATTCGAAGTCGAAGCACAGGCCGATCGCCTCGCGGATGCGCGGATCGCGGAACGGCTCCCGGCGGATGTTGATCCACCAGCCCTGCGTGCCGCTGGGTCGCGCATCCGGCACGGTCTGCCGGATGACGCGCCCCTCGGTGGCGGCGGGAAAATCGTAGCCGGTTGCCCAGACCCGGGCGGTGAACTCTTCGCGGACCGTGAAGGCGCCGCTCTTGAACGCCTCGAAGGCCACGGTGCGATCGCGAAAGTACTCGTAGCGGAGCGCGTCGAAATTGTTCTGCCCCACCGTCACGGCGAGGTCCGCCGCCCAGTAATCCGGGACCCGGTCGAGCCCGATGGAGCGGCCGGGATCGACAGCGCCGACCCGGTAGGGGCCGGAGCCTAGCGGCGCATCGAGGCTCGACGCCTCGAAATCGCGGTTGCTGTAGTAGGAAGCCGAAAAAATCGGCAGCTGCGCCACGAACAGCGGCAGGTCCCGGGCGCGGCCCTCCGCGAAGGTGACGACGAGAGTGTCGTCGCCCTCGGCCCGGGCGTCGATCATCGGCCGGATCACCTCGGAGATCGAGGGATGGCCCTTGTCGCGCAGGAGCTTGAGGCTGAAGGCGGCGTCCCGTGCGGTGAGCCGCGAGCCGTCGTGGAAATGGGCCTGGGGGCGCAGCGCGAAGGTGTAGGTCAGGCCGTCGGGGCTCACCGTGACGGCGCGCGCCACCAGCCCGTAGACCGCGTCCGGCTCGTCGAGCGCCCGGACCATCAGGCTGTCGAAGGTCTGGTCCAGCCCGGCCGCGCCGTCGCCGCGCAGCACGTAGATATTGAGCGTGTTGAAGGTGTTGAGGGACTGGTTGCCGATCGTGCCGGTGAGCTGGGTCGAGAACCGGCCGCCTTTCGGGGCGATCGGGTTCACGTAGTCGAAATGCGCGAAGCCGGGGGCGTATTTCAGCTCGCCGAAGCTCGACAGGCCGTGGCGCTCGTCGCCGGCGGCCCGGGCGGGACGGATCGCCGCGAGGGCGCCGGCGCCCAGCACGAGGCCGCGCCGGCTCGGCCGCCAAGGGCCGCGGGTCAACGCGGGGCTCCGGTCTTGGCGGCCAGCGTCTGGTCGTACCACCAGGTCGTCGGGAAACCGGAGCCGGCGTAGCGCGGCAGGATCGCCGGGTGGCCGAACCGGTTCCAGCGCAGGGTCCGCTGCTCGCTCGCCGACCATTGCGGCACGACGTAATCGTGGGCGAGCAGCACCCGGTCCAGCGCCCGGGTGGCAGCGACCAGGCCGGCCCGGTCGGGGGCGTAGATCACCTTCTCGATCAGCGCATCGATGCCGGGATCCTTGATCCCGATCAGGTTGCGCGAGCCCGGCTTGTCGGCCGCCGCCGAGCCCCAGAACTCGCGCTGCTCGTTGCCCGGCGAGAGCGACTCGCCCCAGGCGTTGGTGATGATGTCGAAATCGAAATCGCGGATCCGGTTCTGGTATTGCGCCGCATCGATCACCCGCAGGGTCGCATCGATGCCGATCAGCTTGAGCTGCGCCGAGAAGGGCAGGATCACCCGCTCGAAGGCATTCTGGAACTCGAGGAACTCGACCGTCAGCGGTTCACCGGTGGCCTTGTCGACCATCTTGCCGCCACGCAACTCGTAGCCGGCCTCGCGCAGCAGCCCGACGGCCTCGCGCAGGTTTTTCCGCACGGCGTCCTGGGGCTCGTTCACCGGGTTGGCATACGGCGTGGTGAAGACCGAAGCCGGGATCTTGTCTTTGACGCTCTCCAGGATCGCCTTCTCCTCGCCCTCCGGCAGGCCCGCGGAGGCGAGTTCCGAACCGAAGAAGTAGGAGTTGATGCGCTTGTACAGGCCGTAGAACAGGGCCTTGTTCATCTCCTCGAAGTTGAGCGCCAGGTTGAAGGCCCGGCGCACCCGCGGGTCCTTGAACTTGTCCCTGCGGGTGTTGAACGCGAAGGCCTGCATGATGCCCATGCCGCGCTCCGGGAACGCCTCCTTGATCAGGCGCCCCTCCTTCACGGCCGGGAAGTCGTCGTAGGCGGTGGCCCAGTTGCGGGCGATGTTCTCGGCCCGGAAGTCGTACAGGTCGCCCTTCAGGGCCTCGACCAGCACGGTGCCGTCGCGAAAGTACTCGAAGCGCTCGGTGTCGAAGTTGTAGCGCCCGGCATTCACCGGCAGGTCCTTGCCCCAATAGTCCGGCACGCGGGTATAGGTGACGCTGCGGCCGGGCTCGAACTTGGCGAGCCGGTAGGGGCCGGAGCCGAGCGGCGGCTCCAGGGTGGTCTCGGTGGGGCTGCGCGGCTTGCCGTTGGCGTCCTTGGCCTCCCACCAGTGCTTGGGCAGGACGCGCAGCTGGCCGATCACCTGCGGCAACTCGCGGTTGCCCTTCTCGGTGAAGGTGAAGGTCACCTCGCGCGGCCCCGTCGCCTCGGCCTTGGCGACGGTCTGGTAATAGGCGGCATAGAACGGGCTGTTAGCCTTCAGCACGCCGTAGGACCAGACCACGTCCTCGGGGGTGATCGGCTTCCCGTCGTGCCAGCGGGCGTTCTCGCGCAGGCGGTACGAGACCGAGCCGAGATCGGGGGCGATCCGTACCGCCTCGGCCAGCAGCCCGTAGGAGGTGAACGGCTCGTCCGAGGATTCGGTCATCAGCGTATCGTAGATCTGCTGGACCCCGTTCTCGAGATCGCCCTTCAGGCCGGCGACCACGATGTTGAAGTTGTCGAAGCCACCCTGCGCACCCAGCCGCACCAGGCCGCCCTTGGGGGCATCGGGGTCGGCATAGTCGAAATGCTTGAAGTCGAGGCCGTATTTCGGCTCGCCCATCAACGTGATGGCGTGGGTCCACTGGCCCGTGGCCGCCGGCATCGCCGCCGGTTCCTGCGCCCGGGCCGGGGCGAACTGGAGGCAGGCGACGACGAGCGTCGCGGCGAGGAGGCGTCCAGTCACGGGCAGGCTGTCTCCATGTCGGCGCACCGTGCGGTGCGGGGGTATTCAGGGTTCACGAGGGTCTTAGGCTGGGTGCGGCCCGGGCGTCGAGGCTACATGTTGCCGGCTGGTGCGCGACCGCGGCGTGACGCGCTGCACAGGGCCTTTTTTGACGGGGGCCGGATCCGCGCGCGTCTCCCTCCCCCCTCTGCGGGGGAGGGAGAGCGCCCAGATTGGGGAAACAAGGCCGCCTTCCAAGTCACAAAAACTCAAGCCGCCCGCCCGCGGCGTCCCTCGACCAGCCACATCGCGAGCACGGCCGCCGCCAGCGCAGCGAGCGCCGCGAGGCCGAGAGCCAGGGGGTAGACCTCGACGCCGCGGATATTGGCGCTGTCGCTCGGGCGAAAGCCGATCCAGTCGCCGCCAGCTAGGCGTCCGCTGCGCACGGTCGCGAGCCGCGGAACCTGGGTGCCGCCGCCGGCATCCGCGACCCGGCGGATCGAGCCGCCGGAGCCTTCCGCCACGGCCTTCAGGCGCTCGGTGTCGCTGAACACGTCAGCGAGCTCGCGCGGGTTGGCCGGCCCGACGCTGACGAAGGCGACGAGGTTGCCCGAGCGCAGGGTATGCAACCCCAGGGCCTCGGCATCGAAGGTGGCGGTGAACAGGCCGGGCTCGCTGGACTTGAGGGTGAGGGTGGTCACCTTGCCGGTCGGCCCGGTGACGGTGACCGGCTCGACCTGGTCGGCCATGGTCTGGCGCTCGACTCGCACCTCGCGGCCGCGGCCCGTGGTCTGCGCCCGCAGGGCCTCCTCTTCGAGGGCCGGCTCCTTCATCAACCAGTGCGCCAGGCGGCGCAGCAGGTCGAGATAGGGGCCGCCTTCCTGGTATCCCCGCGCCCACAGCCAGGCATGGTCGGACAGGAGCAGCGCGACCCGGCCCTTGTCCTCCCGGGACAGGGCGAGCAGCGGCAGTCCATCGGCTCCCGACAGGATCGGCTGGATGCCGGGCCGGGTGCGGGCCTGGACGATACGCAGCCAGTCGCCCCAGGCGGGCGGGTTCGCGTCCGAGCCCGGCAGGTCGCGCGTCACCGGGTGGCGCTGGCCGACCTGGGTCGGCGTCGCCTTGTAGGGGCGCTCGACCACCCGCCCGTCCGGGTCGCCCGGCAGGATGCCGGCGAGCCGCGTGCGGGCCAGGCTCGCCGGCCCGGCATATTCGGGACCGGCGGCGACGAGCAGCGCGCCGCCCTCGCGGACGTAGCGGACGATGTTGTCGAAATAGGCCTGCGGCAGCACGCTCTGGTTGGCGTAGCGGTCGAAGATGATCAGGTCGAAGTCCTTGATCTTCTGGACGAACAGCTCGCGGGTCGGGAACGCGATCAGCGACAATTCGGAGATCGGCGTGCCGTCCTGCTTCTCGGGCGGACGCAGGATGGTGAAGTGCACCAGGTCGACGTTGGCGTCGGATTTCAGCAGGTTGCGCCAGGTCCGCTCGCCCTGGTGCGGCTCGCCGGAGACCAACAGCACGCGAAGCTTCTCGCGGATGCCCTCGATCGGCAGGACCGCGCGGTTGTTGACCGTGGTCAATTCCCCCGGCAGCGGCTCGACCTCGATCTCGACGACATTCGGGCCGCCATGCTCGATCCGTGTGGTCAGCGCGAACGGCTTGTCGGTGGCGACGTCCCGCCGGTCGATTTCCTCGCCGTCGCGGCGGACCGTGACCACGGCGTGGCCGGTGCCGCCGCGCTCCATCACCTCGGCGCGGATCGTCAGATCCTTGCCGACGATGCCGAAGCGGGGCGCCTCCAGGAGCTTGATCTGCCGGTCGCGCTCGTCCGGATGGCCGGTAACCAGCACGTGGAGCGGCGCCTTGATGCCGAGCTGGGCCATCGAGGCCGGAATGTCGTGGACCACGCCGTCGGTGAGCATCACGATCCCGGCGAGCCGCTCGGGCGGCACGTCGGCCAGCGCTTGGCCGAGCGCCGTGAACAGCTTGGTGCCGTCGTCCCCGTCCTTGGCGTCGGGCACGTCGACGAAGCGCGGCTCGATATTGGTGAGCGCCCCGAAGCGGCGCTCCAATTCGGCCCGGACCGCGTCTGTCATCTGAGGCCGGTCGCCGAGCGCCTGCGAGCCGGAGCGGTCGACTACGATGGCGGCGATGTCCTTCACCGGCTCGCGGTCCTCCCGCACCAGGGCGGGGTTGGCGAGGGCCGCCAGGACCAAGGCGAGCACCAGGGCGCGCAACAGCGCGGTGCGCCCCCGCGCCACGAAGGCGAGCACGGCCAGGACGACGACGATCAGGCCCAGGGCGGCCAGGACCGGCCAGGGTAGGAGGGGGGTGAAGCTGAGGCTCAGCATGGCGTGCAAGCCTCCGAGATGCTTGTGAGGGATGAGGCCGCCGGCCGATCAGACCCCCTCATCCTGAGGTGCCGCGTCAGCGGCCTCGAAGGAGGGCTCCAGGAATTGCGCGGCCGGCTGGAGGGCTCCTTCGAGGCGCCCGCTTCGCGGTCGCACCTCAGGATGAGGGGTGGTGGTGGGAGCAAGCGCTGCCCGGGGACCGTGTCCAAAAAACTCACTGCCCCAACCGCTCCAGCAGCGCGGGCACGTGGACCTGGTCCGCCTTGTAGTTTCCGGTGAGCGTGTAGATCACGATGTTCACGCCGCCGCGAAAGGCCATCTCGCGCTGGCGCTGGTCGCCGCCGACCACGGGGTAGAGCGGCTCGCCGCGGCGGCCCACCGCCCAGGCGGCGGCGAGGTCGTTGCCGGTGATGATGATCGGGCTGACGCCGTCGCCGGCCCGGGCCGGGCGGCGCTCGGCACCCTCCGCGGCGGGCGGCAGGGCCTCGACCCAGGTCTGGCCGGTGGCGTAGCGGCCGGGGAAGCTGTCGACCAGGTAGAACGCCTTGGTCAGGACGTGGTCGAGGGGCACCGGCTCCAACTCCGGCACTTCGAGGGTCGCCAGCATCTTGCGCAGGTACGCCGCCTCCGGGGAGGGCGGGCCGCCTGGGCGGGCGGTGAGCGCGTCGCGGGTGTCGAACAGGACCGTGCCCCCGTTACGCATGAACGCGTCGATCTTGCGAATCGCCGTCTCCGAGGGCTGGGGCCGGGACGGCGCGATCGGCCAGTAGATCAGCGGGTAGAAGGCCAGCTCGTCCTTGGCCGGGTCGATGCCGGCGGGCTCGCCCGGTTCGAGGGCGGTGCGCGAGGCGAGCATCTGGGTCAGGCCGGTGAGGCCGGTGCGGCTCGCCTCGTCGACGGCGGGGTCGCCCGTGATCACGTAGGCCAGCCGCGTGACGAGGGCGGATTCGATGCCGTTCGGCCGGTTGGCCGCGGGTTCCTCGGCGCGCAGCGGCTGCACCGGGAGGGCGGCGAACAGGAGCAGGCCCGCGAAGGCCAGCACCGCCGGGCGCCCGCGCAGGCGGCTCGCCCAGGCGGAACGGCGCAGGAAACCCCCGAGCCACAGGCCGGCTAGGGTGTCGAGGGCGAGCAGCAGCAGCGCCAGCGTGAACAACGTGGGACGCAGATCCAGGGTCTCGGCTCCGGCGAGGGTTCCGATCCGGGCGCCGTCGAGCGCCGCGGTGTCGAGGGTCTTCAGGCGGTCGTCGGGCTTCAAGGCGTTGACGCTGATGCCGCCATCGGCCGGACCGTAGAAGCCCGGCGGGTGCTCGGCGTTCCCCCGGTCAGCATAGTCGGCCGCCACCGCGGTGGCCGAGGCGGGGGGCGAGCCGAGGGCGCCGAACCCGTCCAGCGTCGCCCGGGGGGCGAGCACGATCGTAGACGCGCGGCCGGCCTCTCCGGCTGGCGGTGCCGAGGTGCCGGCGAGCCCGACGACGCGCCGGAGCATGTCGATGAACAGCCCCGACAGCGGCAGGTTCGACCAAGTGGTGTCCGCGGTGACGTGGAACAGCACGAGCGTGCCCTGGCCGCGCTTCTGCGCGGTGACGATCGGCGTGCCGTCCTGCAGGGAAGCCCAGGTCCGGTTCGGCAGGTCGCCGTCCGGCTCGGCCAGGATCTGGCGGCGCACGCCGATATCGGCCGGCGGGGTCAGGCCCGCGAACGGGCTTTCGGGTGGGAACGGCGCCAGGGTCTTGGGGCTGTCCCAGGACAGGGTGCCGCCGAGCGTCCGGTTGCCCCGGCGCAAGCGCACCGGTACCAGCGGGTCGTTGCCGGCGGCGAGGCGCGGTCCGGCGAAGCGCAGCAGCATGCCGCCGGCCTTCACGAAGCTCTCGACCCGAGCGGTGGTCCGCTCGTCCAGCGCGCCGACATCGGCGAGCACCAGCACCGAGACCTGATTGTCGAGGAGCTGGTTGATCGACTCCGCCGTGCCCTTGGCGCCGCGCGCCTCCTGCACGTCCGCGAAGGGCTGGAGCGCCCGGGCCAGATAATAGGTCGGTGCCAGCAGCGGCTGGGCCTGGTCGAGGGTGCCGCCGAAGACCAGGCCGACCCGACGGCGCTTGCCGCGCTCGTCCTGGAGCACCACGGCCCCGGCCGAGCGCTCGCCCGCGATCTCAAGGCGGCTGATGCTGTTGCGCAGTTCCACGGGCATCTCGAACGTCGCCGTCGCCTCGGTGGCGTCGGCCGCGAAGGCGATGTCGCGCTCGGCCAGCGGCAGGCCTTTCTGGTCGAGCGCCCGGACCACGCCGGTGTCGCGCCCGTTCGGGGCCGCCCGCAGGGCTCGTACCGTCAGGGTGCCGCCGGTCTCGGAGGCGGTGAGCGCCAGGGCCGGCGGTTTCTCCGCCCGCAGCACTGTGAGTGCTGCGCCGCTGCCGCCGACGAGGTCGGCCAAGCCCTTGGCAAAGCGCTCGTCGCCCGCCCCGGCGACGCCGTCGCTGATCCAGACGAGGCCGGCGCCCCGGTTCTTCTCCAGGAACGTCCCGATGCTGGCGAGATGGGCGTCGCGAGTCGGCAGGATCGGGCGCGGCGCCAGGGCGCGCAGGCGTTCCAGGGCGGCGGCCGGGGTCTTGGCCTCGAAGGCCGCGGGCGGCTCGGCCAGGCCGATCACAGCCACCGGCCGGCCGTCCCGGGCGGCGCCCTCGACGGCGTCGGTGGCGACGCGCAGCCGGTCGCGCCAGTCGTGGGCGGCGGCGAAGCCGTTGTCGAGGAGCACGAGGAGCGCGCTCCGCCCGCCACCCGCCCCGACACCGCCGGGATTCCAGACCGGGCCGGCCACCGCCAGGATCAGCGCGGCGGCGATCAGCAGGCGCAGGAGCAGCAGCCAGGGCGGGGTGCGCGCCGGCGTCTGCCGCTGCGGGATCAGGTCGGCGACGAGCTTGAGCGGCGGGAATTCGATCCGGCGCGGACGCGGCGGCGTCACCCGCAGTAGGAACCACAGGGCCGGCAGGCCGATCAGGGCGGCGAGCGCCAGGGGCGCCGCGAAGGTCAGACCCAGCATGGCGTCCTCACTCCGGGCCGCGCGCGGCGATCAGCGTGGCGAGCCGCAGGGCCGCCTCGCTCGCCGGGCGGTCGGTGCGGTGGATGGTGAGCGTCCAGCCCTGCTGGCGGGTGATGGCCTGGAGGGCGGCGCGGTGCTCGGCGATGCGGGCGCGGTAGCGGTCGCCCCAGGCGCCGGCGTCGCCGATATCGAGGCTGAGTCCGCCTTCGAGGTCGTGCAGCACGGCTTGGCCCGTGAACGGGAAGGTCTCCTCGATCGGGTCCACGACCATCAGAAGATGACCACGGCTGCCCCGCCCGGCGAGGTTTTGCACCGCGGTCGCGATCCGGTCGGGATCGGTGAGGAAGTCACCGATCAGCACCACCTCGTCGAAGCGCGCAGGGGTCGCCCGGGGCGGCAGGTCCTGTTCCAGGCCGGACTTGTCGGTGACCAGTGCCTGGATCATCCGCTCGACGATGCCCCGCGACGCGGTAGCCCGGGTCAGACCGAGGAGCCCGACCCGCTCGCCGCCCTCCACGAAGGCGTCGGCGAGGGCCAGCCCCAGGACCAGAGCCCGTTCGACTTTGGACGCCGACGCCAAGTCCGAAGAGAAGCCCATGGAGGCGGAACGGTCGATCCACAACCAGATATTATGAGCCGCCTCCCATTCGCGCTCGCGCACGTAGAGCCGGTCGTCCCGGGCCGAGCGGCGCCAGTCGACCCGCGCGGCGGCCTCGCCGGTGACGAACGGGCGGAACTGCCAGAAACTCTCGCCCGGCCCGGCCCGCCGGCGCCCGTGCAGGCCGTGGGCCAGCAGGCTCGACACCCGCCGCGCCTCCAGCACCAGGCGGGGCATCTTTTCGGACAGGGCGGTCGCGCCCGCGCTCTCGCGCCTGCCGGGGGTGCGCCGTTCGGAGTCGAGGGCGTGTGTCCCGACCAAGGCTAAAGCTTCTCGGCGAGCTTGCCGATCAGGCCTTCGATCGTCTCGCCATCGGCGCGGGCGGTGTAGCTGAGTGCCATCCGGTGCTTGAGCACCGGCTCGGCCAGGGCCTTCACGTCGGCCACGGAGGGCGCGACCCGGCCCTCGATCAGCGCCCGGGCGCGGGCGGCGAGCGTCAGTGCCTGGCTGGCGCGGGGGCCGGGACCCCAGAGCAGCTTGTCCTTGACCAGCGCATCGCCGCCGTCGGGCCGGGCAGCGCGCACGAGGTCGAGGATCGCCTCGACCACGGCCTCGCCCACGGGCAGCCGGCGCACCAGGCGCTGGGCGGTGAGGAGCTGCTCGGTGGACATCACGGCGCGCGGGCGCACCTCGTCCACGCCGGTGGTCTCGATCAGGATCCGCCGTTCGGCGGCGCGGTCGGGATAGCCGACATCGATCTCCAGCAGGAAGCGGTCGAGCTGGGCCTCGGGCAGCGGATAGGTGCCCTCCTGCTCGATCGGGTTCTGGGTGGCGAGCACGTGGAACGGCCGCGGCAGGTCGTGGCGGGCGCCGGCTACGGAGACGTGGCCCTCCTGCATCGCCTGGAGCAGGGCCGACTGCGTGCGCGGGCTCGCGCGGTTGATCTCGTCGGCCATCAGGAGCTGGGTGAAGACCGGGCCCTGCACGAACCGGAACGCCCGACGGCGGTCGGCATCCTCCTCCAGGATCTCGGTGCCGAGGATGTCGGAGGGCATCAGGTCCGGGGTGAACTGCACGCGGCGCGCGTCGAGGCCGAGCACGGTGCCGAGCGTCTCCACGAGCTTGGTCTTGGCGAGGCCGGGAAGGCCGACCAGCAGGCCGTGGCCGCCGGCCAGGATCGTCACCAGGGCGAGATCGACGACCTTCTCCTGCCCGAAGATCACGCCGTGGATCGCGTCCCGGGCCGCGCCGACGGCGGCGAGGCAGCTCTCCGCGGTGGCGACGATGCCGTCGTCGAGGGTGGTGGCCGGGCTGATCCCCTGCGTCATGCCGATGTCCATCTCCTGCCCCCGGAGTCCCGCGGGACCCCACCGGTCATCCGGCCAATGTGGGGCCGTTCGCACCGGGCTGGCAAGGTCGGGATCGCCGCACGGCGATTGACGGGGGGCGGCGGGCGATGCCGCTCCCGGCGACGGGCTCGGAGACGCCGCCTTGAAGACGCGCTGCGACCTCCGGGTCTCTGGGCGCCGGTGCGCGGGAGGGATGTCCCCTGGTCCGACTTCCCTTCCGCGCGAGAGTTTCGACGGTGCGGATCAGATCTTTCCCTCAAGACCCATGGTGTAATACTTGTGGACGATCTTATCCTGGTTCTCCAGCAGCCAGTCGATCGACGGCTCGTTGGTCATGGCCTTGCGGATCGCCTCGGTCATGCCCTTGCGCTGGATCTCGAACAGCGCCTTGTGGTCCACCGTCTCGGCCTGGATCACGCCGGGGCTCAGCCAGACCGAGCAGATGATGCCGAGGTCGTTGGCCTTCTCCTTGGGGATGTAGCCCGCCCGCACCGCGTCGAGCACGCCGTTGGCGATGGCGAACTGCACCGTGCCCATCAGGATCGAGGTGTACTTGCTCTCGGTCACGCTGACCTTGGACACGCAGAGCGTCACCGGCCGGACCATGATGTCGGTGTTGAGCAGGGCGAAGACGCGGCTGTGGCCGACCACCTGGTCGCCCGTCAGCGTCGCCAGCGCGGTGCCGACCGGCCCGTCGAGCTCGCCGATGATGACCTCCGGCTCGGAGGCGGTGTTGGGCGGTCCGCCCGCCACGAGGGCTTCGCCGGCGCGCAGGATGATGCGTTCACTCATAAGGTAGGCTCCCATGGGTAGCGGCACGGGACGGGGGCGGCCGCTGCCGCCGTGCCGGCTGGATCGTCGCGTCGCGCCCGGGCCCCGCAGGGCGCGGGCGCCTCGGCCGACGGCGCTCCCTCTAGCACGCGCTCCGGCATCCGGCGGCCCTGCCGCGATGCCGCTGCCGGCTCGGTGAACCCGGCCCGGGTCTTGGGTCGGATCTTGGGTCGGATCTTGGGCCGGGTCTTGGCGCGGGCGAGCCGGACCAGTAGGAAGGCGCGCGAAGCCGGGGCTGCTGGCTGAACCTCCTGATGTCTCTCGCGGATTGCGGCGTGGGCAGCAAAGCGGGCCTCCCGCGTATCCGGTACTCACCATGCGCCTTCGAGATGTGTTCGTCGCCGGGACCGCGCGGTCCCTCACGCGCCCGCTGGCCCGGCGCCTGAAGCGGCGGCGGACGGACGAGCCCCGGCAGGCGGATCTCGTGGCTGCCGTGAAGGCCTCGGGCCTGTTCGATCCGGCCTGGTACGCGCGGCGCTATCCCGACGTGGTCGGCGAGGGAATCGACCCGCTCGTGCATTACGCGGTCCATGGCGGGCGCGAGGGCCGCTGGCCGTCGCCCCTGTTCCACGGCGACCGCTATCTCGACGCCGTCCCGGGCCTGCGGGCCGAGGGCGTGAACCCGCTGATCCATTATGTCGAGCGCGGCGCCGTTGCCGGCATCGCCCCCAACCCGCTGTTCGATCCGGGCTGGTACGCCGCGCGCTATCTCGGTGGCGCCGACGCCCGCGCCCGGGCGTTCTTCCACTTCGTGAAGAGTCCCGACACCGACCCGTCGCCGCTGTTCGACTCCGCCTGGTACCGGTCGCGCTACCCGGATGCCCGGGAGGCGGGCGGTATCGCGCTCAGTCACTATTTCGAGACCGGCCGGAAGCAGGGCTACCTGCGCAATCCGGAGGAGTTCGCCGGACTGTCGCGGCATGTCGACCTGATCCGCCGATCCGGGATCTTCGACGCCGAGTTCTATCGCGGGCGCTGCCCCGAGGCCGAGACCAGCGGGCTCGAGCCGCTGGAGCATTACGTGATGGCCGGCGGCTATCGCCGCTACGCCCCGCATCCCCTGTTCGACCCCGACTGGTACGCCGCGCAATCGGCCGACGTGCGCGCCGACAGCCTCAACCCGCTGGTGCATTTCCTGGAGCACGGCGCCCGGGAGGGCCTCGATCCCGGCCCGTGGTTCGATACGCGCTGGTACACGAAGACCTACCTGGCCGACGACGAGACGGACGCGAACCCGCTCGTGCATTTCCTGGCTGATAACGGACGACGCACGAGCCCGTCCCCGCGCTTCGACGCGCCCTGGTACCTCGCCCGCTACCCAAAGGTCGCCGCTCTGGGGCTCAATCCCCTGGTCGACTACGTCACGACCGGGCTGGAGGCGGGCCGCCTGACCCGCCGGGTCGCCGGCGCCGCGGTGCCGGAGGCCGCCGACGCCCGCCTGTCCTGCCTGAAACGGGAGCCGCGCAAACACGGCCGCACCGCCCTGTTCATCACCCACGCGCCGGAGGGGCGGATCCGCGGCCATGTCGAGCCCTACCTGCGGGCGTTCGCCAAGAACGGTATCGACATCGTGCTGATCATCGCGGCCGACCAGCACAAGACCGCGGTGCCGGAAGCGATCCTGACGCTCTGCGCCTCGGCCTACCTGCGCGAGAACACGGGATTCGATTTCGCCGCCTGGGCGCATGTCCTCCTCGAGGACGACGACCTGCTCGATGCCGAGACCCTGTACCTAGCCAACGACAGCCTGGTCGGGCCCCTCGACAGCGGCGACTTCGCCGGGCTGCTGGCGAAGATCGATGCCTACCCGGAGGCGGTGATCGGGCTCGCCGACAACTTCTACTACAGTCACCACCTGCAGAGCTTCTTCCTGGCCCTGAAGAGGCGCTGCCTGTCCTCCTACGCGTTCAACCACTTCATCCAGGCGGTGGCGAACTGGCCGGACAAGAACATCGTCATCACCGAGTACGAGCTGACTTTCTCCGGGCGGATGCGGGCCGCCGGGCTCGGGATGCGCAGCCTGTTCTCGGCCCAGAACAAGCACATGACGCTGGTCAACGACCCACGCAACAACCGCACCCTGTTCGACTGGGAGAACATGCTCGGCCAGGGCTTCCCGTTCGTGAAGCGCTCACTCTTGGGCGAGCACGCCGCGATCGGCGGCGAGGCGGTCCGCGAGGCGATCGGCGAGCGCGGCTTCGACCTCGACCGGCTCGACCAGACCTTCACGTATCCCGGCCCCAAGATCTGGGCCGACCTGCGCCGGCCCCGGGCGCCGGATCGGCCCCTGCGGGCCTCGTACGTCTCGCCGATGAACTACGCCAACGGGCTCGGCGTCGCCGCGCGCAGCTACGTGCGGGCGCTGCACCGGGCGCCCTTCGCGCTGAACGTCCATCCGATGGAGCGGTCGTTCCACGTCCATGCCCGGGTCGGACCGGGCTGGCAGGCCCGGACTTTTTCGGGGGCACCGGACGTCGCCCTGGTGCATTTCAACGGCGACAGCTGGCACGCGCTGATGAGCGCGCGTCAGCTCGATATCGCTGCGAGCGCCCGGCTCAAGATCGGGCTGTTCGTCTGGGAGACCTCGCACGTGCCCGGAGGCTGGCTGCCCACCGTGGACGGCCTCGACGCGATCTGGGCGCCCACCGAGTTCTGCGCCGCGATCTTCCGCCAGATCACCGACATCCCGGTCGATGTCGTGCCCTACGTGGTCGAGAACGAGCCCGGCGAGCCGGCGAGCGCCGCCGCCAAGGCCAACCTGCGCAAGGCGTTCTCCATCGACCCGAGCAGGAAGGTGATCCTCTACGCTTTCGACGGGTCGAGCTACCTCGCCCGGAAGAACCCGCACGCGCTGATCCGGGCGTTCCGGGCCGCGGGGCTGGCGCAGTCCGGCTGGCAGCTCGTGCTCAAGACCAAGCACGTGTTCGACCTGCCGGACGAGGGCAAGAAGCTCCTCGACCTCGTCGGCAAGACCGGCGACGTGGTGGTGATCGACCAGCCGCTCTCCCAGAACGAGCTCGGCGCCCTGTTCGAGCTCTGCGCGGTCTACGCCTCGTCGCATTCCTCCGAAGGGTTCGGGCTGACGATCGCCGAGGCGATGGAGATGGGCAAGGTCGTGGTCGCCACCGATTACGGCGGCAGCCGCGACTTCCTCGACGCCACCTGCGGCTTCCCGGTGAAGGCCGAGATCGCCGCCCTGGACCAGACCTACGGGCCGTATCTGCGCGGCGCCGAATGGGGGCAGGTGGACGAGGACGACCTCGCCCGCGCGCTCACCGACGCCGCCCGGGCGGTGACCAGCGGCGACGCCGAACGGATCGGCGCCACCGCCCGCGCCCGAATCCGCGAGCGCCTGTCGATCGGGGCGGTGGCCGCCGCCATGGAGGCGAGCCTGTCCCGCCTTCTCAAGGCCGAACGTACCTGACGCCCGGGAGACGCGAGCCGTGTTGAACAAGAAGCCGGTCCCGGCCCCGTCGGCCTCCTGGAGCGCGCGCGCCTGGCCGGACGCGATCCTGCCGCTGCCCCTCAACGAGCGCTTCCACCCGATCGACGACCGCAAGCTCGCCCAGGTCGCCGCCGGTGCGCTTCCCGCCTGCCGGGCCGTGTTCGTGGCCCCGGCCGCGTCCGAGCTGCATCCGGACCTGTTCGAATCGATCCTGGCCGCGATGGCCGAGCGGCCGGATATCGGCATCTTCCACGGCGACGACGCCGTGGTGGATGCAGGCGGCCAGGTTCGCAGCGTCCATTGCAAGCCGGCCTTCAATCCGGCCCTGCTCATGGCCGACGACTATATCGGCTTCCCGCTGGTGATCCGCGTCTCGGCCCTGGCGAGCCTCACCCCGGATTTCGGCCGGCGCACCGGCAACGCCGCCTGGTTCCGGCTGCTGCTCGACGCGCTCTCGGCGGGCATCGGCATCGACCGGATCCCGCAGACGCTGATCGCCTCGCCGCTCACGCGCCCGAAGGCGAAGCGCGCCGCCCGGGCCGACGTGCTCGACCGCTGGTTCCAGGGCTCGGGCGCGCCCCTGCGCACCGCTCCCGGCCTGACCGCGGACACCCTGGAGATCCGCCGCAGCCTCGATGCCAGCCCGCCCGTGACCCTGGTGGTCCCGACCGCGCAGAGCCGGCCCCGGGACGCGGACGGCCGGGTGATCGAGGGCACCAAGCCCCACGTGATCAACCTCCTCGACAGCCTCGCCCGCAGCACCTACCCGGCCGACCGGATCCGGGTGCTGATCGGCGACGACAGGGCCGACGACGCGATCTATCGCGGCCGCTCCGACCGGTTCGCGGTGACCCGCCTGCTCACCACCCGGCCCGAGAGCGCGCCGTTCAACTACGCGGCCAAGATGAACACCCTCTGGCGCGCCGCCGAGACCGACCTCGTCATCCTGATGAATGATGACCTCGTGGTGCGCCGCCCCGGCTGGATCGAAGCGCTCCTGACCTTCGCGCTGGATCGCGGCGTCGGCGGCGTCGGCGGGCGGCTGCTGTTCCCGAACGGCCAGATTCAGCATGCCGGCATGTTCGGCGGCATCTTCGATGTCTGCGCCCATCCCTGGTACAACCGCGACGCGGCCGAGCCGACCTACGGCGACTGGGCGCTGGCGCAGCGGGACTGCTCGTCGGTCACGGGCGCGCTGTTCGCCACCCGCAAGGCGGTGCTGGAAGCGGTCGACGGCTTCGACGAGAGCTTCGCCCTCGACTTCAACGACGTCGACCTGTGCTTCAAGCTGCGGATGCTCGGCTACCGCATCGTCTACACGCCGTTCGCCGAGATGGCGCACCACGAGAGCGCCTCCCGGCAGACCAGCTTCGCCCCGGGCTCGCAGATCTCGCGCTTCCTGCGCCGTTGGCACGACGTGCTCACCGACGATCCCGCCTACAGCCCGCAGCTGCGCACCGACACCGACGTGGTCGCCCCCCGGGCCGATGCGGCGCGGTGGGTGACGGAGGCGCGGTCCGCCTGATTCACAAAGCCTCCCCGCGCATCAGCCGGGGCCGGGTGCCCCGGGAGGCCGCGGCCTCGCCGATGAAGAACCGCTTGAGGCCGGGCAGCCGGTCGACGATCCCGAGACCGAGATCGCGGGCGAGCCGCAGCGGCAAGGCGTCGTTGGAGAACAGCCGGTTCAGCCCGTCGGTGGCCGCCGCCATGGCGAAGCTGTCGAACCGGCGGGCGCGCTCGTAGGCCCGCAGCACGTCCGGGCTGCCCGGGTCGAGGCCGAGGCGGAGCGCCCCGGTCACGGCTTCCGCCAGCGCCGCGGCATCGGCCAGCCCGAGATTGAGGCCCTGGCCGGCGATCGGGTGGATGACGTGGGCGGAATCGCCGAGCAGGGCCAGCCGCTCCGCCCGGAACGCCCGGGCGATGCCGAAGGCGAGCGGGTGCCGGCTCGGGCCGTGCTCCAGGGCTAGCTGGCCCAGATCCAGGGTGAACCGGCGCTCGATCTCGGCCAGCACCTCGTCGGGCTCTCCCGAGAGTAGCGCGTCGGCTGCGTCGGCCCGCTCGGTCCAGACGATCGAGGAGCGGTGGCCCAGCGACCCGCCGTCGCGCAGGGGCAGGATCGCGAACGGGCCGGCGGGCAGGAAATGCTCGAAGGCGCGGCCCTGATGGGGCCGCGCATGCCCGATCGTGGCGACGATGCCGACCTGCGGATAGGACCAGCCGACCCAGCCGATCCGTGCCGCCTCGCGCAGACGCGAGCGCGCCCCGTCGGCGGCCACCAGCAGGTCGGCCTTGAGGGTCGCGCCCTTGGTCAACTCCGCCCGGATCGCCGCGCCCTCCGGCACCGCCCGCACCACACTCCCGGTGACGATCTCGACGCCCGTCGCCCGGCAGGCCTCGGCCAGGGCCGTGGCCAGGGGCTCGGCTTCGACCATGTGGGCGAAGGGCTCGCCGACCGCGCGATCCGCCTGATCCTCCTCCTCCCGCCCGAAGGTCAGGAAGACCGGCCGCACCGGGTCGGCGATCCGGCTGTCCGAGATTACCATCTCGGCGATCGGCTCGGCGACGGCCGAGATTTTGTCCCAGAGCCCGAGCTGCGCCAGCATCCGCCGGCCGCCGGCGGCCAGCGCGTAGGCGCGGCCGCGGTGCCGGGCGGGATCGGCGCCGTGGGGGTCGATCACCGTCACGGCCAGAGCCGGCCCGTGGGCCTGCTTGAGTGCGAAGGCCAAAGCGAGGCTGGCGAGGCCGCCGCCGGCGATCAGGAGGCTGCGGCTGCCGGGGCGGGGCGTCTGGGCCGTCATCGTCACGGATCTCCGATCTGGGGGCCGAGCGCGTGGATCGCTCCGCCCGAAAGGCCTATGTCGCGTTTGGACGACGAACGGAAACCCCGCGACTCATGACCGACGCCACCACCGACGCGATGACCGACGCGGTCGCCGAGCTCATCGCCATCCTCGACTTGGAGCGACTCGAGGTCGACCTGTTCCGGGGCCAGAACCCCAAGACCGGCTGGCGCCGGGTGTTCGGAGGCCAGGTGGTGGCCCAGGCCCTGGTGGCCGCCACCCGCACGGTGCCGGACGACCGGCCGGCCCATTCGCTCCACGCCTATTTCATGCTCCCGGGCGATCCCCGCGCGCCGATCGTCTACGAGGTCGAGCGCATCCGCGACGGGCGCAGCTTCACCACAAGGCGGGTCAAGGCGATCCAGCACGGGCGGGCGATCTTCGCCACCACGATCTCCTATCAGGTGTCCGAGGGTGGGTTCGAGCACCAGCCGGCCATGCCCGATGTCGCGGGGCCGGACGGCCTCCTCGACGGCAAGGCTCTGGCGGCCTCCGGCGCCGCCGGGATGCCCGAGGCGGTCGCCGCCTATTTCGGCCGGGAGCGCCCGATCGAGCTGCGCCCGGTCGACCTCGACCGCTACACCGCCCGCCGCAAGGGCGGTGCGCCGCCTGAGCCGGTGTTCAATGTCTGGCTGCGCGCGGCCTCATCCCTGCCCGACGATCCGGCCCTGCACCGGGCAGTGCTGGCCTACGCCTCCGACATGACCCTGCTGGACGTGTCGCTGATTCCGC
This sequence comes from Methylobacterium sp. J-077, assembly GCF_022829365.1. Classification (GTDB taxonomy): domain Bacteria; phylum Pseudomonadota; class Alphaproteobacteria; order Rhizobiales; family Beijerinckiaceae; genus Methylobacterium. The sequence continues at coordinate 78,464 of NZ_JAKSYJ010000111.1, read as the reverse complement.
ATGCCAGCTCGGTGTTCGATCCCACCATCCAGGCGGCGAGCCTCGACCACGCCCTTTGGTTCCATCAGCCGGTCCGGATCGACGAGTGGCTGCTCTACGCCCAGGACAGTCCGGCCGCAGGCGGCGCCCGGGGCTTCGCCCGCGGCCAGATCTTCGACCGCGCCGGCAACCTCGTCGCCTCGGTGGCGCAGGAGGGTTTGATTCGGCCACACAGGGATTAAAACGTCTTCGCCAGCGTGCGTTGCAGAAATGCAACGGCAAAAAACGCATACTTTTGCAGCGATTGCCCGCTTATTGAGCGGACAGAGCAAAGTCTCTGCCTCTAGCCTGATCCGATCCGGCTATTTGCTGGGCATAACTGCGTCCGGCTGAAATGTTCCCCGCCGAGCTTGGGTGGCATAGTCCTTGAATAGTCCCGCTCAACCGCGGGCCAGCCCGGCTCAGCGGGCGACCCGGGCCGGGTCGCCGCGCAACTCGTGCGACGGCATCGGTTTCCAAGGACTCTGTAAGGGGGCGCCGCCCATGAAGATCGTGATGGCCATCATCAAGCCGTTCAAGCTGGAGGAGGTGCGCGACGCGCTCACCGGAATCGGCGTCCACGGGCTGACGGTGACGGAAGTGAAGGGCTACGGCCGCCAGAAGGGTCACACCGAGATCTACCGGGGCGCGGAATATGCGGTGAGCTTCCTGCCGAAGCTCAAGATCGAGGTCGCGGTCGCCTCCGACCTGACCTCCAGCGTCATCGATGCCATCGCGGGCGCGGCGCGCACCGGCCAGATCGGCGACGGCAAGATCTTCGTGCTGCCCCTCGAGAAGGCGGTGCGCATCCGGACCGGCGAGACCGACGCCGACGCCCTCTGAGCCGCGGCCCGGCACGTCCGGGCCCGCCGATAGCCTCCACCCTTACGCAACGCTCAACGAATCGCGACCGGGAGCCACCTGTCCATGAAAGTTCGTAATGCCCTCATGCTCGGATTGGGAGGAGCGGCGCTCGCCGCCCTCTTGATCGAGCCCTCTCTCGCGCAGACCCCGGTACCGGAAGCCGCCACCGCGGCCCCGGCCGCCGCTGCCGCGCCGCTGCCCAACAAGGGCGACACGGCCTGGATGATGATCTCCTCGGCGCTGGTGCTCATGATGAGCGTGCCGGGCCTGGCCCTGTTCTACGGCGGCCTCGTGCGCACCAAGAACATGCTCTCGGTGCTGACCCAGGTGTTCGCGATCGTGTCGATCGTCGGCCTGCTGTGGGTGTTCTACGGCTACAGCCTCGCCTTCACCAACGGCGGCGGCATCAACGACTTCGTCGGCGGCCTGTCGAAGGCGTTCCTGAAGGGCATCGACGCGAACTCGACGGTGGCGACCTTCTCCAACGGCGTCGTGATCCCCGAATACGCCTACCTCTGCTTCCAGATGACGTTCGCGATGATCACGCCCGCCCTGATCGTCGGCGCCTTCGCCGAGCGGATGAAGTTCTCGGCGCTCGTGGTCTTCACGATCCTCTGGGTCACGGTCATCTACTTCCCGATGGCCCACATGGTCTGGTACTGGGCCGGGCCGGATGCCGTCGGCAACGCTGCCAAGGCGCTCGCTGCCGCCACCGACGACGCCTCGAAGGCGACCGCCCAGGCGGCGCTGGACGCGGTCAACAAGGATGCGGGCTTCCTCTTCCAGAAGGGCGCCCTCGACTTCGCGGGCGGCACCGTGGTGCACATCAACGCGGGCATCGCCGGCTTCGTCGGCTGCCTGATCATGGGCAAGCGCATCGGCTACGGCCGCGACCTGCTCGCCCCGCACTCGCTGACCATGACCATGATCGGCGCCTCGCTGCTGTGGGTCGGCTGGTTCGGCTTCAACGCCGGCTCGAACCTGGAGTCCAACGGCACCGCCGCGCTGGCGATGCTCAACACCTTCGTGGCGACCTGCGGCGCCGCGGTGGCGTGGCTGTTCGCCGAGTGGGCGCTCAAGGGCAAGCCGTCGCTGCTCGGCATGCTCTCGGGCGCGGTCGCCGGCCTCGTGGCCGTCACCCCGGCCTCGGGCTTTGCCGGCCCGATGGGCTCGATCGTGCTCGGCCTCGTGGCCGGCGTGGTCTGCTTCGTGATGTGCTCCACCGTGAAGAACGCGCTCGGCTACGACGACTCCCTCGACGTGTTCGGCGTCCACTGCATCGGCGGCATCCTGGGCGCCCTGGCGACCGGCATCCTGGTCGATCCCAACCTCGGCGGCGTCGGCATCCCCGACTACACCTCGAAGCCGGGCGAGCTGGCGGTCGGTGCCTACGACATGATGAGCCAGCTCATCATCCAGGCTGAAGCGGTCGGTCTGACGCTCCTGTGGTCGGGCATCGGCTCGGCGATCCTGTACAAGCTCGTCGACCTGACGATCGGCCTGCGGGTGACCCAGGAAGAAGAGCGCGAGGGCCTCGACATCGCCGACCACGGCGAGCGCGCCTACAACTACTGAGAGCGACCGGCGCCGCCCTGCGGGGCCCGTCTTGACCAAAGGAAAACCCCGGCTCCGTGTGGGCCGGGGTTTTTCATGTCGGATGCCCGAGGCGGCGTTCCCGGTGGTCGCGCCGCAGAGACCTCACGCCACGGCGCGTTTCTCGACCACACGCGTCTCGACCACGTCGGCGGGCTCGTAGAACCACCGCCCCATCGCTCCGGCGGTCATGGCCCCGAGGATCGGCGCCAGCCAGAACAGCCAGAGCTGCGTGACGTAGGCGCCGCCGGCGATCAGGGCCGGCCCCGTGCTGCGCGCCGGATTGACCGAGGTGTTGGTCACCGGGATCGAGATCAGGTGGATCAGCACCAGCGCGAAACCGATGGGGATGCCGGCAAAGCCGGCGGCCGCACCCTTCGAGGTCGTGCCGACGATGATGAAGACGAAGAAGAACGTCGTCAGGAATTCGGTGATCAGGCACGCCGTGAGGCTGTACTTGCCGGGGCTGAGATCGCCGTACCCGTTCGCGGCGAAGCCGTTCGGGATCCATCCCGGCTTTCCCGACGCGATCGCGTAGAGCACGCCCGCCGCCAGGATCGCGCCGATCACCTGGGCGGCGATGTAGGGCAGCACGTGCCGGTTCGCGCACCGCCGCGCCGACCACAGGCCGAGCGTCACGGCCGGGTTGAAATGCCCGCCCGAGATATGCCCGACCGCGTAGGCCATAGTCAGCACCGTGAGGCCGAACGCGAAGGCGACGCCGAGGAAGCCGATGCCGAGTTCCGGAAAGGCCGCCGACAGGACCGCCGCACCGCATCCCCCGAAGGTCAGCCAGAAGGTGCCGAACAGCTCGGCGGTCGCCCTGCGCATCGTGTCGTGATCCATGTCCGAACCTTTCGAGGGCTGAGTTTTCGGGCCGATCGCAAAGTATAAGATCGAGGGTCTTCGCCTGAAGCGACGCGGTATTTTTATCTTGGCCGCAATATTCGACCCAGATACAATTAAATACTGCATGAATTGAATATCAATTCAAGCCGCACGGGCTCGCCCGCGCGATCGATAGGGGCTCGGCATCCTCAGAGGGGTCGAGTCCTTGCTGAGGTTGCCGCACGGCCCTTCAGCAGCAGGTCGTGCCGCGATCGTAGGCTGGCTCCGCCCGGCGGCCCGGACTACGCGGGGCCGCATCGCAGGCGCGGGAAACCCCGGCTCCGTCTGGGCCGGGGCTGGTCTGGACTTGGGCTCGGGGGACGCCCCTCAGGGCACGTCCGACACGGCTTCGGGCCGGATCACTCCGCGCGCGAGGCTGGGACGGGCTACGGCACCTCCCCGGCGCACGTCCCGATCCCGCGACCGCAGCCGCTCGCGGATGGCTCTTTCGAGGTCCGCTTACGCGGGCCCCTCATGATGAGGCGGATTCGTCGGAGAGACCCGGCCGAGTCGCGCTACGCCGCCCGGCTCAGGGCCGCCTTTTCCTCCGCGAACGCCCAGTCCAGCCAGGGTGTCAGCGCCTCGAGATCGGCGGTCTCCACGGTGGCGCCGCACCAGATCCGCAGGCCGGCCGGGGCGTCGCGGTAGGCGCCGACGTCGAGGGCGACGCCCTCGCGGTCGAGGCGCTCGACGATGCCCGAGGCCAGGGCCGCCACCGCGGCGTCGCCGCGGGCGAGCACGTCCGGGTCGGCGATCACCAGGCACACGCCGGTGTTCGAGTAGGTCGCGGGATCGACCGCCAGCGGCGCGATCCAGGGCGTCCGGGCGACCCAGTCGTAGATCGCCTTGGCGTTGGCGTCGGCCCGGGCGTGGAGCGCCGGCAGGCCGCCGATCCGCACCGCCCAGTCCAGGGTGTCGAGGTAATCCTCCACGGCCAGCATCGAGGGCGTGTTGATCGTGTCGCCCTTGAAGATGCCCTCGATCAGCTTGCCGTCCTTGGCGAGCCGGAACACCTTCGGCAGCGGCCAGGCCGGGACATGGCTTTCCAGCCGCTCGACCGCCCGGGGCGAGAGCACCAGCATGCCGTGCGCGGCCTCGCCGCCCATCACCTTCTGCCAGGAGAAGGTGACGACATCGAGCTTGTCCCAGGGGAGGGGCTGCGCGAAGGCCGCCGAGGTGGCGTCGCAGATCGTCAGGCCGGCGCGGTCGGCGGCGATCCAGTCGCCGTTCGGGACCTTCACGCCGGCGGCGGTGCCGTTCCAGGTGAAGACCACGTCGTTGGTCTTCGTGTCGATCGCCGACAGATCCGGCAGCACGCCGTAGGGCGTCTGATGAATCCTGGGCGCGATCTTGAGCTGCTTCAGGGCGTCGGTGACCCACTCCTTGCCGAACGCTTCCCAAGCCGCGACCTCCACGGGACGCGGCCCGAGCAGGGTCCACATCGCCATCTCGACGGCGCCGGTGTCGGAGGCCGGCACGATGCCGATCCGGTAATCGGCGGGCACCTGCAGCACCGAGCGGGTCAGGTCGATCGCCCGGCCGAGCTTGGCCTTGCCGAGAGCCGAGCGATGCGACCGGCCGAGCGCGGCGTCGGCCAGGGCGGCCGGAGTCCAGCCCGGGCGCTTGGCACAGGGGCCGGACGAGAAATGGGGAACGCGCGGGCGCCTGTCGGGTCGGCTCATCGTCGGATCCATCCTTGCAGATGGGCGCTCCTCGGCGGGGAGGAGTGTCCCGGGCCGGGGATGCGCCCAATCCCGGCGTCTGGCAAGCGCTTGCCCGGGCTGCAGTCTTCGGCGCGTGCCCCTCGCCGGGACAGGCTGTTCGGGTCCACGGAACCGTCGATTAAGCTTGGCGCATTAGCCTTAATGCCGTGCCGTGTCGCGTTCGAGGTACGCTGATGTCTTTCCACAGCGCTGTACTACTGTCGATCTGGTCAGTTTTACTTATGGTTATCGGCGCGTTAACGGCCCGCTTCGCCGTTGCGGGCCGGCTCGGGCGTCCCGCCGCCCAGCCGCTGCAACTCGATCCTCTGGATTACGAGTGCGACGGGCCGGTCATCGACTTGGAGCCCGCCTGATTGGAGCCTACCTGAAGGTCCGGGCGCCGCTGGGCGGTGATCCGCTCGGCTTCCGCGCGGCGCCACCGGGCGATGGCCCCGTGATTCCCGCCCGACAGCACCTCCGGGATCGGCCGGCCCTCCCAGTCGCGGGGCCGGGTGTAGTGGGGATATTCGAGAAGCCCGCCCTCGAAGCTTTCCTCGTCGCCCGATTGCGCCTTGCCCATCACCCCGGGCAGGAGCCGGACGCAGGCGTCGAGCACCACCAGGGCGGCGATCTCGCCCCCGGAGAGCACGTAATCGCCGATCGAGACCTCCTCCAGGGCGCGGCCGGCGATGACGCGCTCGTCGACGCCCTCGAACCGGCCGCAGACGATCAGCGCCCCCGGGCCGGCGGCGAGCGCCCGCACCCGGGCCTGGCTCAGCGGCCGGCCGCGGGGGGACATCAGCAGCCGGGGCCGCGGATCATCCGCTTCGGTCGCGGCGTCGATGGCAGCGGCGAGCACGTCGCAGCGCAGCACCATCCCGGCGCCGCCGCCGGCCGGGGTGTCGTCCACCGAGCGGTGGCGGCCGAGCCCGTGCTCGCGGATGTTGCGCGCCTCCAGGCTCCAGTCGCCCCGGGTGAGCGCGTCGCCGGACAGCGATACGCCCAGCGGCCCCGGGAACATCTCCGGGTAGAGGGTGAGGATCGTGGCCCGCCAGGGCGTTTCCGCGCGCGTCATGGCGCTTGATCGCGCGCGGGGTGCGGCACGGTCAACGGCCCGGGCACCGTTCGGCCCCGCGGCGGGTTGTCGGCCATGATCCGGCGCACGCTCCTCTTAACCGTCTTGCTGGCGGGACCAGCCCTCGCGGCGGGCCCTCTGGCGCCTCCGGGCGCGCCCGCGGGCGCGTTCCCGAAGCCCGACCGGCCGGTGGCCGAGATCGTGGCGCCGCAATGGTCCTCGGAGGCCGCGCGGGACAGAGCCGGCGAGTTCGATGCGGTCGCCCGCGGGATGGGCATCGCCCCAGGCGAGACCGTGGCCGATATCGGCGCCGGCAGCGGCTACTACGTGGTGCGCCTGAGCCCCCGGGTGGGGCCGAACGGCAAGGTCCTCGCCGAGGACGTGACCCCCGCCTATCTGGCGAGCCTGGAGCGGCGGGTGAAGGGGCTCGACAACGTCACCGTGGTGCGGGGCGAGCCCCACGATCCGCGCCTGCCCCCGGCCTCGGTCGATGCCGCGATCCTCGTGCACATGTACCACGAGATCGCCCAGCCCTTCGGTCTTCTGCACAACCTCGCACCGGCGATGCGCCCGGGCGGGCGGGTCGGCATCGTCGACGCCGACGATATCCCCTCGCGCCACGGCACCCCGCCGGCGCTGCTCCGCTGCGAGCTCGCCGCCGCCGGTTTTCGCGAGATCGGGTTCCAATCTCTAAGCGGCGGCGCCTATCTGGCGATCTTCGCGGCGCCGGCGCCGGAGGCGAGGCCGCGCCCGGACTCGATCCGCCCGTGCCGGGATGCGGCGACGCCGCGCTGACCGGCTCGGATCGCGCGGTCAGGCCACGGTGCAGGCGTGTGAGGTCCAAAAAAATCTCAGCCCGGATCGTCGGCGGGCTTCTCGCCCACCGGTGCGAAGAAATCCTCCGGCAGCACCACGGTCACACGCCGCTGCGGGAGATCCAGCACCGGCACGAACGCCTTGGTGAAAGGCAGCAACGCCGTGGCGCCGCCCGCGGCGGGGCGGAGTTCGAGCAGGTCGCCGCCACCGAAATTGGGCACCGCGACGACCGTGCCGACGACGATGCCGGCCTCGTCCAAAGCGGTGGCGCCGATCAGGTCGGCGGCGTAGACCTCGTCGTCATCCTCGGGTTCCGCCAAGCGGTCGCGGGGGATGAACAGGGCGATGCGGTTGAGTGTCTCGGCGGCGCTGCGGCTGCCGATATCCTTGACCCGGGCGATCAGCATGTCGGGGGACGAGCCGGGGGCGGTCCGCACGCCAGACAAGGTCAGCGTGCGCCCATCCGACGTCAGGAGCGGGCCGTAGCCGGCGATCGCCAACGGATCGCCGGTGTAGGATTTGAGCCGGACCTCGCCGTTGAGCCCGTGCGCGCGCCCGAACTCGCCCAGGAGGACGAGGTTCGGATCGGGCGGCACGGGCGGCGCCACCGGCTTCGGGGCCGGTGCCTTGGGCGATGTCGCGGCTTCGGGCGCGATGGCACCGATCGCCGTGCCGGCGCGGCCGCGGCGACCGCCGTCGCGGGAGAATGAACCTGCGGGGCGGCGCGCCATGGCCAGGCCGCCTTACGCGGCGGCGTCCTCGGCGGGCGCCGCGGCCTTCTCGGCGCGCTTGGTCGCGCGCTCCTTGGCCTTCTCGCCGGGCTCGGCCTTCTGCGGGTTGTTGCGGGTCGGGCGCTTGGCGAGGCCGGCCTGGTCGAGGAAGCGCAGGACCCGATCGGTCGGCTGCGCGCCCTTGGCGAGCCAGCCCTGGATCTTCTCGGCGTCGAGCTGGATCCGGGCCGGATCGTCCTTGGGCTTCATCGGGTCGTAGGCGCCGACCTTGTCGATGAAGCGGCCGTCGCGGGGGGCGCGGGCGTCGGCGACGACGATGCGGTAGTACGGACGCTTCTTGGCGCCGCCACGGGTGAGACGGATCTTCAGGGCCATTGGTTTAAGACTTTCTCTGTTCTTCGACCGACGGCGCATGGTTGGCCGCGATCGTCTGGTGGTGCCGGATGACTTCCTTGACCACGAAGGCCAGGAACTTCTCGGCGAAATCGGGGTCGAGCTTGGCGTCGACCGCGAGCTTGCGGAGCCGGGCGACCTGACGCGCCTCCCGGTCCGGATCGGAAGGGGGGATCCCCTTTCGGGCCTTGAGCTCGCCGACCCGCTGCGTGCAGCGGAAGCGCTCGGCGAGCAGATGGATCAGCGCCGCATCGAAATTGTCGATGCTGTCGCGCAGGCGCGCGAGTTCGGGATCGACCGCCTGGGCCGCCAGCACGCTCATTTCTTCTTCCCCGGCATGAAGCCGCCGAGTCCGGGCAGCTTCGGACCGCCGAGGCCTGGAAGCCCCGGCATCTTCGGCATACCGCCCAGACCGCCCCCGCCCAGGCCCGGCGGCATCGGCGGCAGCTTGCCACCGAACTGTTTTTCGAGCTGGGCGATCTGCTCCGGGGTCGGCTCGGGCATTCCAGGCGGCAAGCCCGGCATCCCACCCGGCATCCCGCCTCCGCCGCCAAGCCCGAACATCGAGCCAAGCGCCTGCCCGATGCCGCGCTTGCCCGAGCCCATCGCCTTCATCATGTCGGCCATGGTCCGGTGCATCTTCAGGAGCTTGTTGATCTCCGAGACGTCGACGCCCGAGCCCGCCGCGATGCGCTTCTTGCGGGAATTCTTCAGCAGGTCCGGGTTCTTGCGCTCGTGCGGAGTCATCGACGAGATGATCGCCCGCTGACGCTTGAACATCTTCTCGTCGAGATTGGCGCCCTCGACCTGCTTCTTCATCGCGCCCATGCCGGGCAGCATGCCCATCAGGCCGCCGATGCCGCCCATCTTCTCCATCTGGGCGAGTTGCATGGAGAGATCCTCCAAGTCGAACTTGCCCTTGCGCATCTTCTCCGCGGTGCGGAGCGCCTGCTCGTGGTCGATGGTCTCGGCGGCCTTCTCGACGAGGGAGACGATGTCGCCCATGCCGAGAATGCGGTTGGCGACGCGGGACGGATGGAACTCCTCCAGCGCGTCGACCTTCTCGCCGGTGCCGACGAGCTTGATCGGCTTGCCGGTGACGGCGCGCATCGACAGCGCCGCGCCGCCGCGGGAATCGCCGTCCATGCGGGTGAGCACGATGCCGGTGACGCCGAGCCGCTCGTCGAAGGCGCGGGCGGTGTTGACCGCGTCCTGGCCGGTCAGCGCGTCGGCGACCAGCAGCACCTCATGCGGCCGGGTCGCGGCCTTCACCTCGGCCGCCTCGACCATCAGGGCCTCGTCGACCGTGGTCCGGCCGGCGGTGTCGAGCATCACCACGTCGAAGCCGCCGAGCCGGGCGGCCTCCATGGCGCGCTTGGCGATCTGCACCGCCGACTGGCCGGCCACGATCGGCAGGCTCTCGACGCCGACCTGCTTGGCCAGCACCGCGAGTTGCTCCATGGCGGCCGGGCGGCGGGTGTCGAGGGAGGCGAGCAGCACCCGCCGCTTCTCACGCTCGGACAGGCGCCGGGCGATCTTGGCGGTGGTGGTGGTCTTGCCCGAGCCCTGGAGGCCGACCATCAGGATCGGCACCGGGGCAGGCGCATTGAGATCGATCACCTCGGCATCGGTGCCGAGCATCGCCACCAGCTCGTCGTTGACGATCTTGACGACCATCTGGCCGGGGGTGACCGACTTGAGCACGACGGCGCCGACCGCCTTCTCCTTCACCCGGTCGGTGAAGCCGCGCACGACCTCCAGGGCCACGTCGGCCTCCAGCAGGGCGCGGCGGACCTCGCGCATCGCCGCGGTGACGTCGGCTTCGGTCAGGGCGCCCCGGCGGGTGAGCCCCGAGAGGATGCCGGAGAGGCGGTCGGACAGGCCTTCGAACATGGTTTTCGGACCCGCGCTTACTGCTCGAGGCCGGCGCGCTCGACGCGGCGCGCCTGGAGGGCTGCCTCGAAGCTGCGCACGGCGCTCGCGAACTTGTCCCGGCAATCCGGATTGCAGAACCCGACCACCGCGCCGCTATAGAGTGTCAGCGAATCGGCCGAGATCGGCTTGCCCGACCAGGGACAGGTCTCGTTGATCGCGTCCGCGATGTTCAAATCGTCTCGGGTCATGCGAAAGCCTCGACCGGCGGATCCCGACGCAGCGGATCGGCCCAACACAGATCGCGCCCGAGGGCGCGGACGCGCTGTCGGGCGTTGACCTCCGGCCTCATGGGCCGGGCGGCTTCGTGTCGTGACGATCTGCTACGGATCGGAGGCGCGGGGCGTAGCGGCAACAGCCGGAAAAGTCAATTTTCGGTCTCCCGCCCATGAACCATCTCATGGTTGAGACGACGGCCGGCCGTTAACTTTTACGGATCGTTAAGCATGTTGGGACTCTGATCGGGCAGCACCCGTTCAGGACGACCGCCGATGTCGGAACCCGCCCGCACCTTCCCGCCGAACGAGACCGGCAGCCGCATCGCCCCCGGTCCCCTGCGGGACTGGCTCGCGACGATGAAGACCCACAGCCCGGCCGAGCCGCGCGGCGACGATCGCCCGCACGAGGCGGCCCCGGAGATCAAGGCCCCCCGCGGTGCCGAGGCGGCGTGGTCGCCCCGGCTGGTGGCGCAGCCCGACGGGGTCGGCGCGGTCGCGGAGGATGCGGACGTGTCCGAACTGATGGCCGAGAACATGATGCTCAAGGCCAAGCTGCGGCTGGAGGCCGAGCGCCAGGACGAGCTTCAGGCAATCCTGGCCGAGGAGATGCGGGCGCTCCGGGAGCATATCCGCGAGGAGATCGGCTCGATCGAGGATCTGCGCGCCGAGCAGGAAGAGGTTCGCGCCGAGCGCGAAGAATTCCGGAGCGAGCGCGAGCGGTTCCGCCAGGAGCGCGAGCACATGCGGATCGAGCGCGACCGGGCCGTCGCCGAGCGCGACGCGCTGCGGGCCGAGCGCCACGCCATCGCGGCCGAGCGCGATGGCCTGCGCGAGGAGCGCGACCTGTGGCGGGCGCGGACCGAGGCCCTGGCGCAGCCGCTGTTCCAGGCGCCGAAGCGCTGAACATTCAAGGCTTGAAAAGCCGAAGGGCCACCCGCGAGGGTGGCCCTTCCATTGCCGAACCGTCATGTCTGGCGGAACTGTCCCGAAATCGGGGCTCTGACGCGTCTTAGATCGACACGCCGGAGGCGACGGTCCAGGTCCGGTAAGCCGAGACTGACGGCTGATGACAATGAGACACTGGATCACCTCCTTTCGTTCGTTGCGGGTGACGCGAAGGTAGGTGGCTCCTGCCCACTTGTGAAGCCCCGCGGCTGCGCCCGTTTGTCCTCCCTGCATCCGTGCTTCCTCCCCCCGGTCGCCGGGCGTATGACGGGCGCACCGAGGTCAGCCCGAACACCCTTTGAACGCGCCCGTCACGTCCCTGCCGCGTCCGCCCGAGGACGCCGCCCTCGATCCGGAGGCCATGCGCCAGCCCCTCGGCAACGCGTGGTACTGCGTCGGCCAATCCCGCAGCATCGGCCGCACCGGGCTTCGCGCCGTGGAGCTGAACGGCGAGCAGATCGTGCTGGGCCGCGCCCCGGACGGCACCGCGTTCGCGCTCCGCGACCGCTGCCCGCATCGCGGCATGGCCCTGTCCAAGGGGCGATTCGACGGCGACACGCTGATGTGCCCGTTCCACGGCTGGCGCTTCGGCACGGACGGGCGCTGCCGCGACGTGCCGACCCTGTCCGAGCACGATGCCGCGGATTTCTCCCGCATCCAGGTCCAGCGCTTCCCGGTCTGCGAGAGCGCCGGGTTCCTCTGGGTCAACCCGCATCTCGGCCCCGCTGGTGGTGACGTGCCTGCCGTGCCGGAGCTGGATTTCGAGCCGGCGGGCTCTCTGGTCGTCGAACTCGTGGTCGAGGCCTCCTACGACCTCACCACTTTGAGCCTGGTCGATCCCGGGCATGTCGCCTTCGTGCATGACAGCTGGTGGTTCCGACCCTCGAAGCAGCTGCGCGAGAAGGTGAAGACCTTCCAGCCGGTGCCGCACGGCTTCGTCATGACCAGCCACGCCACCACGACGAGCTCGCCGGTCTACCGCCTGCTCGGCGGCGTGCCCGAGGTCGAGATCGAGTTCCGGCTGCCCGGCGTGCGCCTGGAGCGCATCCGCGCCGGCGCGAAGCGCGTAGCCAACTACACCTTCGCGACGCCGCTGACGCCGGACCGCACCCTGCTCACCAACGCCCTCTACTGGAGCATGCCGGCGCTGAACCTGCTCAAGCCCGTCGCCCGGCCGCTGATGCGGCAGTTCTTGACCCAGGACCAGCAGGTGCTTCAGCACGCCCAGGACGGCCTCGACCGCAAGCCGACCATGGTGCTGTTCGGCCAGGGCGATCTGCCCTCGCAATGGTATTTCCGGCTCAAGCGCGAGGCCCTGGAATCGGCCCGTGCCGGCCGGCCGTTCGAGAACCCTCTGGAGCGGCGCGAACTGCGCTGGCGCTCCTGATTTGTAGGACGGTTATAGGCGTCTATTCGAGGCAGGTAACGCTCTATTAACCACAATTTGCGCACTGATATCAGCGAATTACCACTCATGAGACGCTGCGCGCCGATGCCTCGCTTCTTCATCGATCTCCATGACGGTTCCCAGCCGGTCCGCGACGAGGTCGGCTTCGACCTGCCGGACCTGCCGGCGGCCCGCGCCAAAGTCACCCGGATCATGTCGGCGATCGCCCGCGACATGCTGCCGGATGTCGAGCGCCAGGATTACGTCGCCTGCGTGCGCGACACGGTCGGCAAGGTGGTGTTCCGCGCCCGCCTGTCGCTCGCGGCCGAGGCCGTGGAGTAAGGCCAAGGCGGCCCTGAGGCTCCCCGTCGCGGCCGGGAGAGCTTGACCACGGCGCCTTGACGGCCATCTCCCATTTCATGAAACGGCGCAGCCTGCTCACGGTCGCGAGTGCGGCCACGGTGATGACGCTCGGCGGCGTCGGCTATGCCGCCCACCGCCGCGGCAAGAACCCGTATTACCGCGGCCCGAAATCCGGTCATTTCGACGGGCTGCGGTTCTTCCTGCCGGATCAGGCGACGGACACGTCGCTGCCGGACGTGCTGCGCTGGCAGGCGAAGCGCCAGCGCGAGCCCTGGCCCAAGAGCTACCCGAGCCCGTTTCCCGCCGACCGCCCGCCCGAGCGCAGCGGCTCGCTGCGGGTCGTGCTGATCGGCCACGCGAGCTACCTGGTGCAGGTCGCCGGCCGCAACATCCTGATCGATCCGGTCTTCGCCAAGCGCGCCAGCCCGGTCCGGTTCGCCGGACCCAAGCGGGTCAACCCGCCGGGGATTGCGTTCGGCGACCTGCCCCCGATCGACGCCGTGCTGATCACCCACAATCACTACGACCATCTCGACGGGCCGAGCCTCGCCCGGATCTGGCAGGCCCATCAGCCGCTGATCGTGGCGCCGTTCGGCAACGATACGATCCTGCGCAACTACGACGACACGATGCATGTCGAGACCCGCGACTGGGACGAGTCGGTGGATCTCGGCGACGGGCTCGCCGTGCACCTGGTGCCGGCCAACCACTGGTCCGCCCGCGGCGTGAAGGACCGGCGCATGGCCCTGTGGTGCGCCTTCGTGATCACCTCGGCCCAGGGCGTCCACTACCATGTCGGCGATACCGGCTTCGGCGACGGCGGCCTGTTCCGCGACATCCGCGCCCGGTTCGGGGCGCCCCGCCTGGCGACGCTGCCGATCGGCGCCTACGAGCCGCGCTGGTTCATGCAGGCGCAGCACGTGAACCCGGCCGAGGCCGTGGAGGCGTTCGCGCTCCTCGGGGCCGCGCAGGCGCTCGGCCACCATTGGGGCACCTTCCAGCTCACCGACGAGGGGATCGAGCAGCCCGTCGAGGCGCTGGCGGCGGCGCTGGACGCGCAGGGCATCGCCCCCGAGCGGTTCCTGGCCCTGAGGCCCGGCCAGGTCTGGGCGGGCTGAGGTTAGGAATACCGGCCGCCGCGGCGTTGGGCACGATGCATGCAAGATACCGTATGCAGCCGGCGGCGGTACTTCTCGACGGAGGAGGGCGCTGACGGGCGGCGCGCCCCTTCTGCCGAGAGACACGATGGACCCGATCAAGCCGACACGCCGCGCGCTCATGGCCGGGGGCGCCGCCCTGGCGGCACTGGGTCCGGCGGGCCGGGCCGGCGCGCAGGGCGCGGGGGCCGGCAGTCTGACCTACGGCATCTCGATGACCGACCTGCCGCTCACCACCGGCCAGCCGGACCGCGGCGCCGGCGGCTACCAGTTCACCGGTCTGACCCTGTACGACCCCCTGGTCGCCTGGGACCTCGACATTGCCGACCGGCCGGGCACGATGATCCCCGGCCTCGCCACCGCATGGGAGGTCGACAAGGCAGATCCGAAGGTCTGGATCTTCCACCTGCGCGAGGGCGTGACATTCCATGACGGCTCGGCCTTCGATGCCGACGCGGTGATCTGGAACTTCGACAAGGTCCTCAACAAGGAGGCGCCGCATTTCGACCAGCGGCAGGCCGCCCAGGTCCGCCCGCGGCTGCCGGGGGTCGCGAGCTACCGGAAGCTCGACGCCAAGACCGTCCAAGTGACCACCAAGAACCCCGACAGCCTGTTCCCCTACCAGATGCTCTGGTTCCTGATCTCCTCGCCCGCGCAATACGAGGCGGTCGGGCGCGACTGGGCGAAGTACGCGTTCCAGCCCTCGGGCACCGGTCCGTTCAAGATGGGCCAGCTGGTCCCCCGGGTCCGCCTCGAGCTGCTGCCGAATGCCGGCTACTGGAACCCCAAGCGAGTACCGAAGCTCGCCAAGCTGACGCTGACCTGCGTGCCCGAGGATCTCGCCCGGGTGAACGCGCTCCTTTCCGGCAATGTCGATCTGATCGAGGCGCCGGCCCCCGACGCGGTACCGCGCCTGAAGGCGTCCGGCATGCGGGTCGTCGGCAACGACACCCCGCATGTCTGGAACTACCACCTGTCGATGCTGGAGGGCTCGCCCTGGCGGGATCTGCGCCTGCGCAAGGCCGCCAACCTCGCCATCGACCGCGAGGGCGTCGTCCAGCTGCTGGGCGGCCTCGCGCAACCCGCGGTCGGCCAGATGCAGGCCTCGAGCCCGTGGTTCGGCAAGCCGAGCTTCCAGATCAAGACCGACGTCGATCAGGCGCGCAAACTGGTGCAGGAGGCGGGCTTCTCGGTGCAGAACCCGATGAAGACCACGATCATGATCCCCACCGGCGGGACCGGGCAGATGCTGTCCCTGCCGATCAACGAGTTCGTCCAGCAGAGCTGGGCCGAGATCGGCATCCAGGTGGAGTTCAAGACGGTGGAGCTGGAAGTAGCCTACACGGCCTGGCGCCAGGGCGCGGCGGATCCGAGCCTCAAGGGCATCACCGCCGGCAACATCGCCTACGTCACCTCGGATCCGTTCTACGCGATCCTGCGCTTCTACGATTCGAAGCAGATCGCCCCGGGGGGCGTGAACTGGAGCCACTACCGCAATCCCGAGGTCGATGCCCTCTGCGATAAGGTTAAGGCGAGCCTGGACCCGGATGAACAGAACAAGCTTCTGGCGCGCATCCACGAGATCGTTGTCGACGACGCGGTGCAAGTCTGGGTGGTACACGACACCAATCCGCACGCGTTGTCGCCGCGGGTGAAGAACTATGTCCAGGCGCAGCACTGGTTTCAGGATCTGTCGACCCTGGCCTGACACCGGTCGGATTTCTGCGATGCTGTGGGGATAGCCTGTCGCGAATCGGGAACGATCCTCACGGGACTGTGTTGGGCCTCCAACGCACGAAGGAGTGTCCCATGAAGACCCTGCTCGCCGGCGCCATCCTGGCCGCCTCCCTCGCGACCGTCGTTCCCGCTTCGGCTCAGCGCATCGATATCGGACCCGACGGCCCCAGCGTCGATCTCCGCTCCCGCGGCCAGCGGGAACGCGACTTCCGCCGCGAGGACTATCGCCGGGATCGCGACCGCGCCTACGACGACCGGATGTATCGCCGCGAGCGTTTCGAGGACGACCGCCCGGCGGTCCGCCGCGGCTACGGCTATTGAGTTGGTCTGACGACAGCACGGCGTAAACTGCCGATGTTGAGAGGGGTCGGCATTCGCCGGCCCCTTTTTCGCGTCTCCACCTTTCGGATGGCTGCGTTGCGCGGCCAATTTCGCGCTTGCGGCAAAGCCGGGGCGCGACTAGGAAGATCGCGCATCATGTTTCGGGAGCATTTGGCAATGGCACTTCGTTTCATCAGTGGTTTCGCGGCGGTCGCGTTCGCCGTCTCCGGTCTTGCCGTGCCAGCCGCACTGGCCAAGCCGGTGAGCGGTGCCAGTGCCGTCAAGATGATCGACACCGACAATGACGGCACCGTCGATCTCAAGGAAGTGGAGGCCGTGGCCTCGGCGACCTTCGACCGCCTGGAGAAGGATTCCGACGGCACCCTCGACACCAAGGAGCTGAAGGGCCGTCTGAGCAAGGCCGGGCTGAAGCAGGCCGATCCGGACAACGACGGCACCATCGACAAGAAGGAATACCTCGCTGCCGTGGACGCCCGATTCAAGGCGGCGGATCCGGATAGCGACGGTACCCTCGACGCCAAGGAGCTGAACTCCAAGGCCGGCAAGGCGCTGCTCGCCCTGATCAAGTAACGGTTCGCGGGCGTTCTTCGCCCGCACCGACAAAGATCGACGCCCCCGCGGATATCTTCGCGGGGGCGTTCTTGTGTTTCAGCCGCGAATGCCGTGCGGTTCGGCGGCACACGGCGGCGATTGCTTATGCACCTTTCGGTTGTATAGTCTTCGTCTTGATTGTTGTATTGATCGAAATCTATTCAGCATCGTCCTGCGACAATCGTGCCTCGATCGCCTTTTGCCGCAAAGATGTGCATGCGGCCGGTTGACGGATCGCAACCTGTAGGTGCAGTTTGGAGGTGGTTGGGGGGCCAGAACCATGCGTAACGATACGCCCGAAGACGCCGCGCGCCTGGAGCTGCTGGCGATGATCGAATCGGCGCGGCAAGTCATCGAAGGATCGCAGGCGGCGCAGGCGCGTCCGGCCGCTGCACCCGCGCCGGAGCCGCTATCCGCCGAGGCCTTGAGCGATGCGTCGGACCTGCTCGGCGACATCAGCGACAACCTGCTCGTCGCCTATCATCTCGCGCAGCACGACGGCGATCCGTTGACCGTGGCGCTGATCGAGAAGGTCCTGTTCCATGTCGGGCGCCGGCTGGCGCGCGGCATGTCGCCTGCGGATGCCGGCATTCCCTGTCATTAGAGCGCATTCTGACGAAGTGGCATCCGGCCCATCGAAAGAATGCGCGTCGCAGGGAACGGCGGGAGACGCCGGCCTGATGCAAGGCGGAAGTGGCGAAGGCATCTGGAGAGCCAGTCGTCCCGTGATTTGGAACGAGCCCTGTCGTTTCGGCACCAATCCCGTCATACCGGGGCTCCGCGTCGCGGCCCCGGAATGCCAAAGAGTTCGATCGATCTGCGGCTGCGAAGACCTATCCTTGACGGCCGACGGGACATCCCGGGTCGAACATCCTGACAGCGCTGCCGCTAGCGCTTTTGTGTCAGGCGTCTGCGCATCAGAAAGATCGCTGCGGCGACGGCCCAGGCGGCGCAGGTCGGCGCTACCCATTGCTGGAGGTTGGGCAGCGCCCAGCCGTACAGGAATTCAGCGCCCAGATGCGCCTGAACGGCGTCCCAGCCGGCATGCTTGATGTCGTGCTCGCGCTGCCCGGCCTCGCGGCCGAAGTAATAGGTCGAGACGACCAAGGCCGCCGTCGCCTCGGGGCGGGGCGTCCGCAGCCCGATCATCGCGGCGGCGACTCCGGCCGTCTCGAGCAGTGCCGTGAGGGCGTGGCTCGTCGCCGGGTTGGCGATCATGAAGCCGAGGAGCGTACCGAGCATCGGGTGATGCTTACACGATCCGCTGCGGCGCGTCGGCCGCGCGCATCCGAACGGCCGCGACCGGGTTGATCCCGGGCAGACCGGAGCGGGACCATGGCCGAACCGTACCATCTCGACCGTTTCGTCGCCGCGCAGGAGGGGGTCTACGAGCGGGCGCTCGCCGAGCTGCGGGCCGGGGAGAAGCGCAGCCACTGGATGTGGTTCATCTTCCCGCAGATCGCCGGCCTGGGTTCCAGCCTGATGGCGCAGCGTTACGCGATCGGCTCCCGCGACGAGGCCACAGCCTATCTCGCCCATCCGGTTCTCGGCCCACGCCTGCGCGCCTGCACGGAGGCGGTGAACGGCGTCACCGGGCGCTCGGCGCACGCGATCTTCGGCGCGCCCGACGATATGAAATTCCGTTCCAGCATGACGCTGTTCGCGCGGGCCGCGCCGGACGCGCCACCATTTGCGGCGGCGCTGGCCAAGTACTTCGGCGGGGAGCCCGACCCGCTGACGCTCGCCAAGCTCGGCACCCGGTAGACCGTCACCGTCCCCACAGGCCGACGCGCTCGGCCCGGGCCTGCTCCTCGGCGCCGAGGAGGTCCGGGGGCGCATCCTCCGCGGCTCGGGCGCCGCCCGCCGTCAGGATCAGGGCGGCGAGGTCGTCGCCCTCGATTCGGCAGCGGCCGGTGGCGTCTTCGGACAGGCTGCAGACCACCTCGCGGCGGCGCAGGTAGCTCGCGAGCTGGCGGGCGAGGTGGCCGCGCTCGCCCACGACACCGAGCAGATGCACGGTCCGCCCGCGCAGCGACAGGGTCCCGGTGTCGATCACCTCGGGCACGCCCCGGATCTCGGCGGACGCCACCGGGGTCGGCGGCTGCGCCGGCGCGGCGGCCGGCGCGGGCTCGGCCCGCTCCGCCGAGGGACGCGGTTTGCCCTTGGCGAGCTGCGCGGAGGCCCGCTGCACGAAATCGTGGAAGATGCCCGCCGGCATCTCGCCGCCGAACATCCGGTTCATCGGCTTGTCGTCGTCGTTGCCGACCCAGATTCCGACCACGAGATCCGGGGTCATGCCGACGAACCAGGCATCGCGGAAATCCTGGCTGGTGCCGGTCTTGCCGCCGATGATCTGGCCCGGCACCCGCGCCGCCCGGCCGGTCCCGGATTCGACCACCGCCTGGAGCGAATCGAGCATCATCTGGCGCGGCTCCTGCGCCAGCTGGGCGGTCGGCGCGGGGTCGGCACGAACGTAGAGCGGCTGGGGGGCCGCGCCGCGGATCGCGTGGATGCCGAAGCTCTGGAGAGGCACGCGCCCGGAGAGCACCGAGCCGTAGGCGCGGGTCATCTCCAGCAGGCTGACGGTGCCGGAACCGAGGACGAGGCTCGGCACGTTCGGCAGCTCGGACTGGATCCCCAGCTTGCGCGCGGTGGCGATCACCGCCGGGATGCCGACCTCCTGCCCGAGCTGGGCCGCCACCGTGTTGATCGAGAGCGCGAAGGCGGTCCGCAGCGGCACCGGGCCGCGATAGCGGCCGTCGTCGTTCTCGGGCTCCCAGTCGCCGATCCGCACCGGGCGATCGTCCATCACGGTCTCAGGGGTGAGGCCCTGCTCGTAGGCCGTGAGATAGACCAGCAGCTTGAACAGCGAGCCCGGCTGGCGCTTGGCCTGGACCGCGCGGTTGAACTGGCTGTCCTCGTAGTCCCGGCCGCCGACCATGGCGAGGATCGCGCCGGTCTTCGACAGCACCACCATGGCGGCTTGGCCGACCTTGCGCTTGGCCCCGTCCTTGTCGAGGCGGCGGGCGACGACGCCCTCGGCCAGGCTCTGCAGGTCGAGGTTGAGGGTCGAGCGCACGGTCATGTCGCCGTCGGTGCCGGCCAGCCGCTTCACGTCGCCCGCGATCATGTCGAGGAAGTAGTTGGTGCCCGGCGGCGCCTCGGGCGGCGACTTCAGGGTCACGCTCTGCTTGCGCGCCGCGTCGGCCTCGGCTTGCGTGATCGCGCCGGTCTCGACCATGGCCTGGAGCACCACGTCGGCCCGCTCCTTGGCGCCGCCGAGGTTGCGGGTCGGGGCGAGTTGCGACGGCGCCCGCACCAGCCCGGCCAGCATGGCGGCCTCGGGCAGGGTCAGCGCCTTGGCGGGCTTGCCGAAATAGCGCCGGGCCGCCGCGTCCGCCCCGTAGGCGCCGGCGCCGAAATAGGCGGCGTCGAGATAGCCGAGCAGGATCTCGTCCTTGCTCATCGTGGTCTCGACCCGGAGCGCCAGGAACGCCTCCTGGACCTTGCGCCAGAGCGTCTTCTCCTGGTTCAGCGAGGTCAGGCGGACATATTGCTGCGTGATCGTCGAGCCGCCCTCGCGGACGCCGCCGCCCAGGGCGTTGCGCCACGCGGCGCGGGCCAGCCCGCGCAGGTCGATGCCCCAATGGCTGTAGAAGCGCCGGTCCTCGATCGCCACGATCGCCTGGGCGAGGTGCTTGGGCAGGTCGGCGGCGGTGAGCTTCTGGCCGCGGAAGCTGCCCCGGGTGGCGAAGACCCGGCCGTCATCGGCCTCGACGGTGATGGCACGCTGGCCGGTATCGACGACGGCGCCGCCGAGGGGCGGCAGGGTCAGGAGGGCGGCGAGCAGGTAGATCGCCAGCGCCAGGGTGGGCAGCAGGATCGCGGCGCCGACGGCCAGCAGCACGGGCCGGCGCCGCAGGCGGCCGAAGGGCGCAGCGCCGGGAGCGGGGCGCATCGCAGTTCCCGCCACGGCAGGCCGGGCGGCCGCGACAGGCGGCACGCGGTCGCGCTTGCGCGTCAGGACGCCGGCGGTTCGCGCGAAACCCGACTGCCAGAGGCGCAGCAGCCCGCGCCCGGCGGCGGCGACCAGAATCCACAGGTGGCGAAAGAAGTCGCGGGCGGCGCGTCCGGCCTCGTGGGCCGCCCGGCGCGGGTCCGGCGTGTCGGGTCCGGGACCCTGTGCGGGACCCGGATCGATCGGGGCGCGCTCCGGCGCGTCTGGCGTCATCGCGATGCATGTTCCGGGACCGGCCGTTCCGGTCGACGGCAGGTTCTATGCTGCATTCGGCTGCAAGTCCCACCGACAAAGGGATGACGCTGGTCTTCAGGCTCGACCGTGTGACGCGCGCCACGCGGCCCGGTCTACCGCCCGACGACCGGTCCCACGGCTCCGTGGCGGCTGCGCAGCGTGAACGCGAGGATCAGCAGGAGCACGCCGAACGCGAAGGTGTAGGCGCCGATCCACCAAGTCAGGACCAGGGCCGACATGCCCGGCTCCAGGATCAGCGCGATCCCGAACAGGATCGAGACGAGGCCGCCGAGCCCCAGCCACCAGCGCCCGTAATGGAGGTGCAGCCGGAAGGCGGCGGCGATCATCAGGGCGCCGGTCACGAGCGCCCAGGCGGCCAGCAGCAGCACGAACGCCCAGACCGCGGCTCCCGGCACCAGGACGGCGGCCACGGCCACGACGATGTCGACGATGCCTTCGACGAGCAGGAAGCCCCAGCGCTCGTGCCGCTGCGCGGCCCGCACCGCTCCGACGATGGCGACGATGCCGTCGACCAGCGTGTACCCGGCGAACAGCAGCACCAGCGACAGCACGAAGGCCGCGGGCGCCGCGAAGGCCACGATGCCGAACAGGATCGCGATGACGCCGCGCAGGGCGACGAGCCACCAGTTCCGGGCGAGCGCGGCGCTCATCGCGTCGAGGCGCGCAGTGCCGGCGAGGGGGATTCCGGAGCGCGACGTCGCGGTCGAACCGACGCCTGGGCTCTGCGGTGTCGGGGACGGGGTGCTGGTCATGGCGGAACTCCGAAACGCGCTGGGCGCGCATGCGGTGCCCGGATAAACCGCCCGCAGAACGCTGCACTGCGACAAGCGTTCCTGCAAGTGGCCGCGCGCCGGGCGGAACCTTGGCGCGGTCGCCGACTTTTGCTGACCGAGGCGGGCACGAGTACAGCCCGGCCGCCGCAGGGCGGCCGGTCCATCCGGTGGTGATGAGACGCCATGTTTGACGATCAGCGGCAGGCTGCCGAGCCCGTGTCACGCCCGCTGCCGGTCGAGGGCCGGCCCGAGGCGCCCGACCGCGATATCCTGGATCTCGGCCGCGGCGGCGCCAGCCCGGATGGCGAGACGGCGCGCAAGCCGGCCCAAGAGGGCGACGAAGGCCAGAGCGCCCCGGATGAAGAGCCAGCGCAGGACGGTGAGCCGGAGGATGAGGAAAAGCGTCCGAATATCCTGCGCCGCCACCCTTTGGCGTTCCTGTTCGGGGGCCTCGCGGTGCTCGCCCTCTGCGTCGGCGTGTTCTTCTACTGGCTGCTGTACATGCACCCCTACGAGAGCACCGACGACGCGTTCGTCGATGCGCGCAGCATCTCGGTTCAGCCGAAGGTGGGCGGCTACCTCGTCGATGTCCCGGTAACCGACAACCAGCATGTCGAGGCCGGGCAGGTGCTGTTCCAGATCTACCAGCGCGACTACGAGATCGCCCTCGATCAGGCGAAGGCGCAGGTCGTGGCCGACGAGGCCGCGATCAAGAACATCGACGCCCAGATCCAGGCTCAATACGCCAATATCGACGTGTCCAAGGCGCAGGTCGCCACCGCCGAGGCGGCGCTGAAATTCGCCCAGGAGGATGCGGCCCGCTACAAGGACCTCGCCGACCGCGGTTCGGGCTCGGTCCAGCAATCCCAATCGGCGACCTCGACACTACAGCAGCGCCAGGCCGCGCTGCAGAGCGCCAATGCCAGCGTGGTCGCCGCGCAGAAGCAGATCGGCTCCCTCGAGGCGCAGAAGGCCTCGACGCAGGCCCAGCTTGCCCGCGACAAGGCACAGGTCGAGCAGGCCGAATTGAACCTCGGCTACACCACGATCCGGGCCGTGCAGTCCGGCCGCGTCGTGCGCCTGTCCGGCGGCATCGGTGAATTCGCCCAGGCCGGCCAGAGCCTGTCGATGTTCGTGCCCGACGACATCTGGGTGACCGCGAACTACAAGGAGACGCAGATCACCGACATGCGGCCCGGGCAGCCGGTCGACATCAGCATCGACGCCTATCCGGACCGCAAGATCCACGGCACGGTGGCCTCGGTGCAGCCTGGCTCGGGCACCGCCTTCAGCCTGCTGCCGGCGCAGAACGCCACCGGCAACTACGTCAAGGTCACGCAGCGCATCCCGGTCAAGATCGTGGTCAAGGACTGGCCGACGGACGTCGCGATCGGCCCCGGCATGTCGATCGTGCCCACCGTCACGGTGCGGTGACCGCGATGGCCGGCAAAGGCCGGGCAACCGCCGGAAAGGCATCCTCCGATAAGGCGCCGGGCGGTCACAATCCCTGGCTGATCGCCGGCGTGGTGGCGCTGGCGACGTTCATGGAGGTGCTCGACACCACCATCGCCAACGTCGCACTGCGCTACATCTCCGGCGGCCTCGCGGTCGGGCCCGACGAGGCGGCCTGGGTGGTGACCAGCTACCTAGTAGCCAACGCGATCACGCTGACCGCGTCGAGCTTTCTGGCCAAGCGCTACGGCCGAAAGGCGTTCTTCATGTGGTCGGTGGGGCTGTTCACGATCGCGTCGATCCTGTGCGGCTTCGCCTGGAGCCTCGAGTCGCTTCTGCTGTTCCGGGTGCTGCAGGGGCTGGGCGGCGGCGGCATGGCCCCGCTGGCGCAGTCGATCCTGGCCGATTCGTTCCCGCCCGAGAAGCGGGGCCAAGCCTTCGCGCTCTACGGCGTCGCGATCGTGGTCGCGCCGGTGATCGGCCCGACTCTCGGCGGCTGGCTCTCGGACAACGCCTCCTGGCACTGGTGCTTCCTGATCAACGGCCCGATCGGCGTGATCGCGCTGGGGCTGATGTACTGGCTGATCGAGGACAGCGACGCCGCCAAGAAGGAGCGCCGCGCCCTGGTGCGCAAGGGCATCCGGTTCGACATCGTCGGCTTTCTGCTGGTCGCCCTGTTCCTGGGCTCGCTCGAAGTTATCCTCGACGAGGGCCAGCGGAAGGACTGGTTCGGCACCTCGACCCTGATGAACGTGTCCGGCGTGCTGATGGTAGTCTCGTTCATCGCCATGATCCCGTGGCTGCTGAACAAGAAGAACCCGGCGGTGGACCTGAGCCTGATCGGCAATCGCCAGTTCGGCTCCTGCTTCCTGGTGATGATGTTCACCGGTGCGATCCTGATCTCAACCACGCAGTTCATCCCGCAGATCACGCAGGAATATTACGGCTACACCGCCACCTTGTCTGGCCTCGTGCTCGGCCCGGGCGGCATCGTCACGGTGGTGATGATGTTCCTCACCGGCCGCGCCTCGGCCTACGTGCAGCCGAAATGGCTGATCGCCGCCGGCATGACCATCGTGGCGCTCGGGATGTACGATCTGACGCGGCTCAACGGCACCACGACCTTCGCGTTCTTCGCGTGGTCGCGGGTCTATATCGGCATCGGCCTGCCGATGGTGTTCCTGTCGATCACCTCGGCCTCCTACGAGGGCCTGCGCAAGGACCAGACCGATCAGGCTTCGGCCCTGATCAACGTCGCCCGCAACGTCGGCGGCTCGCTGGGCGTCTCGCTCGCCCAGAACATCCTCGCCTATCGCAGCCAGTTCCATCAGAGCCGGCTGGTCGAGAGCGTCAACCCGGCGGCGCCCGCCTACCAGGAGACCATGCGGCAGGCGACCCAGTACTTCGCCGAGCACGGCTATGCCGGCGTCGAAGCCCAGGGCCAGGCGACCGCCTGGATCGGCAGCGTGCTCCAGACCGAGGTGGCCTACTGGGCCTATATCGACGTGTTCTGGACGCTCGGCCTGGTCGCCGCCTGCGCGGTGCCGCTCGCGCTGAGCCTGAAATCGGTCAAGCTCGGCGGCGGCGCCCCCGCAGGCGGGCATTGACGTCGGAGAGGATCAGACCCCGTCCGGAGGCAATGCCTCCGTCACCTCGATGCGACGGGTGTCCGGCGCCTGTCCGGCCTCGCCGGCTGCGGTCTCGGTCGGGGCCTGTGCCTTGTCGGCGGCCCCCGCCACCGCGGCGACGCCCTGATAGCGATTCAGGCGGCGGTCGATCATGTCGTCGATCCGCCCGTGCAGCTCCGCCACCGTCAGGCTGCGGCGCTTGCCGCCACTCTTCTCGGTGAACAGGCTGCGATTGGCCCGGGCGGCGCTGCGGAACTCGCGCCCGGCCACCTCGTCGGGCTTCTCGGAGGACAGCGACAGGAATCGCCCGGCGCTGGCGGTGCCGAGGAAATGGGCGAGGTACAGCTCGGTGGTGGTGAGCGCCCGTCCGACCTTGGCCTCGATCCGCTCGCGGTCGCGCTTGATCAGCTCGGCCGCCATCAGGGCGGCGATTCGGGGATCGTTGCGCAGGCCGAGCACCCGGGCGCGCAGGCCGTTCGCGACGGTGATCGCGGCGCCGCGGCCCTTCACGGCGGCGGCCTCGTCGCCCAGGCCGTAGCGGGCGCCGTAGTCGCGGATCATCTCCAGCCAGGTGCGGGCGACGAACTGGAACAGTCCCTGCGCCGAGGAGGTCCCGGCCTTGGCGTCGGTGTCGAAGCTCGATTCCTTGTCGGCCAGGGCCATCATGTAGACCGGGTCGACGCCGGCCTCGTCGGAGGCCTTCACGATCGTGTCGACCACCTTGCGCGGCACGCTGCGCTCGCCGAACCGGACCGCGTCCTCGCCCTGCTCCTGGGTCACCCGCGGCAGGGCCGCGAGGTCGTCCTGGATCAGCGCGGCGGTCGCCGGCTCCTGGTCCTCGACGGGCAGCCCGGTCCAGGCTTCCGCGCGCTCGACCGGAGCCGCGTCCACAAATCCGGCCCGCAGGCCCTGATCCGATCCGCCCGCCTGCATCCAGCCAGTTTCGCCCGCGGTGGCGAGCGCCTGCGCTGCGCGCGGACCAGCGTCGATCCGGTCATGGGCCTGCGCGGGCTGCGCGAAGAAGGCGGGGGCGAAGGCCGCCTGAGGCAGGCCCAACCCGGCGACGAAGCCCAGGGCCAGCGTCCCGGCAAGGCGGCGAAGTCCGTTGCGGCCCATGCGGCGAAGTGACCGGCGCCCATTCCCACGTCCGGCCCGCGGCAGCCACGCCACGGTCTCCGTCTCACAAAAGCTCGCGCCGGGCACGAGTCGGCTCACGTCGTCGGCGCAACGCGCCGGCTCCGGGAAAACCCCCATCACTGGTCCTTTTCAGAATGTCCCTTGCGTCGGCCCGGCGTCTGGCGGCCGGGTCCTTTGAAGCGGCGGCCCTATCGGCGCCGGCCGTGACCAGAATGGGACGGCTCCGTGATTCAAGCGTGGCACGGTCAACGAAGGGTTAACCCTGCCTTTTGAGGCCGCCTTAACGCCGCGATGAGGCCGCGCTCGGCCTCGATCAGGCGCGAAGTTGTCGCATTCGACTTGGAACGGCTCACGTACGGGCCAGTTAGATATCGCCCCGGGGGGTCGACTATTCATTTCCGAGACGCGGCCCGCGTCCCCACAAGGACATTATTTTCCGATGAGCATGCAGACCGGTCGCCGTGTCGGCGTCGCCTTCGTTGGCATGGGTGGCGCTGTCGCCACCACCGCCATCGCCGGCATCGAGATGATCAAATCCGGCTCGAACCGGCTCGACGGACTGCCGCTTGCCGGCCTCTCCGTGGCGGGCTTGGCCGACTACAAGGACCTCGTGTTCGGCGGCTGGGACCTCAATGGCGACGATCTCGCCTCGGCCGCGTCCGGTCACGGCGTTCTGTCGAAGGACGACATCGAGGACGGCGCTCAGGCGCTCAAGGGCATCACGCCCTGGCCGGCAGTTGGCAGCGCCAAGTTCTGTAAGAACATCGACGGCAGCAACCGTATCGTCGCCGCCGGCCACCGCGAAGCGGTGTCGATCATCGCCAGCGACCTGCGACGCTTCCAGAAGGAGAGCAACCTCGATCAGGTCGTGGTGGTGAATCTCGCCTCCACGGAGCGCTGGCCCGACCTGTCCGATCCGACGCTCAACTCCTCGGCCGCCTTCGAGAAGGGCTTGGATTCCAGCGACGAGTCGATCTCGCCCGCGATGCTCTACGCCTATGCGGCGATCAAGAGCGGCATCCCCTACGCCAACTTCACGCCCAGCATCGCCGCCGATGTGCCGGCGCTGCTCGAACTGGCCACGGAGATGAACGTCCCGGTGGCCGGCAAGGACGGCAAGACCGGCCAGACCATGATGAAGACAGTGCTGGCCCCCGCCTTCAAGGCCCGCGCCCTCCACGTCGACGGCTGGTTCTCGACCAACATCCTGGGTAACCGCGACGGGCTGGCCCTGAACGACCCGAACTCGCTGCAGTCCAAGCTCAACACCAAGGGCACGGTGCTCGACTCGATCCTCGGCTACCCGGTCGAGGACCACCTCGTGCACATCCACTATTACCGCCCGCGCGGCGACGACAAGGAAGCCTGGGACAACATCGACGTCACCGGCTTCATGGGCCAGCGGATGCAGATCAAGGTCAACTTCCTCTGCAAAGACTCGATCCTGGCGGCGCCGCTGGTCATCGAGATCGCCCGGGTGCTCGACTTGGCGCACAAGCGCGGCGACGGCGGCGTGCAGGAGCAGCTCTCGACCTTCTTCAAGGCGCCGATGGTGAAGAACGGCCACGGGCCGGAGCACGCCTTCGGCAAGCAGGAAACGATGCTCCTCGACTGGCTCGGCGTTCACTGATGTCGGAGGCCGCGGCGCCGGCCGCCCTGCGCGACCTCTTCGTCGAGATGAACGACCTCAAGCGCGTCCGCTCCGCGGGCCGCGACGGGTCGATCGCTGAGCGGCTGTTCGCACAGGGCTGGAGCCTACTCACCAGCGGCGCCGCGCCCGAGGATATCGCCCTCGACATCACCGCGACGACGCTCGCCGCGACCCGGCTCTGCGATCTCGACGCCGCCTTCCTGGCGGCGGCGGGGTTGTCCAACGCGGCGGCCTCCGCGGTGCTGGTGGCTGGCTTCGACGCCGTCACCAAAGCCCTCGATCCGGACCTGCGGGATCGCCTGCGCGGCCGGCTCGCGCCGCGTCCGCCGGGCCGCTCTGGACCGCTGCCGGCCTTCGTGGCGGCGCTCGCTCGACAGCCGCGGGCGGGCGTGACCTGCCCCGGCCGCGCCCGGATCCTGCTGGAACCACCCGAGAACCACGCCGAGCATTGCCTGATCGTCGCGGTCTACGGCGTATGCCTCAGCTCGTTCTACCGGGCCGATCCCGGCACCGTGTTCCTGGCCGCCATGGCGCACCACTTCCACAACGCCGCGATGCCGGATGCCGGCTTCACCGGCGAGATGCTGCTCGGCGACCATCTCGGCCCGATCATGGCCGTGACCACCGCCTGGGCGATGAACGAACTGGACGAGCCGCTGCGCGGTCATGTCGAGCGGGCGCGTGCCGTGCTGCCGGACGACGCCACCGCGGAGGGCCGCGCCTTCCACGCGGCCGATTGCGTCGATCGCGTCCTGCAGATCGCCCAGCACCTGCGCGGCGCCTCGACCACGATGGCGGCGGTGCTCGACGAGTGGGAGCTGGTCCATGCCGGACCGGTGAAGGGTTTCCACGACCGTGTCCTGCGCGACATGCGCATCCCTTAGGACCGATTCCGCGTTGTCCGTCAGACCCGGTCGCCCATCTGACGGGGCGGTCTTGAGAGCCCATGATCCCGTTCGAACTCCGATCGCCGCAGACCGGCAACCCGCTCAAGCCCGACGCGCCGCACGCCCTGCGGGATGCCGGCACCGGTGCGCGCTGGCCCGTCATCGACGGCATCCCGTACCTGCGGATCGGCCGCGACGCCCTGATCGAGCGGGTGCTGGCCCATCTCGACGCGGGCGAACCCGACGAGGCCCTGGCCGCGCTGCTGGCCGATCAGGACGATTGGTGGACCGGCCCGCCCGCCGATCCGGCCGGGATCATCCGGCTGATCAAGGACCGGCGCGACGCCACCCTCCGGGACGCGGTCGACCAGCTCGGCTGGGGCCGGGTCGGCGACTACTTCCTGCACCGCTGGAGCGACCCGACCTTCCTGGCCGGCCTGACGCTGCTCGAAGCCCATTGGAACGAGCCGCGCTGCGTCTTCGAATTCGCCTGCGGCATCGGCCATTACCTGCGCGAGCTGGAACGCCGCGGCTGCAAGACCGCCGGCGCCGACGTGGTCTTCGCCAAGCTCTGGGTCGCCCGCCACTGGGTCGTCGGCCCCAGGCCGCAGCTGGTCTGCTTCGATGCCGGCTCGCCGCATTGGCCGATCCCGGGCGCGCCGGTCGATCTCGTCGTCTGCAACGACGCGTTCTACTTCCTCGACGACAAGGCGGCCCTGCTGGAGAACCTGCGCCAGAATGCCGGCGACGACGGCTGGCTGGCGCTCAGCCACATCCACAACCGCGAATGCCCGGGCTTCTCCGCCGGCCGGGCCGTCACGGCCGAGGAGATCGCCGAGCTCTTTCCCGACGCCCTCGTGTATGACGACGCGGAGCTGACCCGCGCCCTCGTCGAGGCTCGGGCGCCGGTCCCGCAGGAGCCGGCCGCGCTGAAGACCTGCGAGGCGTTCTCGGTGGTGGCCGGCCCCGGCATGCGCCCGGCCCCGCGGGCGGTGGTGGACGGCTTGACCTTGCCGAAGGCCGGCACCGTCGTGCGGCTCAATCCCCTTTACGGGCCGGTCGCGACGGACGCGGCGCGCCCCCTCTCCCGTGCGGGAGCAGGTTGGGGTGAGGGACGCGAAGGCTCAGAATCGAGCGCACCATTGACGCCCGTTGCGTTCGCGCCCTCTCCGGAACGGTCGGACCCCTCACCCCAGCCCGCTCCCGCACGGGAGAGGGGGGCCGCGCCATATCCACAGGGCGGTCGTCAGGTATCCGGCCTCGACAACTACGCCGTTTGCTGGCCGTCGGAGCGGTACGAGGCCGAATACGCCCCCCGCGCCACCTATCCGTCGCGCTCGCCCGGCCCCGATCAGATCACCTTCGACGGGCGCATCGACGGACCCGAGACGCAGCGTGTGCGCGCCCGCGAATTCGTCGATCTGCCGGAGCGCTGGTGATGGACGCCGTCGGCTGGGGCATCGTCGGCTACGGCTGGGTCGCCCGCGACTACATGGCCCCGGGCATCCGGGCCGCGGGGCACCGCCTCGTGGCGGTCAGCGATCCCAACCCGGAGAGCCGCGCGGCGGCCGAGCGCGAAGGCGCCCGCGCCCATGCCGACCTCGCCGCGCTCCTCGCGGAGCCCGAGGTCGAGGCGGTGTACGTGGCGACGCCGAACCACCTGCACCGGGAAGCGGTCGAGGCCCTGGCCGCCGCCGGCAAGGCGATCCTGTGCGAGAAGCCGATGGCCGCCACCCTCGCCGACGCCGAGGCCATCGTGCGGGCGGTCGAATCCAAAAAAATTTTCTACGGGACGGCCTTCGACCAGCGGCACCACCCCGCCCACCGGGCGATCCGCGCCCAGGTCGCGGCCGGGCGGCTCGGGACCGTCACGGCGATCCGGATTGTCTATGCCTGCTGGCTCGGGCGCGACTGGTCTGAGGCCGGCCAGCCGAACTGGCGGATCGACGCCGCCCAGGCCGGCGGCGGCGCGCTCATGGACTTGGCCCCGCACGGTCTCGACCTCGTGGATTTCCTGCTCGACGAGCCGATCGCCGACCTCGCCGCCCTGACCCAGAGCCGCGCCCAGGACTACGCCGTCGACGACGGCGCCCTGCTGATCGGCCGCACCGCCGGCGGCGCCCTGGCGAGCCTGCACGTCGCCTACAATTGCCCCGACGCGCTCCCGCGCCGCCGCCTGGAGGTGGTCGGCACCAAGGGCATGCTGGTGGCCGAGAACACGATGGGCCAGACGGCCGGCGGCACGCTGCTTTTCATCGACGGTGCGACCGGGCGTTCCGAGCCGGTGGCCTTCGATACCGACAGCTCGCCCTTCACCGAGCAGGTGCGGGCCTTCGGCTCGGCCCTGCGCCGGCCCGAGGAGCGCAGTGCCTATTCCGCCCTGCGCGACCTTCACACGATGCAACTCGTCGCTTGCGCCTACGGGCACCGGTAGCGAACGCACGACAGGATGACCGACCGCCGAGCCAACCCCCAAGATTTCCCACCCCCACCCTCATCCTGAGTTGCCCGCGTCAGCGGGCCTCGAAGGAGGGCTCCAGGGGGCGCCGCGCTGTCTGGAGGGCTCCTTCGAGGCCTCCGCTGCGCTCCGACACCTCAGGATGAGGGAAATGGGCGGGATGGGGTGGCGAAGCGGTCCGAGGTAGACGGGAACACGACTTGACCAACGCAGACGCCTCTCACGACCAGGACGACCGCGCCCGCCACGAGCGGATCAAGGAGCCGCGCCCCTATCGCTTCGGCGCCCAGCGCCGGATCGAAGGGCTGCCTGCGACGCTCCCGGATCCCGTGCGGGCCTATCTCGACGTGCTGCCGGAGGGGCGCATCGTCGGCTTCCCGCTGGCGCCGCTCGATCGCACCGGCGTGCCGGTCTGGTTCGTGGCCCTGTTCCTCGACGATCCGTTCTTCGTCGGCGCCATGCCGTCGGGCATCGGCTACGGCGCCACCGACGAGGAGGCGCTGATCGGCGCCGTGGCCGAGATCGCCGAGAACCTGATGCCGTCGCTCGCCGTGCTGCCGCGGGCCAAGGAGCGGGCGAGCTACAAAGACCTCGTGCGGGTCTACGGGGCGAACTCGGTCGCCGACCCGCTCACCCTCTGTCTGCCCGCGGGCTCCCCGGTCGACCGCGACACGGTGCTCGAATGGACGCCGGCGGTCCGGCACGGCACCGGCGCGATCGTGCTGATGCCGCTCGATATCGCCGCGACGGACTATTTCGAGCTGTCGGAGGGCTACAAGCCCTTCACCAACCTGATCACCAACGGCCTGGGCGCCGGGCCGGACGTCCCCTTCGCGCTCGGCCACGGCGTGCTGGAACTGCTCCAGCGCGACGGAAACGGCCTGCTGTTCCGCGCCCTCGACCAGGGCGTGATGCTCGATCTCGACGGGATCGGCCCGGAGAACGCCGCGATGCTGGCCCGGCTTAAGGAGCTGGGCATCCGCGCGCTGCCGAAATTCGCCACCGACCAGTTCGGCCTGACCAACCTCTACGTGGTCGGCTACGACGAGGATCCCGCCCGGGCGCCCACGCCGATCGCCCTCTCGGCCTGTGGCGAGGCCTGCGATCCGGACCGGGAGCGGGCCCTGCGCAAGGCGCTGCTCGAATTCCAGGCCGCCCGCGTGCGCAAGACCTTCGGGCACGGTCCGCTCGACCTCGCCGCGACGGTGACGCCGCCCGGCTATGTCGACGCGTTCATTCAGAAGGCGCTGCCGAGCCTCGATCTGGAGGAGAGCCGCGCCCTGCAGGCCATGCTGGCCTGGATCGAGATGCCGGCCGCCGACCTCCGGGGCGTGCTCGCCGACACCGTCTATGGCGAGCGGAGTACCAAGCGGTTCGCGGATCTGCCCTCCACCGAGGCCCCGGACGGGCATGCCCGCGGCAAGATCGCCTGTGACCGGCTCACCGAGGCCGGGTTCGACCTTCTCTACGTCGATTGCTCGCCACCTGGAGGCGGCGTCGGCGTGGTCAAGGCGATCGTGCCAGGGCTCGAGGTCGAGACCATGAGCTATTACCGGATCGGCGAGCGCAACACGCGCAAGCTCATCGAACGCGATCACCCGCTGATCCGCTTCGGCACCGCGAGCGAGACCCTGCGGCCGGTGCGCCTCACCCCGGAGGCCCTGGAGCGCTTCGGCGGCCAGCCGCTATTCGACACCGCCCTCGCGGAGCGGATCGTCGGGCGGCACTATCCGCTCTATCGCGAGCCGGAATCGCACCACGCGCCGTTCCGGCTCGCTCAGAAGCAGGGGAGGGCGGCGTGATGCTTCGGTTCGCCTACAACACCAACGGCGCGGCCAACCACCGGCTCGACGACGCGCTGCACCTGATCAAGGCGGCGGGCTACGACGGCGTCGCCCTGACGCTGGACATCCACCATCTCGACCCGTTCGCCGAGACCTGGGCCGCGGAAGCCGGCCGGGTCGCAAGCCTGCTGGAGAAGCTGGAGCTGGCCTGCGTCATCGAGACCGGCGCCCGCTTTCTGCTTGACCCCAACGCCAAGCACGAGCCGACGCTGGTGACGGCCGATGCGTCGGGCCGTGCCCGCCGCATCGGCTTCCTTAAGCGCGCGGTCGAGATCGGCGCGATGCTGTCGGCCGAGGCGGTGTCGTTCTGGGCCGGCGTGCCGAAGCCCGGCGTCGATCACGACGAGGCCCGCCGCTGGCTGGCAGACGGACTGCACGCGGTCGCGGCCTTCGCCACCCAGGCCGGCGTGGTGCCGTGCCTGGAGCCCGAGCCCGGCATGCTGATCGAGACCCTGGACGATTTTGCGGCTCTCGACGTTCCCGGGTTGAAGCTCGCCCTCGACACCGGTCACTGCCTCGTCACCGGCGAGCGCGAGCCGGCCACAGCCGTCCACGAGTTCGCCGACCGGATTGGCACCGTGGCGATCGAGGACATGAAGCGCGGCAGCCACATCCACCTGCCGTTCGGCGAGGGCGACATGGATGTGCCCGGCGTGCTCGGCGCCCTGGAAGAGATCGGCTTCGGCAAGCTGGTCTGCGTCGAGCTCTCCCGCGAGAGCCACCGGGCCGACGTCATGATCCCGCGGTCGCTGGAGTACCTGCGCGGCTGCCGGCGCCCGGGCCCCGAACTCGCCGGCGAGCAGGAGACGCGGCGGCAATGGCAGTGACGATGGCAGCCCTGTTGGCCTGCGATGAGGGATCGTTCTCGGCTCCTGAGCCGTACGGTCTCGGCCCATCGTCGATGCATGGCGTGAACGCTCGTTCCCACGCGCCCTCCCTCCCCCCTCTGCGGGGGAGGGTGGCCCCCGAAGGGGGTCGGGAGAGGGGAGCGACAGTGCAGGATAGGGCGTGCCGGGCGACACATCCGCCCACGTCGCACCGCCCCTCTCCCCCCCTGCTGCGCAGGGTACCCTCCCCCGCAGAGGGGGGAGGGGGCGCGCACGTCCTGTCCGGGGGCGTTCACCGATGAGAATTCTCTTCCTCAGCCGCCGCTACTTCCCGGCGATATCGGGCATGAGCGTCTACGCGCAGAACCTCCTGCGCGAGCTGGTCGAGGCCGGCCACGACGTGACGATGATCTCGCAGTACCGGGGCGACGCCTTCGGGACCCGGGTCTATGGCGGCGGCCCGCCGCCCCAGGTGCCGGGGGTGCGGGTGATCGGTCTGGAGCAGCTTGGCGAGCAGACGTCCGGCGATTTCGAGCGCGACATCGCCACCATGATCGCGGCGATCGAGCGGGAGCATGCGCAGACGCCGTTCGACATCCTGCACGCGCAGTACGGCTATCCCACCGGCTGGGCGGTCCTCCTCGCTGCCCGAAAGCTCGGGGTGCCGAGCGTGGTCTCGATCCAGGGCGGCGACGGCCACTGGGTCGGCTCCTGCTGCGAGACCCATCGGGTCGCCATGTGCGAGGTCCTGGCCAACGCCAACGCCCTGCTGATCGGCGGTGCGTCCTTCGTGGACGAGGTCTGCGGGCGCCTCGGCTCCGATCCGGCCCGGTTCACCATCGTCCCCGGCGCGGTCGATACCGACCGCTTCGCGCAGGGTACGCAAGACGGACTGCCGACGCCGCATGCCGGTCCGGTCCGGCTGTTCTACCACGGCCGGGTCGACCGCCGGAAAGGCGTGCTCGACTTCATCCAGGCCCTGGCGATCCTGCGCGCGCAGGGCACGCCGTTCGCCGCGACGATCTCGGGGATCGGTCCGGACGTGGAGCCGGCCCAGGCGCTGGCCGCGGACCTCGCCTTCTCGCCGCGGGACATCGCCTTCACCGGCTATGCCGAGTACGGCCATGTGCCGGACCTGTACCGCCGCGCCGACGTGTTCGTCTCGCCGACCTACGCGGAAGGCTTCTCCAACACGATCCTGGAGGCGATGGCGGCCGGGCTCGCGGTGGTCTCCTGCCACGCGGTCGGGGTCTCGGATTGCCTGCGCGACGGCGAGAACGGCCTGATGGTCGATCCGGGCGACGTGCCGGCGCTCGCCGCCGCACTCACCCGCATCGTCACCGACACCGAATTGCGCCGCAGCCTAGCGACGGCCGGCCTCGAGGAATGCCGCCGGGTCTATTCCTGGAGCGCCGTCGGCCGGCAGATCATGGAGGTCTACGCGCGCGTGCGTGGCGAGCATCCGGCGACGGACTTTTCCGTCGACCTGCCGGAGGACCCGACCTGCCGGTTCCGCGCTGAGCCGCACCTTCTCTGAAGGACGGCTAGATCCTCGATTCTCCAACCCTCTCCCTCATCCTGAGGTGCGGCGAAGCCGCCTCGAAGGAGCCCTCCAGCCGGCCGCGCCCTCCCAAGGGTCCTCCTTCGAGGCCTGCGCTGCGCTCCGGCACCTCACTATGAGGGGAGGGCATCGCAAGCCGATAGGCTCCAAACCATGCCCAAAGCCCTCGCCCTCTCGCCCCATCTCGACGACGCCGCCTTCTCTTGCGGCGGTCTTCTGGCGAGCCTGGCCGGGGACGGCTGGCACGTGGTGATGGCGACCCTGTTCACCGGCAGCGTCGCCGATCCGACCGGCTTCGCGCTGGCCTGCCAGCTCGACAAGGGCCTGTCGGCCGAGGTCGATTACATGGCCTTGCGCCGCGCGGAGGATGTCCGCGCCGCCAAGGAACTCGGGATCGCGCCGCCCCGGCACTTGCCCTTCCGGGAGGCGCCGCACCGGGGCTACGGCTCCGCGCCGGAACTGTTTTCTGCTCCTCGCGCCGACGACGGCATCGCGGCGGACTTGGCGCCGGCCCTGGCCGCACTGATCGCCGCGGAGAATCCCGACCTCATCCTCGCCCCACAGGCGATCGGCGGCCATGTCGACCACATTCAGGCCGTCAGGGCGCTCCTGAGCCTCGACGTCCGGGCGTCGATCCTGTGGTGGCGCGATTTTCCCTACACGGTGCGCGAGGCCGCCCCCCGGGAGCCCCTGGCCGAATTGCTCTTCGCGTTGCCGTCGCGGCGAATGGCCCTGGATCCGGAGGCGCAGGCGCGCAAGCGCGCGGGCTGCGCGGCCTATGCGAGCCAGATCGGCTTTCAATTCGGCAGCCCCGCAGGCCTCGACGCGCGTCTCGCCCGGGAAGAGGGGATCGAGCGCTTCCGCCTCACCGGCCGTCTCGCCGCGCCGATCGCCGGCCTTGATGCCGCCTGAGCCGCAGGCTCCGAAATCCCTGGCCGACCCGGCGGCGCTCGCCGCCCGCCGGTCCCTGATCGGGGCGCCGCACATCGCCCCGATCCGCGCGTTGGCCGACCGGATCGCCGCGGAGCAGGGCGCGCCGGTGCCGATCCCCGATCCCCTCGACGGTGGCGTCGCGGCGCGGATGCTGCTGCTCCTGGAGACGCCGGGGCCGGCGGTTTTGCGCACCGGCTTCGTCACCCGCGACGGCGCGAACGGCACTGCGGCCAACCTGTTCCGCTTCCTCCGGGAGGCCGGCATCGAGCGGGGCGACACCCTGATCTGGAACGCCGTGCCGTGGCTGATCCACGAAGCGGGCGCGCTGAACCGGGCGCCGCGCCGGGCGGAAGTCGCGGCGGCGGCGCCTTATCTCGCGCCGCTGCTGGACCTGCTTCCGCGGCTCGCCGTGGCGGTACTCGCCGGCCGCTATGCCGGCGGGGCGGCGCCGGCGATCGCGGCCCGGCGCCCGGACCTGCCGCTGATCGCGATTCCCCATCCGAGCCCGACCTATGTCTGCACCGCACCGGCGGTGCCGGCGCGGATCCGGAAGGGCCTGTCGGAGGCCGCGGCGATCCTGTGCCGCGCCGGTCGCTGAGGATAGCGCCCCCGCCGCATGCCGAC
Organism: Methylobacterium sp. J-077; assembly: GCF_022829365.1. Lineage (GTDB taxonomy): Bacteria > Pseudomonadota > Alphaproteobacteria > Rhizobiales > Beijerinckiaceae > Methylobacterium. Next base: position 41,663 of record NZ_JAKSYJ010000111.1, on the reverse strand, counting down.
CTTCCCTGGCCTTGGGCGCCGGTTCGGCCTACATGGCGAGGCAACGGGCCGCGGTCCGGGATCATCCGGTACGGGCGCAGGCCTTCGGCCGGGCCGCGCAGCCGGAAGGGCGGACGCCGAACGGCATGAACTTTCAGGGACAGCACCGGGGACCGGCGGAGCCGGTCGAGCCGGTCGAGCACGACGCTGCCGCGGACAAGCCGCGCAAGAGCTGGCGCGGCCGGTATGCCTGGATCGGCACGGCCGCCAGCATCGTGCTGTTCGCGGTCTCCCTCGGCGTGCTGTGGAAGCTCGTCCAGAGCGTGAGCTGGGCCGAGGTGCGGGCCGCCGTCGCGGCGGCGACCGCCAAGCAGCTCGGCCTCGCCTTCCTGTTCGTCGGGATCAGCTACCTGTTCCTCACGGGCTACGACGCGCTGGCCCTGCGCCAGCTCCGGATCAAGGTGCCCTACCGGATCACCGCGCTCGCCTCGTTCACGAGCTACGCGGTGAGCTTCACCCTCGGCTTCCCGCTGCTGACCGCCGGCACGATCCGCTACTGGATCTATGCCCGGCAGGGCCTCACCACGGCCAAGATCGCGGCGCTCACGGTCATCGCCGGCTTCACCTTCTGGCTCGGCATGGGCGTGGTGCTGGGCCTCAGCCTGATCATCGAGGCCGGCCAGCTCGCCGGGCTCGCCTTCACGTCGATCCGGATCAACCAGGGCGTCGGCCTCGCGGCGCTGGGCCTTGTGCTCGGCTACCTCGCCTGGGTCTCTGCCAAGAAGCGCAGCATCACCGTCAGGCAGTGGCGGCTGGAGCTGCCGGGCGCCTCGGTCTCGATCGGGCAGATGCTCGTCGGGATCGGTGATGTCTGTGCGGCGGCGGCCGTGCTCTACGTCCTGCTGCCGCAGGAGATGACGCTGGGCTTCACCACTTTCCTGGCGATCTACGTGCTGGCCGCGATGCTGGGCATCGCCTCCAACGCCCCCGGGGGGATCGGGGTGTTCGAGGCCACCGTGCTGCTCGCCCTGTCGAGCCTGCCGCGCAACGAGGTGCTGACCTCGCTGCTGCTGTTCCGGGGCTGCTACTACGTCGTGCCGTTCATGACCGCGCTCGCGATGCTCGGGCTCTACGAGATCGTGAAGCGGGCCGGCGGCGCACGCGATCCCGGGCCGCCCGAGGGTGTCGCCGGCCCGTCCGGGCGGCCCCGGCCCGACGATCCCGGGCCTCGGTGACCGCTCCGGCACGCCGTCGACCATGTCCGACCGTCCCCGCAGTTCCCAGTCCTGGACGGGCGCCGCGATCGCGGCCGGCCTGTTCGGCCTCGCCGCCGCGCTGTCCGGCCGGCTCGACCTTCCGCTGATCCTCGCCGGCCTCGTCTCGGTCTGCGCAGGCGGCTGGCTCGGCGGCCGCGGCCGGGAAGCCCCGCCGCCGCGGCCGGCGGCCACCGCCCAGCGCCACGCGATTGCCGAGGCGCTGCTGGCCCACGTCCCCGACCCGGTCATCCTGGTGGACCGCCGCACCCTGGTGGTGGAGGCCAACCCGGCCGCCCGGGCGCTGCTGCCGGCCCTGCTCCAGGCCCGGCCCCTGTCGTTCGCGCTGCGGAGCCCCGAGGTGCTCGACGGGGTCGAGGCCGTGCTCAGTTCCGGCATGCCCCGCCGCGTCCCCCTGGCGACCCGGGTACCCCTGGAGCGGACCTTCGAGGTCCAGATCGGCGCATTGCCGATGCCGGACGGGTCGGGGGTCAGCGCCGTGCTGTTCCTGCGCGATCTCACCTCGGCCCGCCGCCTGGAGGCGATGCGGGTCGATTTCGTGGCCAACGCCAGCCACGAGCTGCGCACGCCGCTGGCCACCCTGATCGGGTTCATCGAGACCCTTCAGGGGCCGGCCCGCGAAGATGCGCAGGCCCGCGAGCGCTTCCTCGAGATCATGCGCGTCCAGGCCCTGCGCATGACCCGGCTGATCGACGACCTGCTGTCGCTGTCGCGGATCGAGCTGCGCGAGCACGTGGCCCCGACCACCGTGGTCGATCTCGGGGCGCTCGCCCGCCAGATGGTCGACGCGCAGGGGCCGCCCGCCGAGGCGCGCGGGGCCACGGTGCAGTTCGAGGACGGAGCCGGGCCGTATCCGGTGCCCGGCGATGCCGACGAACTCGCCCGCGTGATCGAGAACCTGATCGAGAACGCCGTGAAGTATGGCGGCGGCCATGTCAGCGTCGGCCTGTCCCGGGACGAGGATCCCCGACTGGGTTCTCGGATCGTCCTGTCGGTGACGGATGACGGCCCGGGAATTCCGCCCGAGCACATCCCGCGCCTGACCGAGCGCTTCTACCGGGTCGACGTGGCCTCCAGCCGGGCCCGCGGCGGAACGGGCCTCGGCCTCGCCATCGTCAAGCACAGCCTCAACCGCCACCGCGGCCGCTTGACCATCGACAGCACGGTGGGGAAGGGGACCATCGTGCGGGTCAGCCTGCCGGAATACGGCGCCACCGCTGCGATGCCGCGCGTGGCCGATCAGGTATAGGGCCCGATCCCGAGCGCGGTCTCGACCCGCGGGATCCAGGCGCGAATCGCCGGGTAGGCGGCCAGGTCGAAGCCGCCCTCATGGGCCATGCGGGTGTAGGCGACCAGCGCCACGTCGGCGAGCGTCAACGCATCGCCGGCCATGAAGGCGGAGCGTTCGAGCGTCCCCTGCATCAGCCGCAGGGCATCCGCGCCGCGTTCCGCCAGCTTCGGGTCGAGCGCCTCCGGCGCGCGCTTCAGGTAGTGGAGCTGATAGCGGCGGACGGCGATGTAGGGCTCGTGGCTGTACTGTTCCCAGAACATCCACTGCAGCATCCGGGCGCGGGCGAAGGCCGTCTCGGGTACGAGCGTCGAGCCCTCCGAGAGGTAGATGATGATCGCGTTCGACTCCGACAGGGTCTGGCCGTCGGGAAACACGACGAGGGGGACCCGGCCAGCGGGGTTCAGCGCCAGGAACGCCGGATCGCGCGTGCCGCCGCCCGGGACATCGATCGTGCGCCAGAGCGCCGGGTGGCCGAGATGCTCGGCCACCCATTTGACCTTCAGGCAGTTCCCCGAGGTGGGATCGCCATAGATGGTCAGTGGTTCGGTCATTGGTTCTCTCGCGCGGCGGAGAGAGGAAATCTGTCGGTCGGCTCGCGATTCGGCAATGCGATCCTGGCGGCCCTTGACCTTCCCACGATGGGAACCCCCATCTGAGCCGGCATGGATGCCTCGATCGGAACCGCCCCCGTGCCCGAAAACGTCTCCCTGAGCTTCCCCGTCGAGGGAATGTCCTGCGCGTCCTGCGTCGGCCGGGTCGAGCGCGTCCTGAAGGCGCTGCCCGGTGCCCGCGACGTGGCGGTCAATCTCGCCACCAACCGCGCAAGCCTCGTCCTCGGCGGCGTCGCCAGCCCCGCCGATGCCGCGTCGGCGCTGGCGGATGCCGGGTATCCGGTCCCGGAGACGGAGAGCCGGATCGCCGTCGCGGGGATGTCCTGCGCCTCCTGTGTCGGCCGGGTCGAGCGGGCGCTCGCCGCCGTGCCGGGCGTGAGCGGCGCCAGCGTCAACCTCGTCACCGGCCAGGCCACGATCCGCCATGCCGAGGGGCTCGTGCCGATCGCCGACCTCGTCGCGGCCGTGGAGGCGGCGGGCTACGAGGCCCGACCCGTCGAGGACGGGCCGCGGAGCGATCCTGCAACGCGGCGGGAGGCCGAGGGCCGCGCCCTGCGCCGCGACCTCGCGGTGGCGGCGCTGCTCTCCGTCCCCGTGGTCGTCATCGACATGGGCGGCCACGTCCTGCCCGGCCTCCACGGCGGCCCGGTCACGGCCCTGATCCAGGCCGCCCTGGCGACGCTGGTGCTCGCCTGGCCCGGCCGGCGCTTCTTCCTGCGGGGCGTGCCGGGCCTGCTGCGCGGCCATCCCGACATGAACGCCCTCGTCGCCCTCGGGGCCGGGGCCGCCTACCTCTACTCCCTGGTCTCGACCCTGGCGTCGGGCCTGCTGCCCGCGGGCGCGGCGCATCTCTATTTCGAGGCCAGCGTGCTCATCGTCACGCTGATCCTGCTCGGGCGCACCCTGGAGGCCGGGGCCAAGGGCCGGACCGGACAAGCCATCGCCCGGCTGATGGATCTCGCGCCCAAGACCGCTCGGGTGGTCCGCGACGGGGCCGAGGTCGAGGTGCCGCTCTCGGCTCTGGCGCTCGGCGACGTCGTCCGCGTCCGCCCCGGCGAGCGGGTGGCGGCCGACGGCGCGGTGGTGGCCGGAACGAGCCATGTCGACGAGAGCATGGTCACCGGCGAGCCGGCGCCCGTGCGCAAGGGGCCCGGGGACCGGATGGTCGGCGGTACCCTCAACGGCCGCGGCAGCCTCGACCTGAGGGTCGACGCGGTCGGCGCCGCCACCGTGCTCGCCCAAATCGCCGCCATGGTGGAACGCGCCCAGGGCGGCAAGCTGCCGATCCAGGCCCTGGTCGACCGCGTCACCGGACGCTTCGTGCCGGCGGTGATCGGGATCGCCCTCCTGACCTTCCTGGCCTGGCTGATCCTCGCCCCGGCGCCCGCCCTCGGTCCGGCCCTGGTCAACGCCGTGGCGGTGCTGATCATCGCCTGCCCCTGCGCCATGGGGCTCGCCACGCCCACCGCCATCATGGTCGGGACCGGCCGCGCGGCGGCCCGGGGCATCCTGTTCCGCGACGGCGCGGCCCTGCAGCGCCTGCGCGACGTGTGCGTCGTGGCCTTCGACAAGACCGGGACCCTCACCGAGGGCCGCCCACGCATCACCGATCTTTTCGTCGGCGCGGGCGTCGCGGAGGACGAGGCGCTGGCGCTGGCCGCCGGGCTGGAGAGCCGGTCCGAGCATCCTTTGGCCGGCGCCGTGGTGGCGGCTGCCCACGCCCGCGGCCTCGACATACCCGAGCCGGAGCGTTTCGAGGCGGTGGAGGGGTTCGGCGTCTCCGGCCAGGTCGCCGGCCGAAGCGTGGCCCTGGGCGCGCCGCGCTACCTCGACAGGCTCGGCATCGCCCGGGACCCGGACCTCGCCGACCGGGCCGAACGTCTCGCCCGGGAAGGCAAAAGCCCCATCCACCTCGCCCTCGACGGTGGCCACGCCGCCCTCCTGGCCGTGGCCGACCCGGTGAAGGCCGGCGCCTGCGAGGCCGTGGCGGCGCTGAGAGCGCAGGGCCTCGTGGTGGCGATGGTGACCGGCGACGACCCCGGCACCGCCGCGGGGATCGCGAGACAGATCGGTATCGACGATGTCGCGGCCGGGATCCTGCCCGGCGGGAAGGTCGAGGCGGTCGAGAGGCTCCGGGCGGCGCACGGGGCCGTGGCCTTCGTGGGCGACGGCATCAACGACGCGCCCGCTTTGGCTGAAGCCGATGTCGGCCTCGCCATCGGCACCGGTACAGACATCGCCGTGGAGAGCGCCGACGTCGTGCTGATGTCGGGAGATCCGCAGGCGCTGGTCGAGGCGCTGGCCCTGTCGCGGGCGGTGATGGCCAATATCCGCCAGAACCTGTTCTGGGCCTTCGCCTACAACGCGGCGCTGATCCCGGTGGCCGCGGGCTTGCTGGTGCCGTTCGGCGGCCCGGCCCTGTCGCCGGTCCTGGCCGCCGGTGCCATGGCCTTCTCCAGTGTCTTCGTGCTCGGCAACGCCCTGCGGCTGCGTCGGGCCGGCGGCCGGGCCGCGCCCGCCGCCGAAACATCCGCCCCGGTGCCGAGGCCTGCATGAGCGCGGGGGCCATCACGATCGGCGAGGCGGCGCGGCGCACCGGCGTCTCCGCCAAGATGATCCGCTGGTACGAGGCGACCGGCCTGCTGCCGCCCGCGACCCGCTCGGAGGCGGGCTATCGCCACTACGACGACTCAGATCTGCACACCTTGCGGTTCGTCCGCCGCGCCCGCGACCTTGGCTTCAGCGTCGAGGCCATCGCGGACCTGCTGGCGCTGTGGCGCGACCGCGCCCGGCCGAGCGCCGGGGTGAAGGCGATCGCCGAGGAGCAGATCGCCGACCTGCGCCGCCGCATCGCCGAGCTGGAGGGCATGGCCCGGACCCTGGAGCACCTCGCCGAGAGCTGCTGCGGCGACGAACGGCCCGACTGCCCGATCCTGGATGATCTCGCGACGGAGGACACGCCGCCCGCGACGCGCCCACGATCCTCGCTGTTGGCGGCCCTTGGGCCCCGCTCGATGCACCTGCGCGACAAGCGCGGCCGTTGACGCCGCGTCTGGCCCCGGCTTTGCTGGTCCGGCCCACCTGATGGCCACGAAAGCCCCGGACCCATGCCCGTCCTCGAACGGATCCGCGATTTCGCCGACACGATGACGACGTGGCGGCACGATCTGCACACCCATCCCGAGCTGCTCTACGACGTGGAGCGCACGGCGGGGTTCGTGGCCGACCAGCTCCGCGCCTTCGGCTGCGATACGGTCGAGACCGGCATCGGCCGCACCGGCGTGGTCGGGGTGATCCGCGGCAACGGCAAAAGTTCGAACCGCGCCATCGGGCTGCGCGCCGACATGGACGCCCTGCCGATCCAGGAGGTCCGGGACCTGCCCTACCGCTCCACGGTGCCGGGCAAGATGCACGCCTGCGGCCACGATGGGCACACCACGATGCTGCTCGGGGCCGCCAAGTACCTCGCCGAGACCCGGGATTTCGACGGCGCCGCCGTGCTGATCTTCCAGCCCGCCGAGGAGGGCGGCGGCGGCGGCGAGGCGATGGTCGAGGACGGCCTGATGGAGCGGTTCGGGATCGAATCGGTCTACGGGATGCACAACATCCCCGGCATGGCGGTCGGCACCTTCGCGATCCGGCCGGGTCCGATCATGGCGTCCACCGACCGGTTCACCCTCACCATCGAGGGACGGGGCGGCCACGCGGCCCTGCCGCAGAACGCCGTCGACAGCGTGCTGGTGGCCAGCCACGTGATCATCGCCCTGCAGAGCATCGTGTCGCGCAACCTCGATCCGCTGGACTCGGCCGTGGTCTCGGTCTGCGCCCTCGATGCCGGCGAGGCGTTCAACGTGCTGCCGCAGAGCGTGACCATGCGCGGCACCCTGCGGACCCTGTCCCAGGCGGTGCGCAGCCAGATCAAGGCGCGGATCGAGGCCCTGGTGACGGAGATCGCGGGTGCCTTCGGCGCCACCGGCATCGTGGATTTCGGCTCGAGCTACCCGGTGACCGAGAACCACCCGGCCGAGACGGAGTTCATGGCCGGCGTGGCCGAGTCCCTGGTCGGTGCGGACAATGTCGACCGCACGGTGGCGCCGATGATGACGGCGGAGGACTTCTCCTACATGCTCGGCCGCCGCCCCGGCGCCTACATGTTCATCGGTAACGGCGACAGTGCCTCGCTCCACCACCCGCATTACGACTTCAACGACGCCGCGACCCCGTACGGGGCTTCGCTGTGGGCGCGCCTGATCGAGACCGCGCTGCCCCGGACGGCGTGAATCTGGCGGGCGCGCCCGGCATCTTGCTCCCGACCCTCCGGCAGGCCGTCCCGGTCTGGCTAAGGGTGGCGGCCCTCTCGTTCGGCGGTCCCGCCGGGCAGATCGCCGTGATGCACCGCCTCCTAGTGGAGGAGCGGCGCTGGATCTCCGAGCGGCGCTTCCTGCACGGGCTCGGCTTCTGCACGCTCCTGCCCGGGCCGGAGGCGCAGCAGCTCGCGACCTATATCGGCTGGCTGATGCACGGCCCCGCCGGAGGGCTGGTCGCGGGCGGGCTGTTCGTGCTGCCGGGGCTCCTCGCCCTGATGGGCCTGAGCTGGCTCTACGTGCTCTATGGGGCGGTCGCCTGGGTCGAGGGCCTGTTCTTCGGGCTCAAGGCGGCGGTGCTCGCCATCGTGCTGCACGCGCTCTGGCGGCTGAGCGGCCGGGCGTTGCGCGGGCGGGCGGACCGACTCATCGCGGCGGCGGCCTTCGTGGCGATCTTCGCCTTGAGTGTACCGTTCCCGCTGGTCGTGGTCGCGGCGGGCGTGCTCGGTCTCGTGCTGGGCCGCCGGCCCGCGCCGGCCCCGACCCCCGCGGAGGCGGCGGCTGACGAGGCCGGGTTTCTGATTGGAGAAGCCATGCTGCCGCGGGAGCGCGCGGGGCCGGCGGATTCACTGCGCATCGGCGTGCTCTGGCTGGCGATCTGGCTGCTGCCGGTGGCCGCCCTGCTGGTGATGCCCGGGGTGCCCCCGGTCTTCGGGCGGGTCGCCGTGTTCTTCGCCAAGATGGCGGTGGTGACCTTCGGGGGCGCCTACGCGGCGCTGGCCTATGTCGCGCAGCAGGCGGTGGAGCATTACGGCTGGCTGCGGCCCGGGGAGATGCTCGACGGGCTCGGGCTCGCCGAGACCACCCCCGGCCCACTGATCATGGTGCTCCAGTTCGTCGGCTTTCTGGCCGGCTACCGGGCGCCCGGCACGCTGCCGCCGCTGCTCGCCGGGACGCTCGCCGGCCTGCTCACCACCTGGGTCACCTTCGCGCCCTGCTTCCTGTGGATCTTTGCGGGTGCGCCGCTGATCGGGCGCCTGCGCGGCAGCCGCCCCCTGGCTGGGGCCCTGTCGGCGATCACCGCCGCGGTGGCCGGGGTGATCCTCAACCTCGCGGTCTGGTTCGCGCTCCGGACCCTGTTTCGTGAGATCCGGACGGTGGCGCTCGGGCCGCTGCGCCTGGACCTGCCGGTACTTGGCAGCCTCGACCCCGCGGCCCTGGGGCTGACGCTGCTGGCACTCCTGGCTGTCTTCCGGCTCAGACTTGGAGCGCTGCCGACCCTGGCGCTCTGCGCCGGGGCCGGGATGGTGCTGCGGCTGATGGGCCTGGCCTGACCCGGACGGTCAGGCCCCGTAGCGGGCCTTGAGCAGCGCGTAGGTCAGCCGCGCGGTCTGGACCTCGCCGCCTTCGGGCCGGCCGGGCTTGGTCGCGGGGTTCCAGCCGTAAAGGTCGAAATGGCCGTGCGCCCTCGTCTTCGGAGCGAAGCGGCGCAGGAACAGGGCGGCGGTGATCGCCCCGGCGAACGGGCCGCCGGAGACGTTGTTGAGATCGGCGACCTTGGACTCGAGCAGGCTCGCGTAGGGGGGGTGCAGCGGCATCCGCCAGGTCGGGTCGATCGCGATCCGCCCCGCCTCCGCGACGGCAGCCGCCAGGGCCTCGTCCTCGGTGAAGAAGGCCGGCAGGTCCGGCCCGAGCGCCACGCGCGCGGCCCCCGTCAGCGTCGAGAAGTCGAGGATCAGCTCGGGCGCCTCCGCATCGGCGAGCGTCAGTGCGTCGGCGAGGATCAGCCGGCCTTCCGCATCGGTGTTGCCGATCTCGACGCTGAGCCCGGCCCGGCTGGCCAGTACGTCGCTAGGGCGGAAGGCGTTGCCCGAGACAGCGTTCTCCACCGCCGGGATCAGCACCCGCAGCCGGATCTTGAGGCCGGCGCCCATGATCATGTCGGCGGCTGCCAGCGCCACCGCGGCCCCGCCCATATCCTTCTTCATCAGCAGCATCGCGGACGAGGGTTTGATGTCGAGCCCGCCCGTGTCGAAGGCGACGCCCTTGCCGACCAGGGTCACCTTCGGCGCGTCCTCCGGCCCCCAGGTCAGGTCGATCAGGCGCGGAGCCCGCGGCGAGGCGACGCCGACCGCGTGGATCAGGGGAAATTCCTGGGCCAGCTCCTCGCCCTGCGTGACATCGATCGCGGCGCCGTGGCGCTCGGCGAGCGCCCGGGCAGCGGCTTCGATCTCGGCCGGCCCGAGATCGTTGGCGGGGGTGTTGATCAGGTCGCGGCCCATCGCCACCGCGGCGGCGACCCGCTCGACCTCCGCGGCGTCGATCCCGGCCGGCGCCGCCAGCCGGGCCTTGGTGCCGCCGGAGGACCGGTAGCGGCCGAAACGGTAGCTGCCCATCAGCCAGGCCAACGCCGCCTCGGTTGGCTCGGGGGCATTCTCCAGGCGAAACACCCCCTCCGGCAGCAGTCCCGGCAGCTTGCCGACCATCAGCTGGTCATAGGTGGCCGCCTCCGGATCGCCGAGGCCGAACAGCACCCGGGCGAGGCTCCCGTCCGGTCCTGCCAGCAGCGCGAGGCTCCCGGCCTTCGGCTTGAAGCCGATGGTTCGCGCAAAACTTCTGTGCGCTGGTTCCAGGGCGGCTTCGACCTCGGGCCAGGACGCCGTCGTGACGAGGGTGACCGTCACGGAGGGCGTGTCGCCGGGCAGCAGGGCGGGCGTCGCGGAAGTGTCGGCCTGGGTCATGTGCCTCTCGTGCGGCGGTCGGGCCGGCAGCGGCTTAACCGGTGGTTAGGGTTAACGCTCTATCACCGGCCGGCCGGGAGCGTGAAGCGCGAGCCAGAGCCCGCCCGGCCAGTGCCGGCGGAGCGCACCATGATGACGGCCCCGATCCGGGTCACCACGACCTCGGCTTCCACCCGCCGCCGCGCCGGCCTCGCCGCCGCGGCCCTCGTGGCGCTGGGCCTTGCCGGCTGCAACACCCGCTCCCCGGAGACCACCGGCTCGATCGGTGACGCCAGCGTGCGCCAGACGGCTTCACGCCAGGACACCGACGCCCTGGCCGAGCGCTTCAACGCCAATCCCGGCGACGGGCGGGCGGCGATCGCCTACGCGCGCGCCCTTCGGTCGAACGATCAGGCGGCCCAGGCCTCTGCCGTGCTGCAGCAGGCGGCCCTGCGCAACCCGCGCGACACGTTCATTCTCGGCGCCTACGGCAAGTCGCTGGTCGAGGCCGGCCGCTACCGCGAGGCGATCGACGTGCTCGCCAACGCCCATTCCCCGGCCTCGCCCGATTGGCGGATCCTGTCGGCGCAGGGCTCGGCCTCCGCGCAGCTCGGCGAGCAGGCCCGTGCCCAGAGCTTCTACGAGGCCGCGCTGAAGATCCGGCCGAACGAGCCCTCGCTGCTGTCGAATCTCGGCCTGTCCTACGCCCTGTCGCGCAATCTCGACCAAGCCGAACAGACCTTGAAGCTGGCCGCCGACCAGCCCGGTGCCGATGCCCGGGTCCGGGCGAACCTCGCCCTCGTGCTCGGCCTGAAGGGTCGATTCGCCGACGCCGAGGCGGTGCTGCGCCGCGACATGGGCCCCGAGGAGGCCGCGGCCAACGTGGCGTCCCTGCGCAAGCTCGCCGCACAGCCGAATCGCTTCAAGACGCTGACGGGGGCTGGGGCGCCGGGTCAGGGGTGACGGGGCACCGCGCGGCGGCGACCAGTCCGGAGGCGCCACGGGCGGGTCACGATCGTCACACGTCGCTGCTGAACGAAGGCAACGGGTGGATCTGGGCGCGTCTTCCTCCCGAGCAGAGGCTCGCGGATTCATCATCCGCTCGGCAGAATCCGAGGGAGACACCGCGGCTCTCCCTCCCCCCTCTGCAAGGGAGGGTGGCCCCCGAAGGGAGTCGGGAGAGGGGAGCGACGGTGCAGGACAAGGCTGCGGCCTTCATACCGGCCCCGCCTCTTTCGGAACCTGGGTTCCCCTCTCCCGACCCGGCCTGACGGCCGGCCCACCCTCCCCCGCAGGGGGGGGAGGGGAGACGCGCGTGGCAAGCCGCCTGCTTCCCGGACACAATGCGAGTCTTCGCCGGGGATGCGACCGAGCGGCATGCGTCCCGACGCCCGACAGGGCAGCGCGGCTGTCATCGCAACCCGGTAGCGGCCAGATTCGAAAAGTTCTATATCGACTCCTGGCTGCGCCGCGCGGCTCCACGGGCGTCCAAATCGCCCCCGCGCATCGTCTCCTGCCCGGGCACTCCCGGGGCGGCGCGCGCCCGTCGGGCGCTACACAGGCCGAACACAGACTTCCTAGCGCAGGTCTTGCCTGCGCGTGTTCGACAACCCGCAGCGAGGATACAACCAGCCGTGCCATCACTCGACAGCTTCAAGGCCCGCCAGACGCTCGAAGCCGGCGGCAAGACCTACACCTACTACTCGATCCCCGAGGCCGAGAAGAACGGCCTCGCCTCCGCCACCGCGCTGCCCTTCTCCATGAAGGTCCTGCTCGAGAACCTGCTGCGCTTCGAGGACGATCGCTCCGTCCGCAAGGCGGATATCGCGGCGACGGTCGGCTGGCTCGCCGAGAAGGGCAAGGCCGAGGTCGAGATCGCGTTCCGCCCCGCCCGGGTGCTGATGCAGGACTTCACCGGCGTCCCGGCCGTGGTCGATCTCGCGGCCATGCGCGACGCCATGGTGGCGCTCGGCGGCGACCCGCAGAAGATCAACCCGTTGGTGCCGGTCGATCTCGTCATCGACCACTCGGTGATCGTCGACGAGTTCGGCACCCCGAAGGCGCTGGCCGACAACGTAGCCCTGGAATACTCGCGCAACGGCGAGCGCTACACCTTCCTCAAGTGGGGCCAGTCGGCCTTCGACAACTTCTCCGTGGTTCCGCCCGGCACCGGCATCTGCCACCAGGTGAATTTGGAATATCTGGCCCAGACCGTCTGGACGAAGTCCGAGGACGGGACTGAGATCGCCTATCCCGACTCGCTGGTCGGCACCGACTCGCACACCACCATGGTCAACGGCATGGCCGTGCTGGGCTGGGGCGTCGGCGGCATCGAGGCCGAGGCGGCCATGCTCGGCCAGCCGCTCTCGATGCTGATCCCCGAGGTCGTGGGCTTCAAGCTGTCGGGCAAGCTGCCCGAGGGCACCACCGCCACCGACCTCGTGCTCACCGTCACCCAGATGCTGCGCAAGAAGGGCGTGGTCGGCAAGTTCGTGGAGTTCTACGGCCCCGGCCTCGACGACATGGCGGTCGCCGACCGGGCCACGATCTCCAACATGGCCCCGGAATACGGCGCCACCTGCGGCTTCTTCCCCGTAGACCAGAAGACCATCGACTTCCTGAAGGTCACCGGCCGGTCCGACGACCGGATCGCCCTTGTGGAGGCCTACGCCAAGGCGCAGGGCATGTGGCGCGACGCCAAGACGCCCGACCCGGTCTTCACCGACACGCTGCATCTCGACATGGGCGAGGTCCGGCCCTCCCTCGCCGGCCCGAAGCGCCCGCAGGACCGGGTGCTGCTCGACGCCGCCAAGCCCGGCTTCGCGACCTCGATGGAGACCGAGTTCAAGAAGGCCGCCGACCTCGCCAGCCGCTATCCGGTCGAGGGCACGAACTTCGACATCGGCCACGGCGATGTGGTGATCGCGGCGATCACCAGCTGCACCAACACGTCGAACCCGTCGGTGATGATCGGCGCCGGGCTGCTGGCCCGCAACGCCGTCGCCAAGGGCCTGCGCTCGAAGCCCTGGGTGAAGACCTCGCTGGCTCCCGGCTCGCAGGTCGTGGGTGAGTACCTGGAAAAATCCGGCCTGCAGGAGCCCCTCGACGCGCTGGGCTTCAACCTCGTCGGCTTCGGCTGCACCACCTGCATCGGCAATTCCGGCCCGCTGCCGGAGGCGATCTCCAAGGCGATCAACGACAACGACGTCGTGGCCGCCGCGGTGCTCTCGGGCAACCGCAACTTCGAGGGCCGGGTGAACCCCGACGTGCGGGCGAACTACCTCGCCTCGCCGCCGCTGGTCGTCGCCTACGCGCTGGCCGGCTCGATGCAGATCGACATCACCACCGAGCCGCTGGGCCAGGGCTCCGACGGCAAGCCGGTCTACCTCCGGGACATCTGGCCGTCCTCGGCCGAGGTGCAGCAGTTCATCGAGGAGAACATCACCTCGGAGCTGTTCAAGCGCCGCTACGCCGACGTGTTCGGCGGCGACCAGAACTGGAAGGACGTCGAGGTCACCGAGGCCGAGACCTTCGCGTGGAACCCCGGCTCCACCTACGTGCAGAACCCCCCGTACTTCGTCGGCATGGAGAAGACTCCCAAGCCCGTGGAGGACATCGAGAACGCCCGCATCCTCGGGCTCTTCCTCGACTCGATCACCACCGACCACATATCGCCCGCGGGCAACATCCGGGCGGCCTCGCCGGCCGGCGAGTACCTGCAGGCGCACCAGGTCCGCGTGCAGGACTTCAACCAGTACGGTACGCGCCGCGGCAACCACGAGGTGATGATGCGGGGCACCTTCGCCAACATCCGCATCAAGAACCAGATGGTCCGGGACCCGTCCGGCAACGTGGTCGAGGGCGGCTGGACGCTGTTCCAGCCCACGGGCGAGAAGATGTTCATCTACGACGCGGCGCAGAAATACGCCGAGAGCGGCACGCCGCTCGTCGTCTTCGCCGGCAAGGAATACGGCACCGGCTCGTCGCGCGACTGGGCGGCCAAGGGCACGAAGCTGCTCGGCATCCGAGCGGTGGTGGCCGAGAGCTTCGAGCGCATCCACCGCTCGAACCTCGTCGGCATGGGCATCGTCCCGCTGGTGTTCCAGGGCGAGACCTCCTGGGCCTCCCTGGGCCTAAAGGGCGACGAGACCGTCACCATCAAGGGCCTGTCGGGCGAGCTGAAGCCGCGCCAGACCCTGGTCGCGGAGATCACGGCGGCGGACGGATCGAAGACGGAGGTGCCGCTCACCTGCCGGATCGATACCCTCGACGAGCTCGAATACTTCCGCAACGGCGGCATCCTGCCCTACGTGCTGCGGTCGCTGGCGGCCTGAGCCTTGCCCGGGCGGTACCTCCGGGCGCCGCTCCATCCGCTTCAAGGCGGCGCCGATCCGGCGCCGCCTTTTTCATGCGCGCCGTCCGGCTGCGTATCTTACGATTGTTGTCTTGCGCGCAATCTTGTTTTCGCGGCCCGGCACCCCATAACCCGGCTCCCGAAGCCAGGATGGGTTCCCCATGAAGCACGCCACACAAATCCTCGCCGCCGCCGGTCTGACCGCCCTGCTGTCGAGCGCGGCCTTCGCTGCCCAGGTCGAGCGCGTCCGCGGCACCATCGACAAGGCCGAGGGCAGCACGCTCACGATCAAGACCGACGACGGCAAGTCCGAGACCGTCGATGTCGGCGGCGCCAAGTTCGCCTGGGTGGTCCCGTCGAGCCTCGACGCCATCAAGGACGGCGTCTTCATCGGCACCGCCACCAAGGGTGAGAACCCGATGACGGCCCTCGAGGTCGTGCTGTTCCCCGAGTCGATGCGCGGCACCGGCGAAGGCCATTACGGCTGGGACTCGATCACCGACCAGACCGGCGGCGCCGGCTCCAAGGTGAAGAGCGCCATGACCAACGGCACCGTGAAGGCCGAGACCGCCAACGCCCCGAAGGTGAAGAGCGCGATGACCAACGGCACCGTCAAGGCCGACAAGGCGGCGTCGGGCGGCGAGCGCACCCTGACGGTGAGCTACGGCAAGGACGGGTCCAAGGAGATCGTGGTGCCGTCCTCGGCGCCGATCGTCGCCTTCGAGCCGGCCGACAAGGCGATCCTGGCCCCCGGCTCCAAGGTCTTCGCCGTGGTCGCCAAGGACGGCGCCAAGGCCGAGGGCAAGCTCGTGGCGGTCGGCAAGGACGGTCTCACCCCGCCGATGTGATTTCGGGATTCTCGTGCGCCGCGGTCGGCACGGCCGGCCGCGGCGCGCGGATTCCTTATCGAAGCGGGAGCATTTGCGTCGTCACCGCACTCTGCGGTTCGGAAGGCCGGCAGTGTGTGCATAAATTACCGGCACGATCCGGTGCCGTTCAGGGGCGAGTGTCTGAATTTTCGCGACCGAAAGCGCAGGAGATACATCAACATTCGCGGCACGGAAGCTGGATAGATGCATATTAGATCTGCATCATCGAAAAATAAAATTGGCTATATTTGCTTCTTACGCGTCATATGAACTGCCGAAACAACATGTTTTGCTCCTCGAATGATTGTGCGGGCGTTGTCTGAATTTGATGCAGCCCAATGAGGTGGCACTCAGGCGTTGATGTTTTCGCGAGCGTGCTAGAATATCGAAGATCTAGCTTCCAAAACGCGGGACCGACGCGATGAAATTCTTGCGTGACGCAAAAATTCTCGTCAAATTTGCAATTCCGCTCGTCATCGTCGCTTTGGCGGCCGGTGGATTGATCCTCTACGCTCGATCGAGCCTCGTCGCCCAGTCCGGCCAGACACGGCAGATCGTCGACGTGCAGGCCAAGCGCTTGGCGCTGACCCTCGGCCTCCAGATCGATGTCAGTGAAATCTCCGTCCAGGCGCGGAACCTCGTCCTCGAAACGCGGGATTCGCAGATGGCGGGATACGAGACGCGCATCAAGCAAGCCAAGGTGCACGCCTTCGGCCTGATCGACGCGCTGGAAAAGCTGGCCGACACGGCCGAGCGGCGCGCGACGGACGAGGTGCTGCGTGAGACCTTGATGGCGCTCGGAGCGGTCGTTGATCGGGTCGTCGCCGGCGCGGAGCAGGGCGACAACGAACTCGCTCGGGATATCCTGCTGGGCGATGGCAATCCGCTGCGCGCGAAGCTGTGGGAGCTGGCGCAATCTCGGGTCGATGTCCTGACGAGCGAACTCCAGAAGGAGCGCGATGCGTCCGAGCAATCGGCCTCCCGGGCCACCCTCACGCTGGTCGTCGCGGCCTCCATCGGTCTCGTCGCCGCCATCGCCGCCGGTGTCGCCGTTGTGGCCCGCGGCGTCACGGCCCCCCTTAGAAAGCTGGTCCAGACCCTCGAACGGATGGGGCGCGGAGAGATCGACAGCGAGATCGCCGAGGCCGCCCGCGGCGACGAGATCGGCGCCGTCGGGCGCGCGGTCGAGGGGATCAAGCGCATGGTCGCCGAGAAGGCGGCCGAGCAGGCCGAGCTTCGCCGCCGCGCCGACGCGGAGGCCTCGGCCGAGCGCAGGCGCGCCCGGGCCGAACTGGCCGAGAGCTTCGAGCGGACCATGGGCGGCATCGTCGGCGCGGTGTCGAGCTCGGCGATCGAGCTGCAAACCGCCGCTCAGAGCATGACCGACACGGCCAGCCTCGCCGCGATGCAGGCCGCCACCGTCGCGGCGGCCGCCGAGGAGGCCGCGAGCAACGTCCAGACCGTGGCGGCGGCCGCGGAGGAACTGGGCAGTTCGGTCCAGGAGATCGGGCGTCAGGTCACGGGATCGGCCGACCTCACCCGGATTGCGGCCCGGGAGGCCGGTGAGACGACCCAGCTCGTGCAGGCCCTGAACCAGACCTCGGCGAAGATCGGCGAGATGGTCGGGCTGATCGCCAGCATCGCCAGCCAGACCAACCTGCTGGCGCTCAACGCGACCATCGAGGCGGCCCGGGCCGGGGAGGCGGGCCGGGGCTTCGCGGTGGTCGCCGCCGAGGTGAAGGCGCTGGCCGGCCAGACCGCCAGGGTCACGGACGAGATCACCGGGCAGATCGGCGCGATCCGGGCAGTGACCGAGAACGCCGTGGCGGCCATCGGTGGGATCACCAGCCGGATCGGCGAGATCGACGGCGTCACCGCCAGCATCGCGGCGGCGGTGGAGGAGCAGGGCGCGGCGACCCAGGAGATCGTCCGCAACGTCGCCCAGGCGGCATCGGGCACCGGCGACGTGACGGGCAACATCGTCGGGGTCGCGGAGGCGTCCGAGAAGACCGGGGCGGCCGCGGCTCAAGTGCTGGGTGCGGCGGCCACGCTCTCGGATCAATCCGGGCGCCTCAACGCCGAGGTGGCCCGCTTCCTCGAGGGCATCCGGGCCGCCAGAGGCGAACCCGGTGCCCGGGGACCGTCAGGCCGCCAGCGCGACGGTGTAATCGGCTTCCGTCTTCTTGCGGATCTCGTCCTCGGTGACGCCGTCCGCGAGCTCGATCAGCGTCATGCCGCCGTCGCCTTTCTTGTCGATCGCGAACACCCCGAGATCGGTGATCACGAGATCGACCACCTGGGTTCCAGTGAGCGGGAGGTCGCAGGCCTTGAGCAGCTTCGGGCTCTCGGTGCCGTCCTTGTTCTTGGCGACGTGCTCCATCACCACGACGACCCGCTTGACCCCGGCGACGAGGTCCATCGCGCCGCCCATCCCCTTCACCATCTTGCCGGGGATCATCCAGTTGGCGAGGTCGCCGTTGCCGGCTACCTGCATCGCCCCGAGGATCGACAGGTTGATGTGCCCGCCCCGGATCATCCCGAAGGAATCCGCCGAGGAGAAGTAGCTCGTCGTCGGCAGCGCGGTGATCGTCTGCTTGCCGGCGTTGATCAGATCCGGGTCCTCATCGCCCTCGTACGGGAAGGGGCCCATGCCGAGCATGCCGTTCTCGGATTGCAGCTGCACCGACATCCCATCGGGGATGTAGTTCGACACCAGCGTCGGGATGCCGATCCCGAGGTTCACGTAGAAGCCGTCTTCCAGCTCCTTGGCGGCGCGCGCCGCCATCTGCTCGCGGGTCCAGGCCATGGTCGTCTCCTGATAGCGTAGCGCGCTCAAGCGCGGCCGGATCTGGCTGTTTCTGTCCCCCTTGCGGGGAGAGGTAGGGGTGGGGGTGGTGCAGAAGGAACCGCGGAACCTTGTCCGGCACCACCCCCACCTCCGGCCCTCCCCACAAGGGGGAGGAGAGAAGCGTGGCGGTGCGTGGCCTAGTGCGTGCCGCCGCCAGCGGCCGCCGCGGGCGTGCTTTCCGCGCGCTTGCGCGTGGTGCGCTGCTCGATGCGCTTCTCGCGCGCGCCGACCTCGATGATCCGCTTCACGAAGATGCCTGGCGTGTGGATCGTGTCCGGGTCGATCGCGCCCGGCTGCACGAGGTGCTCCACCTGCGCCACCGTCATCTTGGCGGCGGTCGCCATCATCGGGTTGAAGTTGCGGGCGGTCATCCGGTAGCGGAGGTTGCCCTCGGTGTCGCCGGTATGGGCGTGCACGATGGCGAGGTCCGCGAATAGGCCCCGCTCCATCACGTACTGCTCGCCGTCGAACGCCCGCACCTCCTTGCCCTCGGCGACCTTGGTGCCGACGCCGGTCTTGGTGAAGAAGGCCGGGATGCCGGCGCCGCCCGCGCGGATGCGCTCGGCCAAGGTCCCCTGCGGATTGAACTCGATCTCCAGCTCGCCGCCGAGATATTGCCGGGCGAATTCCTTGTTCTCGCCGACATAGGACGAGATCATCTTGCGCACCTGCCGGGTGTCGAGGAGCTTGCCCAGGCCGACCCCGTCGATGCCGGCATTGTTCGACACGATGGTCAGGCCCTTGACCCCCGACGCGCGCACCGCCTCGATCAGCTCGTCGGGGATGCCGCAGAGGCCGAAGCCGCCGCACATCACCATCATGTCGTCGCGCAGCAATCCGGCCAAAGCCGCGGTGGGATCCGTGTAGACCTTCTTCATCGAACCGTCCTTTTCCCGCCCGGTCTGACCCGGCCGAAATCTTGGGAAGCGCGTTTCCTCGGGCTTGCTGTCCCCGATTCCGCGCCCGAAATCCAGTACCGGTATCCCCGGCCCGCATGGCGTCCGGGGCGATCCGTAACCCGCGTCGCGCTGGGGAGAGCGATGGTGCCGCCCGGGACCCCCGCAGACAAGCCCGGCGGAGCGCGCTATGACGTGACCTCACGAGCAGACCCTACCGGGCCGCGACGGCTTGAGGGGGGCTGGCGCGGCGCCCGGCCTTCGGCCGCAGTTGCGGCTCGCCCATCCGGAGCACGATGTCGCCGCGCCGCCCAATCTTCGCCCTCGCCCTCGCGGGCCTCATCCTCGCGGGCCTCGGCCTGCAGGACTGGCCGGTCGATGGCCGGCGGGCGATGCGTTTCGCGGGCCACGCGCTGGACGATTACGGCCTCGCGCTCACCGCGCAGGGTCCGTCGAGCCTCACCCTCCTGCCCCTTCCGCGCCTCTCCCTCGGCCCCGTCCGCGTCGCCGCCGGGCCAAGCGGGCCGACGCTGGCCGAAGGCGGCCGCCTGACGATCGATCTCGATCCGCTCGGCCTCCTGGCCGGCCGCGCTGAACTGG
Organism: Methylobacterium sp. J-077; assembly: GCF_022829365.1. Classification (GTDB taxonomy): domain Bacteria; phylum Pseudomonadota; class Alphaproteobacteria; order Rhizobiales; family Beijerinckiaceae; genus Methylobacterium. Next base: position 21,917 of record NZ_JAKSYJ010000111.1, on the reverse strand, counting down.
GCGGTCTCCGGCTCGACGGTGCGCGCCTGTCGCCTGATGCCGCCGCCTGGCGCGCGACGCTGGCGCAATTCGGCCGCCGGATGCGCGCGGGCGCGACGCAGCGGCCCCGATGGCTGACCGTGACCGGTGCCCGCATCGCCGAGGGCGACGAGGCCCGGGACATCGACATCGACCTCAACTGGCCGTTCTGGAGCGCCTCGGCCGAGGCCCATGCGAGCCTGACATGGCGGGGCGTGCCCGCGCGGATCGCCCTGACCCATCTGCGGCCGGCCGACATCGCGCAGGGGCAGCTCAGCCCGTTCACGGCTTCGGTGACATGGCCGGATGGCAGCCTGGCGGCCGACGGGACGGCAAGCCCTCCGCCGGAGGGACGTGCCGTGCCGGCTTTGGCGGGACATGCGCGGTTCGAGAGCCGATCGCTACCTAAAACCCTGGCCTGGCTCGGCCGCGCCGCGCCGCTCGCAGCCCTTGCCGGGGCCTTCTTCGTCGACGGACGTTTCGAGACCGCGGACCGATCCCTGTCGTGGCCGAGCCTGCGCGTCGGGCTCGGCGACGACGTGCTGGAAGGCGCGGGCGCCGTGGCCCTCGGGCCGGAGACTGCACCGCGCCTCTCGGTCCAGGCGACGCTCGCGGCCGAGACGCTTAACCTGGCGCCGCTGATCGGCGACCTGATCAAGCTGTTCGACTCGGAGGCGACGCCCCTGGCCCTGGCGCCGCTGACCAAGGGCGATCTCGACCTGCGCCTGTCGGCGGCCGAGAGCCGGGTCGGACCGGTTCAGGTCCAGGATCTGGCCGCCAGCATCCTGGTGCGCGACGCCGCGATGGAAGTCGCGGTGAACCGGGCGCGCCTCCAAGACGGCACGCTCAAGGGGCGCCTCACCCTGGCGAGCGGTGCGGACCCGGCCGAGACCGAGATGCGGATGCAGGGCAGCCTGGATCGGGTCGATTTCGGGACCCTGCTGGGCGAGATCGGCAGCGGACGCTGGATCAGCGGGCCCCTGCAAGGCCAGTTCACCCTGGAGGGCAGCGCCCGCGACAGCGCCGGCCTGCTCGCCCATCTCGGCGGTCGTGCCACGCTGACGGTCGACGGGGGCGCGATCTCGGGCCTCGACCTGGCCGAACTCGTCCACCGCAACGGCGTCGTCCCCGCCGGGGCGCTCGCGCGTCGGAACGGCCGGACTGCCTTCGAGCGCGCCGCGATCACGCTGCGCTTTTCCGACGGGATCGGCGAGTTCGCCGAATCCGGCTTGCGCGGGCCGAGCGTCGGAGCCAGCCTGCAGGGCCAGGTCTCGCTGCCGGGGCGGCGGATCGAGGCCCGCGGCGACCTGGCGCTGCGCGCTACGGCCGACCCGTCCCGCACGCTCCTGTTCGAGGTCTCGGGGCCCTGGGACGCGCTGACCGCGCAGGTCGTCCCTCAGGGCGAGGCGATGCTGCCCGATCCCTTCAAGTTTCCCGCTGCCCTCGGCCTGAGCGGCAGCGCCCGGGCCTATGCGCCCTGATGCGGGTGAAGGCGCCCGCACCCGTCCGACTTCGGCTCCGGCTTCAAACCCCTCCGTGACTCCCATGCGCCGCCTGCACGTCGAGGAACCCGTCACCCGCGCCGGGCCGTTGTCCCGCCAGCTCGCGGTGTTCGCCCTCATCGCCACGGGGCTCGCCCTGATCGTGGTGCGCGACCCGCGCGCCGATACCGACGCGGCGCTGGCCGCCCTCGCGGCCGGGCTCTGCGTCGCATTAGCCGCGGCGGTCGCGGCGGTGTTCGCGTTCGTGCATGTCTGGCGCGAGGGCGCGCGCGGTCTGGGGGCTGCGCTGGCCGGATTGCTCCTGGCGCTCCTGCTGCTGGGCTACCCGGCCTATCTGGGCCTGCGTGGCCTGCGCCTCCCGGTGCTCTCGGACATCACCACGGATATCGACAACCCGCCGGCCTTCTCGCGCACGCGCGCCGCCTTCACGGCCAGGGGCGGGCGCTACCCGGCCGATCCCGGTCCCGCGATCCGCGAGCGCCAGCGCGGCGCCTATCCGCAGATCGCCCCGCTGACCCTCGATATCGGCGCCGACGAAGCGTTCGAACTGGCCCGCAAGGCGGCGCTCAACCGGCATTGGCAGATCGTCGAGGCGATCCGTCCGGGGGGGCGGACCGGCAACGGCCGGATCGAAGCTGTCGCCCGCGGCCTCGTCCTGAACCTGCCCGACGACGTGACCGTGCGGATCCGGCCCCGGGCCGACGGCGCCCGGATCGATGTCCGCTCGGCCTCGCGGCTCGGCGGCCGCGACTTCGGCAGCAACGCCGACCGCATCCGCGCCTATCTCGACGACGTCGCCAACCTGGCGTTGGCCGTGAAGTAGCCGGCGCGCCCGTCAGGCGGGCGCGTAGGTGCTGTCCAGGCGCGGTGGCCCGTCGCAGGCCACGAGCCCGCGCCCGACGAGATCCTCCAGATGGGCGAAGACCGAAAGAGCGGCGGCGCCGTGCAGCCGTGGGTCGAGCCCCTGGTAGATCGCGGCCACGACTTCTCGGATGCGCGTATCCCCGGCGGCCAGCCTGGCGCGGATCGCTGCTTCGCGTTGACGGCGATGACCGACGAGGCACCGCACGAGGCGCGCCGGCTCGCGCACCGGACCCCCATGCCCCGGCCAAAAGATGGTCTCGCGGCGCCCGCGCAGCTTTTCCAGCGAGGCCATGTAGGCGCGCATCTCCCCGTCCGGGGGCGCGACGATGGTGGTGTTCCAGGCCATCACGTGATCGCCCGAGAACAGAGCCTCCGCTTCCGGCAGCGCGAAGGCGAGGTGGTTCATGGTGTGGCCGGGGGTCTCCACCGCCACCAGGGTCCAGCCCGGCCCGGAGACCGCATCCCCCTCCGCCAGCACGCGCTCGGGGGCGTGGGCCTTGTCGGAACTGGCATCGAGCACCGGCGTCTCGCCTTCCGCCAGGGCGCGGGCGGCCCGATGCGGGCCGCAGCCGATGATCGGCGCGCCGGTCCGGGCCGCGAGGAGCCGCGCCCCGGGGGAATGATCCCGATGGGTATGGGTGACCACGATGGCCGCGACCTGCTCGTTGCCGAGATCGGTCAGCAGCGCCGCGATATGGCTCGGATCGTCAGGGCCCGGGTCGATGATCGCGACGCGCCCGTTGCCGACGATGTAGGTGCAGGTGCCGGTGGCCGTGAACGGGCCGCCATTCGGAGCGATTCGCCTCCGGATCAGCGGAGCCACGCGCTCCGTGCGTCCGCTCTCCGGCAGTGACCGATCGAAGGTCGGCCCGCTCTCGTCTTCGTCCGCCATCGCCACCCCGTCCATTCCCGGCGGCGGTTCTAAAGCCGCGCCCGCTCGCGGTGCAATCGGGCGCGATTGTCGGGTTGGCTCCCTGAAGGTGACGATCTCGGAATCGCGGGTCGCAGTTCAGTCACCCACGGCGGTTCGGGCTACGCGATCTGGCGCCCCGCCTTCGCCGAGCCGCCGCTCAGCCCGCGCGGTGGGACCGGCCGGCCCGTACGCGGACGGGCACCGGGACGGGGGCCGGAATCACCCCGAGACCGAGGGCGGCGGCACGCACCGCTTCGGCAGCCCCGTCGACGATCTCCGTCACGCGCGCCGCCAGAGCGGCGGCCTTGGATCGAACGGCTCTTTTTGCAGCTTGCAGCATCGCGGATCCTAGCTCGGACCTAATGACCTATCTTCGAACGCTACCGTCTGGCTCCCGTTCCGTCACGCATCGTCGCGGGGGCGATCCACCAGCGAGACGAATCAGACGCCGGTTGTCAAGTGTGCGGAACCGAAGCGAAACCGTGGCGTTTTCGAGTCCAGAACGACGCGGCCGCCCGCGCCGGTACTTTTAAAGGATACGTGCAATGCTCGGTTGGGCCGTAACTTTTCTCGTCGTCGCTCTGGTCGCCGCTCTGCTCGGCTTCGGTGGTATTGCCGGAACCGCGATGGAGGCTGCCAAGCTGGTGTTCTTCGTCGCGATCGTCCTGTTCGCGATCTCCGCGGTGGTCGGCCTGATGCGCGGCCGTTCGCCAACTCTGTAACGCGGCGGTAGCAACTGGCGCTGGCGCCGGGCTGACGCGCGAATTGCAAAGAGCCGCCGTCATCGACGGCGGCTCCTCTATGTTCAGAAATTGGGTCCAGGAATTCTGCGACTGCCGTTACCGCAGTCCCGTCGTAGACCCTCAGGCCTTCTCGCGGTCGCCGCTATCGAGCTTCGCGATGAGTTCGGCGAAGCGATCCGGCACCGGCTGCTGAGCCACGGTGTCGTACATCGCCCGCAACTGGGCAGCGAGGCGGTTGCGGGTATGGTCGCTCAGGCCGCTCCCGGTGGCGGGCCGATCGCCCTGGGCCGAGGCGGTGTTCGGCGAATCGCCGGATGCGCCCCTTGCGGTACGGGCGGGGCGATCTGCGGCAATCCCGGCATGCGAATCTCCTGTGCGGAGGTCCGCATCCTTGCCCTGGTCCGCCATTCACAGGCCCCTTGTTGCCGAAGTCCGTTGGGCCGCATTGTACTGCGGCTCGACATACGCCATGGCTGCGGCTGCAACGCCCGCCCGCCGGATCGGTTCCGCTGGGGGCGGAACGGAGTGCGGGCCGCCGCGTTGGGCGGTAGGCTGCGCAGGATACAAGCCGGCCCCGGCACGACCTCGGTCGAGGACCGAGGCATCGTGGCCGGGCAACACGGCGAGGCACAGGGGATCGAATGTCGACATCGCAACTCGTGGTACAGCACCTGCCGTACCTGCGCCGCTACGCGCGGGCGCTCACGGGGAGCCAAGTGGCGGGCGACGCCTATGTCGCCGCCACCCTGGAAACCCTCGTCAACGAGCCGGATACGCTCGGCCGCAGTACCAACATCAAGGCCGATCTGTTCCGGGTGTTCACCCGGATCTGGAATTCCCTGTCGGTGAACGGGCGCAGCGAGCAGGTCCAGCACGATTTGCCCGCCGAGGTCCGCCTCGGCCAGATCACCCCGCTGCCGCGCCAGGCGTTCCTGCTCTCTTGCCTCGAGGGCTTTTCGGAAGAGGACGCCGCGATCATCCTGGCCGTGGACGTCTCCGAGGTCCGCGACCTGGTGGACGAGGCCGGCCGCGAACTCGCCGCCGACATGGCCACCGAGATCCTCATCATCGAGGACGAGCCGCTGATCGCCATGGATCTCGAGGCTCTGGTCGAGGGGCTCGGCCACAACGTCATCGGCGTCGCCCGCACCCGCACCGAGGCGATCAAGATCGCCGGCGAGGGCAAGCGCCCGGGCCTGATCCTGGCCGACATCCAGCTGGCCGACGGATCCTCGGGGCTCGACGCGGTGAACGACCTGCTGAAGACCTTCGAGGTCCCGGTGATCTTCATCACCGCGTATCCGGAGCGCTTCCTCACCGGCGAGCGCCCCGAGCCGGCCTTCCTCATCGCCAAGCCGTTCCAGCCGGCGAACGTCTCGGCCGTGATCAGCCAGGCGCTGTTCTTCCAGCAGACGGCGCGTCGCCGAGAAGCCAAGACCGCCTGACCACGATGGCGTGAGCTTGCAAGGCTGGAGCTCTCTAACGCTCCGGTCCAGCTTTGCCGTCTGACTAAAAAAACCCCGGCGTGAGCCGGGGTTTTTCGTTGCGCGAACGATCGACCGGACGCGCGCAAAAAAACGGGCCGGAGATGCCTCCAGCCCGTCAAAAAGGTTCCGGCCGATGCACAAGGGGAATGCGGGGAGGACCAGGTGGCCGGGTCTCGATGAAACGAGCGCCGGCCCGGGAGGTTCCTGAAAATGCGCTTTTTGAGCGAGAGTGGCTTTTTGAGCACAGGGGATGGCTGTGGATGACCGGGGTGCGCCGCCGCACCAACAGCTGGGCCGTTGACGAATACTCAATGATCACAGCGATGGGACAGTTGTGGAACCGGCGATTGCAGGCCGCGTTATCAAAACATCCTGTCAAGCTCTCATGGTGAGGTCGGGGCAATGCTGCGGTCTGGTTTCATTCTGGGCGTGAGTGCTCCCGCGGCTCTTCTCACCATGCTGGTTCAGCCTGTGGTGCGCGAGACAGCCGACCATTGGTCGCCTCCGGTCATCTCCGCGGCCGCGTTCATGCCGACGCCGCTTCCGGGCATGCGTCCGGTGTCGCTGGCCCTGAACCCGACCCGCGTCGCCGGTGTTCAGCGCACGGAGAGCCGTTCGGGCCCGGTCGCCGAGGAAGGGCCGGAACTCGGCATCCGGCCGATCCTCAAGCAGCCGCCGCAGCCGCGCCGCATGGTCCGCGAAGGCTGCGAGACCGCGCTCAGCTCCCTGGTCGGCCCCGAGGCGCGGCGCATGACCCCGGGGCGCTGTATCTCCTGATCGCAAAATCCGGTTCCAGTCACATCAAAAGGCCCCGCCGTATCGGCGGGGCCTTTTGGTTTGGGCCGGGGTCTGAAAACAAAGACGGCGCCGGTCTGAAGACACGGCGCCGTTACGCGACTCGATCGTGGCGGTGGGTCACTCGGCGCGGCCGGTCCCCGTGGATTGGCCACCCTTGCGCCCGGCGGACGAGGCCAGTTCGCGATCCTGCGAGAAGGAGCGCTTCTCGGCCGGCACGCTGCGTCCGCCCTTGCTGGCGATCTCGCGCTGCCGCGACAGGTCCATCGAGGCAAAGCCCCGCTTCGAGGTTGAATTCCCGGATGCCATCAGTTCCTCCTCAGGCTTCGCTTCACCCCGCAACAACCTTCAGCAATAACCAAGGTTCCTGTGACGAGACCTCGCCAAGTTCGGCAAAGCTAAGCTTGGCAGCAACCGCCGACTGTGTGCGGCGTTGAACCGGGATCGACCTGCGCACACTTCCAGGGACGCCCGATGCGGGCCGGCAGACGGTCCGCCGGTCTCGGTCTGCCCTTTCCTGCAAGCCATGACGCAGGCTTATGAAAAGGGTTTTCGGTGATGACGAACCGCAACATGGTCAAGGTCGGGCCCGGATCGGGACCGGCCGTCGAGCCGAACACACCGCCGCTGCCGCCGATGCCCGCTCCCGAGGGATCGCCGACGCCGACGACCCGCGAGGAGCCGGTCGACTCGCCGCACCTCAATGCCAGCCTGAAGCGGCCGGCGCCCGGTCCGGGTGAGCAGGGCCTGTCGACGAAGCGCTGAAGCGGTTCGCCGTCAATGGGTTCGCAGGCGCGTCCGGCGGATCAGGACGAGGATCAGCAGGGCGATACTCAGGATCGTAGCGATCGCGGCGACCGTCAGGATCCGTTCGATCAGGGGCGTGTAGAGGCCGCGTGCGGCATCGTAGCCGTAGCAGAGCAGGGCGAGACGATCGACCAAGCCGCCGACCTGGCCCTCGCCGGCCTCCGTGAGGGCGAGGCGGAGGTCGCGACCGGTCATCGCCAGGGGTGAAAGCACCCGGGCGACCCGGCCGTCGCCGGTGAGCAGCATGGCGGCGGCGGGGTGGGCGAAGCTGTCCGTGCCGGCATCGTAGACCGCATTGTAGCCCAGGGCGGCGGTGAGCCTGGCCAGCGCCGCATCCGAGACGATCAGGGGCCGTATGCCGGCCGCGCGGTCTCCGAGCGTCTCGTCGAGCATGCGACGCGCGGACGCGGCATCGTCCCGCGGGTCGATCCCGACCAGCACCCATGCGTAGTCGTCCGCGGAGAGGCCGGTCGCCGCCAGCGCATCCGCCGCCATCGACAGCATGGGATCGCAGACGTTGCCGCAGGTGTAATCCACGGGCAGCAGCAGGACGGCGCGTCCCCCGAGCGCCTGCCCCAGCGTGCTCGCCTGTTCGGTCCGCGCGTCCGTGACCGCCAGATCCAGAGGCACCCGGGCGCCGGGCAGGGGAGCCGCCGCGACGCGGGCGAGGTCGGCCTGGACCAGACGCGCCCGGGCCGGTCCCGCGCTCGGCAGAAGCCCGCACAGGATCGTCAGAATCCCGGCGATCAGGTGCCGGACCACGCGGGCTGTGTCGGGGGTGGGACTGGACAAGGGCTTGATGAACCGCATGGATGTATGGGCCAGTCCGGCCATCTGAATACCATCCATGCCCGTGAGGGCGTGAAACCCCTCGCGGAGCCCGCGAATGACCCTCGATACCGAGGTATCCTCCTTAAGGCAGGTCCCGCTGTTCCGCGAGGTGGAACCGGCGCGCCTGAAGCTCCTGGCCTTCACGAGCGAGCGCGTGCATTTCGAGCCGGGGCAGCGCTTCTTCGCCCGGGGCGACGTGGCCGATGCCGCCTACGTGATCCTCAAGGGCAGCGCCGAGGTGAGCATCGACGGGCCGGCCGGCCCGATCCGGCTCGCGCTGCTCGGGCAGGATGCTCTGGTCGGCGAGATGGGCATCCTGGCCGATCAGCCTCGCTCGGCCACCGTGACCGCGGAATCGGCCGTGACGGCGCTCCGCATCGATCGCGGCGTGTTCTTGGAGCTGCTGGCACAGTTTCCCCAGATCAGCATCGCGCTGATGCGGGTTCTGGCGCTGCGGCTGGAGCAGACCAACCAGGCGCTCGCCGAGAGCCGGGGCTGACTTCACCCGGTCAGGTAGGTGATGAATTCCAAGAGCGAGCCATCCGGATCGCGGAAATAGACGCTGACGCCCGCTCCCGCGGCGCCGTGCCGCTCGACCGGGCCCAGTTCTACCGGCACGCCGACGGCTTCGAGATGCGCCATCGCGTCCTCGATCGTGCCGGACCAGCGAAAGCACAGGTCGCTGTTACCGGGCAGCACGGGCTGCGCCGCAACCGGTTCCGCCGTCACGCCGGGGCCGTGGCAATTGAGCTGCACCCCGCCGAACCGGTAGGCGAAGCCGTTCCCGCGCGCGATCACCTCGGCACCAACCACGTCCTGATAGAAGGCGTTGGACCGCGCCCAGTCGGTGACGTGGATGACGCAATGGTCGAGGTGGATCGCCGGACGCAGCGGCACTTCGGGGACGACCGCCGCGTCGATCGGAAGCGTCTCGGTCTCGGCCATGATTCACCTCCGCAAACGCTGCACGGGTTCTGGGTCTCGGATGTTGAATTAGGGCGCAACCGTGGCCGCGGTACCGGGCGCCCGTGCACCGCTGCGGCGCAAAAGCTACATCGTCATCGGCGGGGAGACGGTAGGCATGGGGTCCAGGACCGTATCCCGCATGTCAGGACCCATGATTGCAACACCCCCAGCGGCCTGGAGCCGAATTCGCCGCCTTCTGCTCTCGCGAATTCTGCTCGCCGTGGTGGCGATCGCGCCGCTGGCCGCCTGCCAGACGCGCCCGTCCCAGCTCGCGCAGGACGATGAATCGGCTTGGTACATCGGCACGAAGGCCGACAAGCCCTACGACATTCCGCTGGTCGATACCGCGCGGCTCGATCCGAAATATCGCCGCCAGCAGGTCAGCTACAACGGCCCGGAGAAGCCCGGGACGATCCTGGTCGATATCGACAAGCGCCAGCTCGTCCTGGTCCAGACGGACGGCACCGCGATGCAGTACGGCGTCGGCGTCGGCAAGGCCGGCTTCTCCTGGAAGGGCGAGGCGCGGGTCGGCCGCAAGGGCGTGTGGCCGGATTGGAGCCCGACCGTCACGATGGTCTCGCTGAACCCGGACCTGCCACGCACCCGCAAGGGCGGCCTCGACAATCCGCTCGGCGCCCGCGCCCTCTACCTGTACCAGGGCAATCGCGACATCCTGTTCCGGATCCACGGCACCAACGAGCCCTGGAGCATCGGCGAGCAGATGTCGTCGGGCTGCGTCCGGATGCTCAACGAGGACATCGCCGACCTCTACGAGCGCGTGCCGGTGGGCGCCCGGGTGCTGGTGAAGCGCAGCGGCAAGTATCGGACCTGAATCCCAATCCCGGAGAGGCCGATCGGGTCCCGGCCTCGTCCGGGGGCGCGGTCACGCCGCCTTGTCGTGGCCCTCGGTGAATTCCCGCCACAGCAGGACCAGGGCCGCCATCACGGCCGGGCCGACGAACAGCCCGAGCAGGCCGAAGGTCTCGACGCCGCCGAGGATGCCGAGCAGCACCCACAGGAACGGCAGCTTCGTCGTGCCCCCGATCAGCGCCGGCCGGACGAAGTGGTCCGCCGCGAAGGTGACGACGAGGCCGGCCACCGCCACTACGAGCGCCGCCTTCGCCGAGCCCGCCGCGACCAGGAGCAGCGCCGCGACCGCGATGGCGATGGCCGCGCCGAACGGGATCATGGCGGCCACCGCCGTGAAGGCGCCGAGCAGCACCGGATGCGGCACGCCGGCGAAATAGTAGACGACGCCCAGGATGAAGCCCTCGCCGAGGCCGACCAGCACGAGGCCGTCGACGGTGCCGTGCACCGAGGCCACCATCTGCCGCGCGATGCGCTCGCCCCTCGGGCCGAACAACCGGTCGCAGGCGATTCGGGCCTGCTCCGTCACCGTCCGCCAGTCGCGGAACAGGAAGAACAGCGCGACCAGGCTGAAGCCGAACAGCACGATCCGGTGCATCACCTCGCGCCCGAAATTCCGCGAGGCGCCGATCACGGAGTTGTTCTCGAACCGGTGCATCAGGTCCGAGCCGGCCTGAGCGTGCCCGAGATTCTCGTTCCACCAGGCGGTGGCCTGGGCGGCGCCGTAGGGCAGGTGCTGGAGGAAGTCCGGGGCTGGGATTCCGTTCGCTTCGGCGTTGCGCGCGAACTCGGCGACGTCGTGGGCCTCGCGCGCCGCCTGCACGCCCAGGATCGCCAGCGGCGCGAGGAACACCAGCGCCACCGCGGCGGTCATCAGCATCGGCAGCAGCAGGTTGTGCCGGCCCGGCGGGAAGCGCCGCTCCAGGCGGGCGTAGAGCGGCCACAGTGCGATCGCCAGCACCACCGCCCAGGCCAGGGCCGGCAGAAAGCCGTGCAGGATCCACAGCCCGAGCGCGGACAGCGCCAGGACCAGCATGACCCGGGCCGCCCCCTGCGAGCGTGCCCGCTCCGGCGGGGGCGGGGGGGCGGCATGCGCGGGGACCGCGACGGGTTGGGCCGTGGGTAACATCGGTTTCGTCTCCTGAGCGCCGCGTGAGGGATCCCGCGCGGATCAGCCGAACGCTTCGCGGGGCGGCGCGCGGTCCCTGCGCCCGTTTCGACGGACGACCCGGGACCAGCGCTGCAACGCACCGGGAACCGTTACGGTTGCCGCCCCCGACCCCCTCGTGTAGAGGTCGCGGCCGTCCGACCGGCCCTCGTGCGAGCGGCCGGTATGCGTATTGGTGGCCGCGCGGCGCGTGAGCGCCGGGTCGCCCGGTGTCGAGGGGGGCTCCCCGCCCGACCGATCCGGAAATCGAACAGCCCGCGAGAAGACATGTCCGACGAGCCCGCCCACGGCAGCGCCACCTTCGAGCGCGTGGCCGACATCATAGCCGAGACCGCCGACATCCCCCGGGACAAGATCACCCCGGAGAGTCACGCCATCGACGATCTCGGCATCGACAGCCTGGCCTTCCTCGACATCGCCTTCGCCGTCGACAAGGCCTTCGGAATCAAGCTGCCGCTCGAGCGCTGGACCCAGGAAGTCAACGAGGGCAAGGTCCCGGCGGAGCAATATTTCGTGCTCAAGAACCTGTGCGCGCGCATCGACGCCCTGGTGGCCGAGAAGGCCGCCAAGGTCTGACGCCCCAGAGCCCGACACCACCGCCATGCGCCTCGAATATTTCGAGATGATCGATTTGGTGCGGCACCTCGACCGGGCCGCCGGCCGGATCGAGGCGCTCGCCCGGGTTCCGCTGGAGAGCCCCGTGTTCGAGGGGCACTTCCCCGGCCATCCGCTGGTGCCCGGCGTGCTCCTGACCGAGACGATGGCGCAGGCCTCGGGCTACCTCGTGCTCGCCCATCTCGACTTCACCCGGATGCCGTTCCTCACCGGGGTGGACAAGGCCCGGTTCCGGTCCTTCGTCGGGCCCGGCGCCGAACTGGTCGTGACGGCCACGCTGGAGCATGACGGCTCGGGCTACGCCGTGACCAAGGCCGCCATCAGCCATGCCGGCAAGGCGCTCTGCGACGCGGAGCTGCGCTTCCGGACCATGCCGTTCCCGGACGGGCTCGATACGCCGATGCGCGCGCGGGCGCGGGCGATCGGCCTGTTCCCGGACCCGGTGCAGCCATGAGCCGCCCGGTCCTCGTCACCGGCCTCGGCCTCGTCTCCTGCGCCGGCGAAGGGATCGAGGCGCATCTCGCCGCCCTCGAGAGCGGCGTGGCGCCCCGGACCGACACCGAAACCTTCGCGCCCTATTGCGTGCATCCGGCGCCGCCGATCGTCTGGGACGGGCAGATCCCCAAGCGCAGCGACCAGCGCCAGATGGAGGCGTGGCAGCGGCTCGGCGTCTACGCCGCCGGCCTCGCCCTCGAATCCGCGGGTGTCAAGGACGATGCCGCCCTCAAGCAGGCGCTCCATCTCGTGGTGGCGGCCGGCGGCGGCGAGCGCGACTACGCCGTCGACGGCGCGATCCTGACGGGCCTGCGCGACGCGGCCGACCCGGGCGCCTACCTGAACGAGCGGCTGCAGAACGACCTGCGGCCGACGCTGTTCCTGGCTCAGCTCTCGAACCTGCTCGCCGGCAACATCGCCATCGTGCACGGGGTCACGGGGGCCTCGCGCACCTTCATGGGCGAGGAAGCGGCCGGCGTCGATGCGCTTCGGATCGCCCAGGCGCGGGTCGCCTCGGGGCAGATCGACGCGATCCTGGTTGGCGGCTCCTACAGCGCCGAGCGGCCGGACGTGCTGGTGATCCACGCGATGGGCGGCTACCTCGCCGAGGCACCCTACCGCCCAGTGTTCGAGCGGGCCGATGCGGCGTCAGGCTTCATCCTCGGGAGCTGCGCCGCCTTCCTGATGCTGGAATCCGAGGCGCACGCCGCCGCCCGCGGGGCTCGGGCGCTCGCCCGGCTGGACCGGGTGGCGAGCGATCGCACGCGGCGCGCCCCCGGCAGCGTCGCCGCCAGTCTCGGAACGCTCTGGCTGCAGGCTGGCCTCACGGCTCCGGACCGCATCCTGTCCGGAGCCACGGGAGTCGCGCCGATCACCGTGGAGGAGCGGGACGCGGTCGCGCGGCTCGCACCCGATGCGGGTCTTCATGCCCTCGGCGACCTGATCGGGCACGGGCTCGAGGTCGTCGCCCCGCTCGGAGCGGCGCTTGCCGCGGGTCTCGTGGCGGCCGGATCGGCTCGCGAGGTGGCGGTGACGACGGTCGGTCATCGCCGCGGCGAAGGCGTGCTGCGGCTGGTTCCGGCCTGACCCGCGTCCGAAGCTGGGCTCGCGGATCGATGGAGCCGGATTAGCGGCGATTCGGCGACCTTGGCTATCTGTCTGATCGTGCGGATCTTCTGGCGACGGCTCGCGCCTATGTCGGTCGAAAAGATTCTTGTCGCGTTGATCCTGGGTCCGGCCGAAATATTTCTTCGGACTTGCCAATGCGTCGCCGAAGGTCTATCTCCGCTTTATCGGCACGTGTCCGGATATCTTGGACCGTTACGCCTTCGCAGGGCGGTTCTGACTTTCCTATCGCTATCGGTCGATACCGGGGCCCGCTTTTTCGAGCGGGTGCCATTTCTCACTACGCCTGCGAAGATCGAGGAATTCCATGAGCACCGGAACCGTCAAGTGGTTCAACGAGACCAAGGGCTACGGCTTCATCCAGCCGGATGACGGCGGCAAGGACGTGTTCGTGCACGTTTCGGCTGTCGAGCGCGCCGGCCTGCGTGGCCTGAACGAAGGCCAGAAGGTCTCCTACGAGCTGGAAACCGATCGCCGCAGCGGCAAGGAATCCGCTGGCCAGCTCCAGACGGTCTGATTATCAGTCTATCGGCCTTTAGTGGAAGCCGCTCCTGAGGGAGCGGCTTCTTCGCATTGAAACCCGATTTCGGGACGACGGCGGCCCGCCGCGCCCAACTCAGGAGTGTCTGTGAGCTTTCCGAACAAGCAAGGCGTCGTCGATCGACTGGAGGCCGCCGCCAAGGCGCGGTCCGAGATGCTGGCCCGGTTCCGGGCCCGCCCGACTGCCGATGATCCGGTCGTCCTCGCCCGTCAGTCCGCACGCCGCGCCGTGGTTGATGCCCGTGAGGCCCGCGCGGCCGAGCGCGCCGCCCAGCGCCAAGCGGAACTCGAGCGTGCGGCCGCTCAGGCCGAGGCCGAGCGTCAGGCCGAGGCCGAGCGCAAGCTCGCCGAGCAGCTCGCCGCCCAGGAGCGTGCCAAGGCCCTTCAGGCCGAGCAGAAGCTCCAGCGCGACGCGCGCTACCTCGCCCGCAAGGCCAAGGCGGCCAAGAAGCGGTAAGGTCTCGACGCCGACGTGGCAGCCGATCCAGCACACGGGCGCACGAGAATCAAAGACGTCGGGGGCCGGTCCGATCGTGACATGGTCGGCCACCCTCGGGCGCCGCGTTCGAGACCCCGCCACAGGAGCTTGGCATGACCCACAAATTCAAGATCGGCCAGCGCGTCTGCCGGGTGCAGCTCGGACTTCCGGGTGACAAGGGCGGTGGCGAGGTCTTCGAGATCCTGCGGCTCATGCCGGAGGATCAGACCGGCGAGCGCTCCTACCGGATCCGGACGGAAGCCGGCGAACGCGCGATCCGCGAGAGCGAGCTGGTCGCCGTCAACCGCCTCTGATTGGCTCGCGCCTCAGAGCGTCTCGAATATCACCGGGGCGTTGACAGGGTCCCGGTGGCGGGAGCGTTTGCCGGTTACACCTTTCCGAAGGTGCGGATGAGCACCGAACGTCGCAGATTGTCGGCCAGCGCCGCAGCGACGGGACTGATTTTAGGTCCCGTCATGACCCCGAAATCGGCATCCGGAAGACGCGGCAGCCCGGCCATCGCCCGCAATCCTGCCGACGAAGCCGCCGCGCGCGTGAGCGGCGCGATCCCGAGCCCCGCCGCCAGTGCGATCGACAAGCCGTCGCGGCTGGCGCTCTCGCAGGCGATGCGCCAACGACGTCCCGCTTGCACGAGCGCCTCGATCGCCACGGCCCGGTAAGGACAGGTATCGGGATAGACCGCTAGCGGCACCGGCTTTGCCGGATCATCGCCAATGCGGAAATTCGGCGCCGCCGCCCAGATTAACGGTTCGGACCACAGGATGTCGCCGCGCGGATCACCACCGCAGCGGCTGCCTAGCACGAGGTCCAAGCCACCGGCCTGAAGGCAGGTCAACAACTCATTGGTCAGACCGATCTTCAGGCTGATCTCGACACCCGGATGCCGGGCACTGAACCGACGTATACATTCGGCGAGCGTTGTGCCGGCCATCTCCTCGCTGGCGCCCACGCAGACGCCGCCGGACAGGGGTCGGCCGGCACCGAGGCTGGCGCGGGCGTCCTGATGGAGCGCGACGATCATCCGGGCATAGCCGACCAGACGGTTGCCGGCCGGCGTGAGGGCGACCGAGCGGGTTGTCCGATCCAGAAGACGCTGCCCGACCTCGGCCTCCAGGCGCCGGATATGTGCGCTCACCGCTGATTGGGTGAGGTTCAAGCGGCTCGCGGCACGCGTGAAGCCTCCGCTATCCGCCACAGCGATCAGACTTCGAAGGAGCGTAGCATCGAGCATCGATCCAGTTCGTAGCACACTGAATTGCGCGCCAAAACATCGTTTCTCACGCAGAGCGGAGTGTTCGATAAAGCTCCGCCAAGACAGATCGGTTCGACACAGCATCGATCAGTCGATCAAGCAAAGATCTGCGGAGATTCAAATATGACAGGCCGCGACTTCTGTGATCGCCGGCTCATCCTGTCGGGATTGCTGGCAGCTGCGTTGCCAACGATCGCCACGGCAGTCGAGCAGAAGCCGACGAACGTCGTTGCGACAGACGGCGAGTACGTCTCCGCAAACGGGATCCAAATTCATTATATCAGGACGAAGACCGAGAAAAACCCGATCATATTTCTTTATGGGTGGCCTGAATATTGTGAAGCGTGGCGTCCCGTCATGGACCGTCTGGCCGGCCATTTCGACTTGATTACCCCGGACCTGCGCAATTTCGGCTGGAGTGACAAGCCAGCCGGCGATCAGCCGGCGGCGGATTGCGGCGCCGATATCCTGGCCGCGGATCTGCGGGCCTTCGCCGATCGCCTCGGCCTCAAGCGGTTCGGAATCGTCTCGCACGACGTCGGCGCATACGTCGCCCAGCGCTTCGCCCGCGACAATCCGGAGCGTGTCGCGGGATTGTTCTTCTTCAACTGCCCGTATGACGGGATCGGCCACCGCTGGGCCGAAGCCCCACATCTGCTTCAGACTTGGTACCAGTATTTCAACCAGCAGCCCTTCGCCGCGGGCCTCGTCGGCGCGTCGCGGGACACTTGCCGGCGCTACATCGGGCATTTCCTCACGGCTTGGTCAGCCGGGAATCCAGCGGCGTTCGAACCGGTTCTGGAGCGTTGGGTCGACAACTTCATGCGGCCCCACAATCTGCAAGGCGGTTTCAACTGGTACATCTCCACCAATGCGGCCCGCCGCGCCGTGATCGAAGAACGTGCGCCAGCGGTTCCGATCATCTCCGCGCCGACGCGGATCTTCTGGGGACGTCTCGATCCCAGCATCAAGGCGGAGTGGACCGACCAGCTGCACCGATTCTTCGCCGACCTGGATCTCGGTTTCTGCGAAGACGGCGGCCATTTCGTCCATTACGAGCGTCCCGATGCCGCTGCCCGTGAGATCCGGGCGTTCTTCGACGGGGCGCGGCCGGTTTGGACCGATAGGACGCCGTGATCATCGGCAGAGCTTGATCGCGCGGCAGTTCGGCGGCTGCCGTCGAGCGCGTGGTCGATTACCCGAACTGTTCCCGGAGGATGCGCTCGTCGAGGCTGTGCCCGGGATCGTGCAGCAGCACGAGCTCGGTGGCACGGTCGAGCGAGGTCTCGACCGTGCAGACCCTGCGGAACTCGGTGTGGTCGGCCACCGCCGCCACCGGGCGGTGGGGGGCGTCGAGCACGTCGATCCGGATCCGGGCGTAATCCGGCAGCAACGCGCCGCGCCAGCGCCGGGGGCGGAAGGCCGAGATCGGGGTCAGCGCCAGCAGCTTTGCGTCGAGCGGGAGGATCGGGCCGCCCACCGAGAGATTGTAGGCGGTCGAGCCCGCGGCCGTGGCGACCAGCACCCCGTCGGCAATCAGCAGGTCCAGCCGCACATGCCCATCCACGGCGATCTTCAGCTTGGCGGTCTGATGGGTCTGGCGCAGCAGGTAGACCTCGTTGATCGCCCGCGCCCGGTGGCTGCGGCCCTCGGTGTCGATCACGTCCATGACCAGGGGATGGATGACGCTGCGCTGGGCGGCTTCCAGGTGCTCCAGGAGGTCGTCGTCCCGGAACTCGTTCATCAGGAAGCCGACCGTGCCCCGGTTCATCCCGTAGATCGGCTTCGGCCGATCCATGAAGCGGTGCAGCACCTGCAGCATGAGCCCGTCGCCGCCGAGCGCGACGACGACATCCGCCGCTTCGGGTGAGACGTGGTCGTAGCGCCGCATGAGGGCGGCGGCGGCTTCGCGGGCGTAGCCGGTGGGGCTCGCCACGAACGCGATCTTCTTGAATGTCGGCATGGCGTCAGGCGATGCCGGGCAGGCGGGTCGGATTCGCGTCGGGGGTCACGTCACGGCTCCAGTCTGATGAGCGAACCGCCCGGTTGACGTCGGTGCCCCGCATGCGTCTGTCTCCTCGGACACATGCGCGATCCCGGAGGCATAGCATGGAGCGTCCGCTCCTCGTCTACACCACCTTTCCCGACGCCGCCTCCGCGCTGAATATCGGCGAGGCCCTGGTCCGCGAGCGACTGATCGCGTGCATCAACGTCCTGCCCGGGATGCTGTCGGTCTACAGCTGGAAGGGCGCGGTGGAACGCGGCGAGGAGGTCGCGGCGATCCTCAAGACCCGGGAGGGCCTGGCCGATGCCCTGTCGGCTTCCCTAAAGGCGCGCCACCCCTACGAGACGCCGATTATTTTGCACCTGCCGGTCGCCGGGGCCGATGCCGACACGGCGGCCTGGATCCTGTCGGAGACGGGAGCCGGCGGGCCGGGGCAGGGCGCGCCTCAGCAGCCCTGATCGATCAGCCCCAGGCGCGGCACCACCGTGTTCCGGCCGATCACCGCCCCCGGGGCGATCACGGCGTTGGCGCCGATCCGGGCGCCGTCGCCGACCAGCGCGCCGAACTTCCGGGTCCCGGTCTCGATGAGACGGTCTGCGAACCGGAGGACGATCGGCCGGTCCGGCGCCTCGTTGCGGTGGTTGGCGATGATCGCGCCGGCTTCGAGATTCACGGTCGTGCCGAGGATGCTGTCGCCGACGAAATTGAAATGCGCGGCCGCTGCGCCCGCGAACAGGAATGCGGATTTCAGCTCCGCGCCGGGGCCGATCGTGCAGTCGGCTTCCA
The DNA here is from genome assembly GCF_022829365.1 of Methylobacterium sp. J-077. Taxonomy (GTDB): domain Bacteria; phylum Pseudomonadota; class Alphaproteobacteria; order Rhizobiales; family Beijerinckiaceae; genus Methylobacterium. The sequence continues at coordinate 3,639 of NZ_JAKSYJ010000111.1, read as the reverse complement.
GCCAGCAGCCGCCGCGCAGGTAGGCGCCGGCCGCCACGAGGCAGCCCGGCCCGATGATCGCCGGCGGCTTCACGGTCGCACCCGCTTCCACGATCGCCTGCGCGTGGATCGCGACGCCGTCCGCAACCCGGTAGGTCCCGTCGAGGCCGGTGATCCGTTCGGCGATCAGCGCCGCAGCCCGGGCCGTGATCGCCCAGGGAGCCAGGGCGAGCGCGCCCAGCCAGGAGGTGGAATAGCGCGCGATGAGATCGCGCAGGTCCGGACAATCGTCAGCCATGGTCGATCCAGGACATGCGGCGGGGACGATCCGCGGCGTCGCCGCCGATCCTGTCAGCCCGCGCCCGATGGTGCCAGCCGCCTGTGCCGCGACGACACGTCGAGCTTCGAGTTCATGGGATTGATCGAGCGTCCGACCGCATTGCGAATCGCGTCAAGCCATAACTCAATGAAACTCAGCGAATTTGGGATTTTTGCGGCCTGTATATCTATTGATATAGGCGGTTAATTTGGCATTGGTTGCGGGTACGACTAAGGGTTTGGCGGCGTCGTCTTCGGCGCCGTCACCTTTGGGACGTCGAAACCATGATGTCATTCAAGACCGCCGGCTGCACCGCCTTGGTGTTGCTGGCTTCCGCCGCGAGCGGGACGGGCGTCTTCGCGGCCGGAGGCAAGCCGAGCGAGCCGCTGTTGACCATCGAGGCGGCGCCGTCGGACCCCGCCGGCCTGACCGCGGCCAATCCGCCGGCGCTGCGCTACGGGACCCTCTATGCGGACGCCAAGGGCCAGAGCCACGTCCAGTATTGCGACCTGAAGAACTTCATCTTCAAAAGCTACGCGCCGCCCGCGGCGCCGCAATATGTCGGCTTCCCGCCGGGCGAGGTCGCGTCGATCAAGTACGCGATCCTGCCGGTCGGCTATGTCGGCACCTGGCACACCGCCCCCGGCCCGCAATGGGTGATCACCCTGTCGGGGCGCTGGTCGGTGGAGGCGACGGACGGCTCCGTGCTGGAGCAGGGGCCGGGCGAGGTCGAGTTCAACGCGGATACCGGATCGACCCCGCAAGGGCCGGACGGCCATGTCGGGCACCTCACCCGCCAGGTCGGCGACGTGCCGAATGTCCAGCTGATCGTGTCGCTGAAGCCTCGGACGGGGAAGCGATCGACCGATCCGTGCCAGCCGACCGCGCGGTGATCGCAGGGCTTGCCTGACCTGACATGCGCCATCCGGCGGACACGCTCTGCCGTGCCGTCCGAAAAAAAATTAGGCGCCGCTGACCGGGTAGGTGCGGCCCTTCCAGGTGGCGGCGCCGGCTCGGACGCCGCGCAGCAGCACGTTCCACTGGATCGCCAGCGCCACCACCACCGCGGCCGGGTGGAGCGGGATCGTCGCCAGCGGCGCCCGCACCGCCAGGGTAATCGCCGCCCGGGTCGCGAGCGACAGCGCGGTCGCTGTGGCGGCCAAGATCAGGGCGAGGGGCGGGATCAGGCCGAGCAGGCCGGCCAGCACCAGGAGCGGCGGCAGGATCTGGCCGCAGCCCAGGAGCAGGGTCCAGACCGGAAGGGCGCGGGGCGTGGCCATGCCCTCGTGCGCGTTCTTGGAGAACCCCGCCCAGGCCTCGGCAAAGCCCCGATACATCCGGCAGGTCGCGAGACCCGACCCGGCCACGAGGTCGGTGCGGTGGCCGGCCGCGCGCAGGAGCCGGGGCAGGCGCACGCCGTCATGCAGGAAGGCGCGGATCGCGCCGTGGCCGCCGATCACCGCGTAGGCCGCGCGCTCGAACAGGATGAGCTGCCCGCAAGCCGCGCCCAGAGCGGGGTCGGCGCGGCGGCGCATCAGCGGCACCGGCAGGAAGCCGACGAGCAGAAAGTCGATCATCGGCACGGTGAGCATCTCGCCGAGGGTCTCGGTGCGCTGCCGGGGCACGCCGCTGACCAGGGCCGCGCCGACCTGCCGGGCCCGGGCGGTGAGCGAAGCGGCGCCCTCGGGCGCCAGGCGGACATCCGCGTCGATGAACAGCAGGTGGCGGCCGTTCGCGAGCCCGGCGATGTGGGCGCAGGCGTGGTTCTTTCCGGTCCAGCCCTCGGGAAGCGGCGGCACCGGGGCGACGCGCAGGCGCGGGTCGCCGAGCGCCCGCACGATCTCGGCGGTCCCGTCGGTGGAATGGTCGTCGCCCACGATCACTTCCACGGGCACGGCTACGCTGGAAAGCGCGGCCCGCACGGTGTCAGCGATGTTACCGGCCTCGTTGCGCGCCGGGATCAGGATCGAAACCAGGCCGGGATCCGCCTCCGGGGCCGGCCGGCGCAGGGCGAACAGGTTCACCGCCGCCAGCCCAGCCGGGAGCAGGGCGGTCAGCAGGCAGAGCAGGGCCAGGGCGGTGGGGATCAGGTCGGTCATCGCCCGGGCTGCCCATCGCCGGCCCGATGAGCCGGATCGAAGCGGCGCCCGGCCAGCCGCGCGGCGCCGCGCCGCCAGAGATCGTAGACCCCGCCGACGCCCTTGCGACCCGCGACCAGCGCCCGGAAGCGCTCCGGCTCGCGGCTGATCACGTCGGCGCTCAACCGGTCGAGGGTCGCGGTCAGCTCGGCCTCCAGGCGTGCGAGCCGCGCGGGTCGGGGCAGGGCCGCCAGTTCGACGCCGGGGATTCCGGGCCCGAAGGCCGCGAAGGCCTCGGCGCCGCGCTCATCCCAGAACGCGTATTCCAGGGCCAGCGGCACGAACAGCGCGTCGGGGGCGATCTCGGGGAGCCGGGCCACGCCCGGACGCAGGCCGAGGGGCCGAACCCGGGCATCCACGAAGCGGCCCTGCGCGGTGATCCAGAGGGCCGTGTCGGAGCGCGCCAGGATCGCCCTCGCGGCGGCCAGGAACTGGGCGGCGCCCCGGGGGCTGTCGAGGTCGACCCCAAAGGCGCCGATCCGCTCGAACACCCGATAGCGCGCCAGCATGGCGGCATCGAACGGCGCCCGGTTCTCGCGCTTCGGATAGAGCCGGCCGGACAGCACGATGATCACCGCGGCGTCCCACCAGGCGGGGTGGTTGCAGTAGATCACCAGCGGTCCGGCATGATCCTGGGACGGCGGCAGGCTCCAGTGTGGCGAGCGCAGGGCGTCGAAGTGCCGGTGCACGTAGCGCGCGAACCACGCTTCCATGAAGCGACGGATCAGGGGCGAGACCGCGTGCAGGGGCGCGGGGGGCGGGGAGGGCACTATCCGATCCTCCGCGGATGGCCGGATGCGCCGCGGGTCCGCCCTGCCTTGCGGGTGAGCAAAGTCACGGAAGGGCGTCTTGATCTTCCTAAAATGGGCGAGAAGTCTTCATGTGTTGGACGCGCACGCACCCTCCCCCCTCTGCGGGGGAGGGTGGCCCCCGACGGGGCCCGGCAGAGGGGAGCGCGGGTGGAGGATAGAGCTTCCCCCGTCGTGCCGGTCGCAGCGGTGTCTGCCGCCAGGTTCCCTCCCCCGCCCTCGGCTGACCCCGTGCCCACCCTCCCCCGCAGCGGGGGGCGGGAGAGGCGCCTGAGCAGGGCCTTTGCCGTAATCTGGCAGTGCTCAGTGAAGCCCGTCGCCGCCCCAGCAGAGGGGTACGAGGAGGGGCGGGTGTGGTCAGAGCGGAGGGGTGTGGCGTGCAGCGCGCGTGCGG
>NZ_JAKSYJ010000071.1 GCF_022829365.1 Methylobacterium sp. J-077 | reverse complement strand
TACGCTCGGCGAGCTTGCGCACCTCGAACGCCACCAGCGCGAAGCCGCGGCCGTCCGCGCCGGCGCGCGCCGCCTCGACGGCGGCGTTCAAGGCCAACAGATCGGCCCGGCGGGCGATCTCCTCCACGCTGGTGAGCTGCTGGTCGATGGTCTGCAGGGCTTCGACCGCCCGGGCGACCGCGGCGCCGCTGGCATCGGCATCCTGGGCCGACTGGCGCGCGATCGCCTCGGTCTGGCTGGCGTGCTGGCCGTTCTGCTTGACGTCTGCGGCCATCTCCTCGACCGAGGCCGCCAACGTCAAGCAGAACGCCCAGAACGCCAGCCAGACCGAGGCGATCGCGCGCCAGTCGGCCCAGGATGCCGAGGCCAGCGGCGCCGCGGTCGGCCGGGCGGTCGACGCCATGCAGACCATCGCCCAGAAGATCACCATCGTGCAGGAGATCGCCCGCCAGACCGATCTTTTGGCCTTGAACGCCGCCGTCGAGGCGGCGCGCGCCGGCGAGCACGGCCGCGGCTTCGCGGTGGTGGCGTCCGAGGTGCGCAAGCTCGCCGAGCGTAGCCAGGCGGCGGCGGCCGAGATCGGCACGCTGTCGGCCGACACGGTGAAGGCGGCCCAGCAGGCGGGCGAGATGCTCGGGCGGCTGGTGCCGGACATCCGCAAGACCGCGATCCTGGTGGAGGAAATCTCGGCGGCGTGCCGGGAGCAGGATGTCGGCTCGGCACAGATCAACCAGGCGATCCAGCAGCTCGACAAGGTCACGCAGCAGAATGCCAGCGCCTCCGAGCAGGTCTCGGCGACCTCGGACGAGCTGGCCAACCAGGCCGAGCGGCTGCAGGCGACCATCGCCTACTTCCGCATCGACGCGGCGGGGGCGGGCATCGACGCGGCGGCGACGCAGCTGCGGGCCACGGCGGCCCGGATGGGCGCGCCGGCCAAGGCCAAGGTCGGCGGCAAGGCCAATGGCAAGACGAACGCCAAGCCGCGCGCCGGCCGGTCCCCCCTGGCTGCGGGGGCGGCTTCGAGCTCGACATGGGCGACGGCGACGCCCGCGACTCCGACTTCATCCGCGCCGCCTGAGCCGCGACCCCGCGTCCCGCGCAGGGCTCGTCCCGCGCGACCCCGATCGATCAGACCCCCAGGAGGTCACACCCATGCGTTTCACGATCCGAGCCAAGCTGGCTCTGAGCTTCGGCCTGATCCTCGTCCTTCTGGGCGGGGCCGGCTACCTCGCCATCGCCGGCCTCGGCGCCTCGAACGCGCGGATGCAGGCCTTCGCGTCCGGCCCGTTCGCGCAGGTCCAGCGCATCCTGCGCGTCGAGACCCTCTCGGTCGAGGCGGCGCGCATCATGAACCGCACGCTGCTGGAGCCGACCGATGCCGGACGGGCGCAGCTCACCCTCGACTTCAAGACCCAGGACGGCCGGTTCCGCGCGCTCCTGGCGGAGCTCACCGAGCGGGCTTCGCCGGAAGAGCGTGCCCGGATCAGGCCCCTGCAGGACAAGTGGAACCAGCTGAACGAGATCGCCGCCAAGGGCTTGGACTTGTCGACCAAGAACGGCAACAACACCGCGATCGGCATCGCCGGCAACGAGCAGATGTCTGCCTACGGGGCCGTGATGGCCCGGATCGAGGAGCTGGCCTCCCGTACGGACCTGTCGGTGGAGAACCGCCGCCTCGTCGACGCGATCGAGCTGCGGGTGACGCGCCTCCTGGCCGAAATCTATCGTGAGGTGATGATCAGCGACGACGCGCTGCTCGCGAAATTCGCCACCGAGTATCAGGATCATCGCCGCCAGCTCGATCAGGATCTCGCCCGGCTCACCGAGGCCGGCCGCGCCGACGGCTTCCTCGACGGGGTCAAGGTGATCGCGGCCGCGATCAAGACCTGGGAGCCGATCGGCGAACGGATCTTCGGCCTCGGCCTCGCCAACACCGACGCCAAGGCGCTGCAGGTCATCGTGGGCCCGTTCACCCAGGCGCGGGCGGCGGTCACCGACGAGGCCGCGAAGCTGCGCGCCTACGAGGAGGACGTGGCTCAGACCTACGTCCGCGAAACCCAGGCCGCCTACGAATCCACGCGCCTGATGCTCGTCAGCGTCATCGCCGGTGCGGTGGCGGTCGGGTTCGCCATGGCCGTCTGGCTGTCGCTCTCGATCTCCCGGGGCCTGCAGCGGGCGGTCGATGCCGCAACCTCCGTCGCCCAGGGCGACCTGACCCGGGACGTGGTCGGGTCCGGCCGCGACGAGATCACCGACCTGCTGCGCGCCGTCCAAGCGATGAACCTGAAGCTGCGCGAGGTCGTGACCCAGGTCATCGCCGCCACCACCAACGTGTCGGCGGGCTCGCAGGAGCTGTCGTCCTCGGCCGAGCAGCTGTCGCAGGGCTCGACCGAGCAGGCCGCCTCCACGGAGGAGGCCTCGGCCTCGGTCGAGGAGATGGCCGCCAACGTCAAGCAGAACGCCCAGAACGCCAGCCAGACCGAGGCGATCGCGCGCCAGTCGGCCCAGGATGCCGAGGCCAGCGGCGCCGCGGTCGGCCGGGCGGTCGACGCGATGCAGACCATCGCCCAGAAGATCACCATCGTGCAGGAGATCGCCCGCCAGACCGACCTGCTGGCGCTCAACGCCGCCGTCGAGGCGGCCCGGGCCGGCGAGCACGGCCGCGGCTTCGCGGTGGTGGCGTCCGAGGTGCGCAAGCTCGCCGAGCGTAGCCAGGCGGCGGCGGCCGAGATCGGCACGCTGTCGGCCGACACGGTCAAGGCGGCCCAGCAGGCGGGCGAGATGCTCGGGCGGCTGGTGCCGGACATCCGCAAGACCGCGATCCTGGTAGAGGAAATCTCGGCGGCGTGCCGGGAGCAGGATGTCGGCTCGGCGCAGATCAACCAGGCGATCCAGCAGCTCGACAAGGTCACGCAGCAGAACGCCAGCGCCTCCGAGCAGGTCTCGGCGACCTCGGACGAGCTGGCCAACCAGGCCGAGCGGCT
>NZ_JAKSYJ010000069.1 GCF_022829365.1 Methylobacterium sp. J-077 | reverse complement strand
CCACCGACGCGGGCATCGCCCCGTCCTCCGAGCCCGCCGGTCAGCCACCGAACGGACCCCCGAGGAGCGCCCCGGGATCGCTCCCGAAGCACCGAAGGACAGGTGACGGCTAATGAGCACAAAATAGGAACATTGTCAAGGGGGAGGGTCGGGCGTTCGGCTTGCCCGTCATCGCGAGCGCGGCGACTGAGTGGGTGGGATCTGAAGCTGGGTATCGTCTGCAATGGGTGCAGAGCGGAAACCCCGCGCTGGCATTCGGGCTTGCTAAGATCGAATCTCGGAACGCTGACACTCGCCGCGCTTGTGGGAAGGTTGTTTCGTGCGATCTTTCTACTTCATGTCGTATTGTGGATTAAATGGGTCTTAAATTGATCCTGGTTCTTGGAAAACAATTGTTGCATCTTCGAGACTGGCAGCGCCTGGACTCAACCGCCACAGGGGAAATTCATTGCACAACCCAGTGAATGTCTCGCAATCTCACTGAGATTCATCATGTGGTGGATTATAAATTCAGATATGGCTTCCGCTTTGTGACCATTTTATCAACGCGGGTTAAATTCTCACGCCATAAAGCCGCATCTTGTTGTATCGTCGACAAGTTTGAGACCAAATCTTTCATTTTATCCAATGAAAAAGGCGGGTTTGGGCAAAAATACGGAGTCAAAGGCCTATTCGCGTAATAATTAAAGAACAACGCCCTACGATTTTTTCCTGTGGCAGGCTTGCCTCTGTGATAAAACTTGAATGTGTCGCAGAGTATCACAGTTCCTACCGGGCCGGTGAAGGATGTGATTTCGAATTTGACCTTGCCTTCGTTTTGAAGATTTACCAATTTCTGTTGCTTAAACCCCCGTAATTTTTCAAAATCCGAGGATGTCTGATGCAAATGAAGAATTTCCAGAGGTCCATCGTCGTCGCCAACATCATTGAGATAGACAGCGACCTTTACCATCGGATTATCTTCGCTATCCTTATGCCAAGTTCGCGCACCTCTTTCTAAACCGTCAGCAACAGTGAAAAATATATCAACTCCTCCATACGCGACGGGAAGCTGCAGGTAATGCTCGACAATCCTCAACAACTTGATATCCAGCCCGGCACGGAAGACCGTTTCAAATTGATCTATCAAAGCAGGCTTGGCACTCAGTAATCTTGTAATATCGATATTTCTTCCCGTCTCAAGATAATTCCGCTCCATCAATTCATATATATCGCGGCTCGCTGCCTGAAACCTTTCCGCCCCGAAGAATTCAAACAGGTTTGAATTGGTTGTGCAAAATCCATGATCTTTCAAAGCATGGGCAAGCAGCGTTTCTTCATTTTCCAATGCTGGTAGATTGTGACTATGCGCTTTGATGGAAGATAACCGATCATTGTTCGCCTTGCGCTTGATCATATCAATTGAATATATCAAGTGTATTGTTTTAGACGGCCACTGCGCAATTCGGTGAACTATTTTTTGTATCGTAGTGATGATCTTTCGCACTGCTTTCATGGGACGCTCAATCTTTTGTGATGTCAAAGCGCGCTCTGGATTAGGCGGTGCTGCAAATTTCTTGCCATTCATGGTCCTATAGCATGTATTTTTGTAACGTTTTTATTTGTAATATGCTGCCTGTAAAGCGCAAGGTTTTTATTTTTATGACACATGTCAAGTTCGAATCGACGCTGCATAATTTAATTCTGAATTCGGCTATCGTTACCTCTGACATGCCCCGGATGGATCGGGGGACGATAAAATCCCGCGCATGCGGGGCCGCTCGACCGGATCGTCGAAATCAATCTGTCGCTGTCGGTAATTACCGGTCCTCATTGCCAAGAAAACCGTCATTTTTCGGACATGTCTACTCGAACGACCGCTCGGGGTCGGCGGCGGACGGTAGGGTTCCTCACACAGGTACTCAGTGAAAATCCCGGCTCGGATACATCCGCCGATCCGGAGGCGCCCCGAAATCCGTGGTCTCGGGCGGCAGCCGCATCCCGGCGGCGCGCAGGTCGCGCAGGGACTCGGTGAGGTCGCGAAACCCCTCGGCGACCAGATGGACCACGCCGCTCGCCCGCTGCACCCGGCCGCGCACGGCGAGGAACCGGGCCTGCATGGCGGCCCGGCGGTTGGCCTCGAACACCGCCTTCCAGATGATCACGTTGGCGATTCCGGTCTCGTCCTCCAGGGTCAGGAACACCACGCCCTTGGCGGTGCCCGGCCGCTGGCGGATCAGCACCAAGCCCGCCACCGTGACCCGGGCGCCCTGGGGCAGGGCCGGATCGCAATGGGCCCGGGCCGGGATCGCGCCGATCCGGGCGAGCCGCCCCCGGAAGAACGCCACCGGGTGCCCCTGCAGCGACAGGCCGGTGGCGGCGTAATCCTCGGCCACCGCCTCGGACAGGGGCAGCGCCGGCAGGTCCACCGCCGGCTCGTGCCGGAACAGGCCGTCATCGGCGTGCCAGGCGAACAGCGGCAGGGGCGCCTCCAGCAGGTGGCCGCGGCGCTCGGCGCCGTCGGCCTTGGCCGCCCTGCGCGCCGAGGTCCCCTCCAGGGTGCGGACCATCCACAGGGAGGCGCGCCGGTCGAGGCCGAGCGACCGGAAGGCGTCGGCCTCGGCCAGGCGCTCCAGGGCGTTGCGGGGCAAGGCGAGGGCCGCCTGCAGGCCCTCGATGCTGGCATAGCCGTTGGCCCGCAGCCGCACGAGCCGATGCATCGCGGCCTCGGGCAGGCCGCTCACCTGCCGCAGGCCGAGGCGCACCGCGTGCCGCTTCGGATCCCCGGCCGGCTCCAGGGTGCAGTCCCAGGCGCTGGCGTTGACGCAGACGCCCCGCACCTCGACCCCGTGGGCGCGGGCGTCGCGCACCAGCTGGGCCGGCTTGTAGAAGCCCATCGGTTGGGCGTTGAGGATCGCCGCCAGAAACACGTCCGGGTGCCGGCACTTCATCCAGGCCGAGGCGTAGACGAGCAGCGCGAAGCTCGCCGCGTGGCTCTCCGGGAAGCCGTAGGTGGAGAAGCCCTTGATCTGCGCGAAGCAGCGCTGGGCGAAATCCGCCGGGTAGCCGCGGCCGGTCATGCCGCCGACGAACTTTTCCTCGAAGCCGCCGATCGAGCCGACATGCCGGAATGTCGCCATCGCCCGGCGCAAGCCATCGGCCTCGGCCGGGGTGAAGCCGGCGGCCGTGATGGCGATCTGCATCGCGTGCTCCTGGAACAGCGGCACCCCATAGGTCTTGTGCAGCACCGTGTGCAGCTCGTCCGCCGGCCCGTGATCCGGATGCGGGGCCGGATAGACCACCGGGTCGATCCCCGAGCGCCGCCGCAGGTAGGGATGGACCATGTCGCCCTGGATCGGGCCGGGGCGCACGATCGCGACCTGGACCACGAGGTCGTAGAACTCCTTCGGCTTGAGGCGCGGCAGCATCGACATCTGCGCCCGGCTCTCGACCTGGAACACGCCCACCGAATCGGCCTTCGCCAGCATCGCGTAGGTCTCGGGATCCTCCGGGGGCAGGTCGGCCAGGGTCTCGTAGAAGGCGCCGTGGTCCTTCTCCAAAAAATCGAGGCCGCGCTTGAGGCAGGTCAGCATGCCCAGCGCCAGCACGTCGACCTTCATCAGGCCGATCGCGTCGATGTCGTCCTTGTCCCACTCGATGAAGGTCCGGTCCGCCATGGCGCCGTTGCCCACCGGCACGGTCTCGTCGAGGCGGCCGCGGGTCAGGATGAAGCCGCCGACATGCTGCGACAGGTGGCGGGGAAAGCCGATCAGCTGGTGCGCGAGGTCGAGGGCCTGCCGGAGCATCGGGTTGTCGGGGTCGAGGCCGGCCTCGCGCACGTGCTTGTCCGGCACGTCCTTGCCCCAGGAGCCCCAGACCGTGTCGGCGATCGCGGCGGTCACGTCCTCGGTGAGCCCCAGGACCTTGCCGACCTCGCGGATCGCCATGCGCGGGCGGTAATGGATCACCGTGGCGCAGAGGGCGGCCCGGTCCCGGCCGTAGCGGCCGTAGAGGTGCTGGATCACCTCCTCCCGGCGTTCGTGCTCGAAATCGACGTCGATGTCGGGGGGCTCGCCCCGGTTCTCGGAGATGAACCGGGCGAACAGCAGCCGGTGCTTGGACGGGTCCACGGCGGTGATGCCGAGGCAGAAGCACACGGCGGAATTGGCCGCCGAGCCGCGGCCCTGGCACAGGATCCCCTTGCTCCGGGCGAACTCGACCACGTCGAACAGGGTCAGGAAGTAGCGGGCGTATTTCATCTTCGCGATGAGCCGCAATTCGTCGTGCAGGGTCGCCTCGACCGCGGCCGGGATGGCGCCGGCATAGCGCCAGAGCGCCCGCTCCCAGGTCTTCTCCTCAAGGTACTCCTGAGGCGTGCGCCCCGGCGGCACCGGCTCGTCGGGATATTCGTAATGCAGCTGCCCGAGGGAGAAGCCGCAGCTCTGCGCGATCTCGACGGTGCGGGCCAGCGCCTCCGGATGGTCGGCGAACAGCCGGGCCATCTCGGCGGGGGGCTTCAGGTGACGCTCGGCATTGGCCTCCAGCCGGTAGCCGGCCTCCCCGATCCGGCATCGCTCGCGGATGCAGGCCACCACGTCCTGGAGCGGGCGCCGTTCGGGATGGTGGTAGAGCGCGTCCGAGACCGCGACCATGGGCGCCCCGGAGCGTTCGCCCAGCTCGGCCAGCAGACCGATGCGGCGGCGCTCGTCGCCGCGCCGCGCGTGGCTCGCCCCGAGCCAGGTCCGGCCCGGGGCGGCCGCGGCCAGGGCTTCGAGCCGGCCCAGAAAACCGTCCGGGGGGCGCAGGCGCCGGCCCGGCGGCATCGCGATGAACATCTGTCCCTCGGCGGCCTCCAGCATCTCGGCGAAGGTGAAGCGGCACGCGCCCTTGCGGCTGCGCCGGTTCCCTCGGGTGAGCAGCCGGCAGAGGCGGCCCCAGGCCGGCCGGTCCGCGGGATAGGTCACCGCCTCGAACCCGTCCTCGGTGACGAGGCGCACGCCGGGCAGGACGCGGATCTTCGAACCCTCCGCCTTGAGGGCCTGCGCCGCCGCATGCGCCCGCACCACCCCGGCCACGGTGTTGCGGTCGGCGATCCCGATCGCAGCGAGCCCGTAGGCCGCGCCTTGCACGACGTATTCCTGCGGATGCGAGGCGCCGCGCAGGAACGAGAAATTCGTGGTGAGGGCGAGCTCGGCGTAGGCGGGATCGCTCACGCGAACACCCCGTGGACGAACCAGGCGGCCGGGCGGCCGGGGGCGTGCGGCCCGTCGCGGTAGAGCCAGAGCCGCCGGCCGGCCGCGCACTCGACCCGGTAATAGTCCCGGGCCGCGCCGGGGGCGTGCCACCACTCGGCGGCGATCCGCTCCGGCCCCTCGGCATGGACGATCGCGTGGATCCGGGCGCGCCAGCGGAAGCGCCGGGGCGGCCCCTCGGGCACCGTGGACAGTACGTCGAGGGCGGCCTCGCCCCGGGGGAACAGCACCAGGGGCCGGGGCGGGAGGTGGTCCGGCCAGGACGTCGGGGCGCGGGTCAAGGGGCTATGGGACTCACATGAATCCGGTTGAGGCTCGGGTCCCCTCTCCCGTGCGGGAGAGATCTGCTCTCGCAGAGAGCCGGGTGAGGGGTGCGACCTTTCCGGAGAGCCCTGGTCCCTCACCCCAACCCTCTCCCGCACGGGAGAGGGGGCGCGTCGCGACTTGCGCGAGGCGCTGTCCGAACATTGGAGCGTCCACGGAAGAGTATGGTCGGCCCGCTCGGGGATGTGGCTCGCCCGCGCCCCGAGGCGCAGGAGCGGCCGGCCGAGGCGCTGCGCCAGGGCGTCCGCGAGGGCGTCGATGCCGTCGCCCTGGGGCGCCGCCCCGAGTTCCGTCTGGCGGGCCGACAGGGCGCCGGTCACCGTCACGGTAAGCGCCACGGTCTCGAAGCCGAACCCGGCATCGAGGCCGGCGCCGAGGCGGTCGAGGCGCAGGGAGACCAGGGCGGCGACGCGCTCGGGACAGCGCTCGGGCCGGGACAGGCCGAGATCGAGGACGCGCATCACCCCGTCGACCCGGTGCAACACGAGGCGCAGGGCGCAGGCGCCGAGCCCCTCCCGCTCCAGCCGGGGGGCGATCTCCGCCATCAGCAGCCGGGCGGTGACGACGATGTCCGATTGCCGGCCGATCGGGTCGAGAAAGCCGCGGGCCGCCCGGTACGCGGCCTCCTCGGTGAGCGGCGCCAGGGGCTCGGGGCGGCGGCCCATCGCCTGGTCGAGACGCAGCAGCAGGGCCTCGCCGAAGCGGCGGGCCAGAGGCCCCCGGGCCAGGGCATCGACCTCGCCGACCCGGCGCAGGCCGAGACGCCGCAGGCCCGAGACCGTGCCGGGATCGAGGCGCAGGGCCTCCACGGGCAGCGCCCGCAGGGGCTCCGCTGCCCCGCCGGGGGGGACGATCACCCGGTCGGAGGTCCCGTATCCTGCCAGCGCGAAGGCGCCGCCGGGCGTGTCGGCGAGCGCGATCCGGGCGGGGATTTTTGACCGCGCCAGGCGCCCGGCGAGGTCGTCCACGAGGGGCCCCTCGCCGCCGCGCAGGTGGCTCGCCCCGGCGACGTCGATGTAGAACCCGTCCGCCGCCTCGGCCGGCCCGAACGGCGCCACCCCGGGAGCGTAGCCCTCCGCCCAGCGGCAGAGCCGCAGCAGGGCCGCCCGGTCGGATTCGGGATCGGCGGGATGAACCTGAAGCGGCACGCCGATCCGCGCCCGGACCCGGCCCAGGGGCTCGCCCGGCCGCAGACCCAGGGCGCGGGCCTCCGGGTCGAGGGCGAGGAGCCGCAGGCCGCCGGGCCCCTCGGCCGCCACCGCGAGGGGGCCCCGGTCAGGCGCGAGACCGGCCCGCCGCAGCCGCGTCACAGGCCAGTGGCTCAGGCAGACGCAGACGATGCGCGGCATGGTCCCACTCCAGAAGCCAGTCGCCGCCGCGGCCGTTGCGGCAGCGCTCGAGCCGCGCTCGCCAGCGCGGGTTGTCCAGGGTGCCGAACCGGTCCCGGCCGGCCGGCGCCGAGGCGATCCGCCAGCGGGTAGCGGCGCCGTTGGGCAGCCCGGCCTCGGCGGGGCGCAGGATCAGCAGGAGCGGCGGCGCGGTGCCGTCCGCCCCTCCTTCGGCGGCGAGTTGCAGGCGCCGGCCCGGCTTCAGCGGCAGGCCGTCCGCGAGCAGGCCGACCAGCACCGGCAGGGCGCGGGCGTGGAGCGCCGCCTCCAGGGCGCGAAACACTTCGGCGTCGCTGCCTCCCTCCAGCAGCAGCAGCCGGGCCGGATCGAGGCCGAGTCCGGCCAGGCCGTGGCCGTGGGGCAGGGGCTGGCTCGGCGCGGCGGCGATCAGCGCCGCGCCTCGCGTGCGGGCGAGCCGGCCGGCACAGAGCGCCAGGACGAAGCCCAGGGCCGCGACCGCGTCCGCGGGCTCCATCGGGGCGATCTCGTGCGGCGGCCCGAGGGCCAGACCGCCCCCGGGTAGATGCGCGTCGATCCCCGCCAGGCCGAGCGGCAGGACCGGGCGCGGCGCCGCCGGGCCGCCCGGCCCCGCGAGGTGCGCCCGCAGGGCCGCCAGCCGCTCCCGGGGGCTTCCCGAAGCGGGATCCCGCCCGGTCTGGTTCGTAGGGTCCAGCCCCATCTCCGCGTGCTCCGGTCATGCCGGATGATAGGAACATAACAGGAACATGCTCAAACCGTTTCCGCAGCTTCGCGGAATCGGATGCCGGCCCAGCGGCTTGGCCTGTGGATGGGTGTGGACGCGTGTGGAATCAGCCCGGCCGCCCGCGACCAAAGCTGCGGTTGACCGGGCTCGCGACCACAGACCGCAAGTCGTGTAGCGCGCAAAATCGAATGGCATTCTGCGCAAGTTCGGATGTCATCACCTCCGGATCCCGGCCGGGCGGCTTGAACCGCGGTTGTAAGGGGTCGGTACGGCTGGACCTCCGTCTCCACCGTCGTATCCCAGCCGAAGTCCGGGACCACGGCCGAGAGGTGCGTCTGCCGGGCGATCAGGGTCAGGGCGTAGACCCGTACCTGGCCCTGATCGCCCATATCCAGCACGCTGCTGCCGCGCCGGGGGACGCCCGGGTCGACGGCGAGCCGCACCGTGGCGCCGGCCTTCTGGGCCGCGCACCAGCGCTGAAGGCTGCGCAGGGTCAGGTTCGGGACCTGCGCCCGGACCCAATCGGGCAACGCCAGGCGCCCGGACCGGTATTCGGCCACGCAGAGGAGATCGCAAGGAAGGCGGGGCATCGCGGCCGCGGCGAAGATCCGCTCGGCCGCCGCCAGGATGGCGAGGCGGGCGTCCCGGGTCTCCGCCGCGTCGTCGCGCAACGCGCCGGCTGCGGGCTCGGCCTCCGCGGAACCCTGCGCCACCGCCGCCACCGGCTCGCCGATCACCCGGGCAAGATAGGCCCGGCGCGCCTCCGGCGCCCGGATGCTGCTCTCGCACAATGACCGCTCTCCGCCGGAGACGATCGCCACCGACAAGGTTGGGCGCCTCAACTTCCAAGGGCGCTTGGCCTGGTACGGGCGGGCGATCTGATCGGGCTCGCCATTGGTTCCAGGGCGGAGCCGAACCTTCAGAACGGCACCGGGCGAAAGGCCCCGCGGCTTTATCTGCTCCGCGCAGGCCCGATCTGTCGCATGCCCTGACCGCGCAGCGTCGGTCCTCTGCGGCTGCTAAGCCCGGAACGTGTCCGTCGAATGCCGGCTGCAACTTTTCCCGACGGCATCAGACGGCGGTTCAACAATTTGTGATAGATCCGATAACCTCATAGACTAACAGCAACAGAAAATAGATCCGCTATCAAACATAAGTATTTGTATGTATAAACAATTTACTTACATAATGTCTTATGATCTTTTGCACGAATTTAGACGATATAAATCCCAATATTTTAGACTTTCAAATCATGGCAGATGATATTACATACTCAAGCCATGAAATACCCTTAATGTAAAAATTATACATATGCGGACCTTGTTTTCGACAGCTGCCCTGCATCCTCGGGACGCATTCGAGCGCTGGAAAGAGGCGCTGATCGACCAGGGCATGCCCGTCGAGCAGCAGCGGCTCGACGATACGCCCTTCAAGGCCAAGTTGACGGTTGCCCGCGTCGGCCCCCTCGTGATGACGTCCCTGGCGCAGGGAGCCATGCGCACCGAAGCGACGCCCAGTCTGATCCGGCGATGCGCAGACCAGGAACGGGTCGACGTGCTGATCAAAATCGCCGGTGTTTCGCGGCGGATCCAAGAGGGTCGGGAGAGTGTGCAGCGGCCGGGCGACCTCGTGGTGTACGACCGCCGGCCATCCACGCGGATATCGTGCGCCGACAGTCAAACTTTGGTTTTGGCCCTTCCGCGCAAGCGCCTGGAAAGCCTGCTCGGCCCCACCCGGCTCTACGCATCCCTGACGATCGGGGCGGATCTCGCGTCTACCCGTCTGGCGACGAGCTTCATCACCAACCTGATCCGCCTCCGCGATCAAATCCTGCCCGATGTCGCCACCCGCATGGCCGGCATCGGCACGGACCTGATCATGGCCAGCATCGCCGAGCGCCTGGCCAAGGAGGTACCGAGACCGTTGCACGGGACCGTCGTGGTCCAGCGCGCCAAGGCCCATGTCGAGGCGAATCTCGGCGACCCGGCCCTCGATCCGCCCCAACTCGCGGCCGCGACCGGCGTGTCCTTGCGTCGGCTTCAGGAGTTGTTCCACGCGCGCGGCCAGCACATCTCCGAGTACATCTGGCATCGTCGGTTGGAGGCGGCAGGCGAGCGCCTGACCGACCCGGGCAATGCCCATCTGCCGATCGGCACCCTGGCCTTCAACTGCGGCTTCAGCAGCCAGGCTCACTTCTCCAAGCGCTTCAAGGCGCAGTTCGGCCTGGCTCCGCGTGAGTACCGGCACGAGGCCCTGATGAAGGTTCCGTCGGCGGGTCGCGCGGGTCCGGACCTCGGCCTCGCAAGGCCCGAGGCGATCGGCGCTCCGCCCAGGCGGTGACGGCCCGGGCACGGGCGAACCAGTTCCGGCAGATGCGCGCGCCAGCCGGGCATTGACGCGGGTCTCAGCGGCCGGGACCCTCGTGATCCGGGCCGATGCCTGGGACTCATCCGGGGCGTCTGCAACGGGGGGACGCGGACCACCCGCCCGGAAGGCCCTCGATGTCATGGAGGCCCAGTTCATCGTCGAGGGCGGCTCTCCTCGTTCCTGGCCAGGCTGTCCTCGTCCTCGATGCGTCGGGCTATCTCCACGCCAAGGGCATAGAGCAGGATACGCGAGACGGCCTGCATTCCGATCGACCCGTGCCGGATCACTTGCTCGTGATTGGCGATGCAGGCCTCCGCCATCGCCTCGAATTCGTCAGGCATACTCGTCCTGCCTCCGGAGATCTTTGGTATGTTCAATACAACCAAAGAGGTTTAATGTGTATCATCTTTCGCCGAGAGATTGTACGAGGTGCGGTACCGTACGTATCCTGCCGGGTCGGTGCGACCTTTGGCGACCGGATTGCAGAGTGGGGCCGCCGCGGCAGGGAACTTGACCGCTAGAGCGCTCGCCGCCGAAGTGGATCCCGGTTCGGCGCAAGCGAGCCCGTTACATCAAAGGCTCAGAGCCGTTCCCCGTCGCAACGCGATCGGGAACGGCTCTAGCGGCGAAGACGACGGCATTCCTGGCCGAGATCGTCTGAGGCGGATAGCCATGGCGCTCGACGAGCCCGAGACGGCCTTCCATGACGGCGCAACCTTGGGCAGCGGCATCGCCGACACATGCGAGTTGCTGCGAATCTGGCAAGGTCTGGTGTGCGCCGTGGACCGCCGGGATGTGCTGGCTTTCGTGCGCACCAGGGCGGCGGCGTGACGAGCCATTCTTTGTCATAGCGGCGCAATCGGTTTTTCGGCCATAGATGACCCTCATCCTGATCGAACGCACGTCTCCTGACGCGAACCGAGGATGATCTATTGAATTCTTTCCAGCTCGTATTTTTCGGCGTGAATTATTACGTTTGATCTCCTCTAAATACTCTTCCCGCGCGTCGGCAATCCTCTGCGCCCGCCACTTTTGCGTCCCCAGGTCTTGTTCTTGTTACGCTCCTGATGCGGCCTTGCCAGGCCCTGTCAGACGGCGTGCTGCAAAGATCCGCAGCGGCGGTCTGGCGGCCCCCGTGTTATCAGGCCAAGACGTATGCCATCCGAACTTGCGCCCCCTCCGCGACACCGGAAGAGCCGATGGCGAGGCTAACGCTACGGAAAACGGTGATAAAATCCCGCCCGGTCCCGCGCAATCCTGGACAATCCCACCCTGCGTCATTGTGCCGACCGAACCTGCACGTCACAGAGACCGACACAGTCCGAGCATGCGCCCAGCCCTCGCCTTGACGATCCTGCTCGCCCTCTCGGGGCCAGCCTTCGCCCAGCAGCCGCAGGATCCCGGCCCCGCCCCATCCTCCGAGGCGCGCCCGCGCCCGGCCAGGCCGCGGCCCCGGCATGCGCCGGTCCCGAGCCAGCCGATCATGGTCTACGACGCCCGGATCGAGGCCGGCGACCTGCGGATCTCGGGCTCGGTGCGCAAGCCGGGGGCGATCGTCGTCCTGGACGACGACATCTCGATCCAGGCCGACCGGCGCGGACGCTTCACCTTCCGGGTCCCCTACCGGCCGCCGACCTGCGTGGCGACCCTCAAGGCCGAGCCGGACGAGCGCGAGGCCGTGATCGCGAATTGCGCCGCCGAGGGTCCGCCCGGCCCGCCCGGTCCTCAGGGCGCCGCGGGTCCGCCCGGGGAGGCGGGGCCGAAGGGCGATGCGGGACCGAAGGGCGACCAGGGACTCAAGGGCGAGCCCGGCGCTCCGGGACTCCCGGGGGCCAAGGGGGATCAGGGCGCCAAGGGCGAAGCCGGGATCAAGGGCGAGCCGGGATCAAAGGGTGAGCCCGGCCCGGTCGGCGGGGCAGGGGCCAGGGGCGAGCCCGGCGCGTCCATTCTCAGGGCCGTGCGCAAGTCCGACTGCGCGGGCGGTTGCACGATCACCTGCCCGTCCGAGGAGGTTCTGGTCACCGCCCACTGCCTCAACGCCGGCACCCCGGTCTATGACGGGGAGGGGGCCATCTGCCCGTCGGAAGCCTCGGGGATCGTCGGGTTCTGCACCCGGCCGTGAGCGCAGCCGGCGGCCTTATCCGCCGGTCTCGCCCAGCCAGTCCAGCATCCCGGCGGCGGCGGCCCGGCCGCCCGCGAAGGCGCCCTGGAGCAGGTAGCCGCCGGTCGGGGCTTCCCAGTCGAGCATCTCGCCGGCCAGGAACAGGCCGGGCCGGGCGCGCAGCATGGCGCGGTCGTCGAGGGCGTCGAGCCGGACCCCGCCCGAAGTCGAGATCGCCCGCTCGATCGGGGCCGAGCCGGTGAGGTCGAGGGGCGCGGCCTTGATCAGCCCGGCCAGCGCCTCGGGCTCGGCCGGGAGGCTTTGGCCGGCCGCCTCCCGCAGGAGGCCCGCGGCCACCGGGGAGAGGCCCGCGGCCTTGCGCAGGCGGGTCGCGGCCGAATCCCCCGGACGGGCGCCGGAGAGGCGGCGGGCCAGAGCGTCCCGGGTCAGGTCGGGACGCAGGTCAACGCGAAGGCAGGCGCTTCCCCGCGCGGCGATCGCAGTGCGCAGAGGGCGCGACAAGGCGTAGACCGCCCCGCCCTCAATCCCGGCCTCGGTGATCACCGCCTCGCCCCGCACGGCAATACCGTCGCAGGCGAGCGCCACCCGCTTGAGCGGTGAACCGGCAAACCGCTCGCGGAACAGGTCGGACCACGCCACGGTAAAACCGGCATTGGCCGGCTCCAGGGGTGCGACGTCCACCCCGAGCTTTTGGAGGAGCGGCACCCAGCGCCCGTCCGAGCCCAGCCGCGGCCAGCTCGCCCCACCGAGCGCCAGCAGGGCCGCCTGCGGCCGGATCTCGGCCGGGCCGTCCGGCGTCTCGAAGGCAAGCGTATCACCGATCGCCGTGAGCCGGTGGCGGGTGCGGATCCGGACCCCGAGCCTGTCGAGCCGCGCCAGCCACGCCCGCAGCAGCGGCGACGCCTTGAAGCGCGTCGGAAATACCCGCCCGCTCGACCCCACGAAGGTCGGCTCGCCGAGCTCCGCACACCAGTCCCGCAGCGCCTCCGGGGGGAAGGCCGCGATGGCGGCGTCCAAGTGGCCGGTCGGATGATAGCGCGCCAGGAAATCCGCGCGCGGCTCGCTGTGCGTGATGTTGAGGCCGCCGCGCCCGGCGATCAGCAGCTTGCGGCCCACCGATGGCATCCGGTCGTAGACCGTCACCGCACGGCCAGCCTGCGCCAGCACCTCGGCCGCGGCCAGCCCGGCCGGGCCGCCGCCCACGATGGCAATGTCTTGGGCGGTGTCCTTGATGTCGTCCGGCATCCGCCTGGAGAGCGGCAGGGCGCCCGTGCCTGTCAAGGCGCAAGGGCCGGGGAGGGGGCGAGAAGGAGGAGCCGTGCGCTGCGCGCCATGCAGGCTCACCGGCGATGCGGTGGGAACCAAACGCACCTACAGATAAGTTCTTCTCCGTTCTCCGCCTTGCGTAGATCGGCAACCTTCACGTGAGGGCCATCGACGCTCCTCTCCATGCCGCGCCGAGCCGCTATCCGCCCCGGATGCCGGGAGGTCGTGCAGTCCGGATCAGAGGTCAGACACGTGGGTCCTCCCATCGCCATCACCGGGATGCAGGCGCAGCCGGCCCCCTCCGCCGCGCAAGCCCGCCTCAGCCCGGTCGAGATCCGCGCGATCGTGTTCGGCCTGATGACCGCGATGCTGCTCGCGGCCCTCGACCAGACCATCGTGGCGACCGCGATGCCGACCATCGGGCTCGATCTCGGCGACGCCGCCAACCTCCCCTGGATCGTCACCGCCTACCTGCTGGCCTCCACGGCGGTGACGCCGCTCTACGGCAAGCTGTCCGACATCCACGGCCGGCGGATCATGCTGCTGATCGCGATCGCGACCTTCGTGCTCGGCTCGCTCGCCTGCGCGGTGGCCCCCACGATGGTGACCCTGGCGCTCGCCCGCGGCCTCCAGGGCATCGGCGGCGGCGGGCTGATCGCCCTGTCGCAGACCATCCTGGCCGACATCATGGCGCCCAAGGAGCGGGCCCGCTACCAGGTGGTGATCGCCGGCGTGTTCGTGGCCGCCTCGGTGGCCGGGCCCCTGCTCGGGGGCTTCTTCGCACAGCACCTGCACTGGTCGCTGATCTTCTGGATCAACCTGCCGATCGGGTTCCTGGCCTTCGCGCTGACCAACGCCAAGCTGAAGCTGCTGCCGCGCAACGAGCGCCGCCACAAGCTGGACTATCCCGGCGCCGTCCTGCTGGTGCTGAGCTCGACCACCCTGATGCTGGCGCTGAGCTGGGGCGGCGTGCGCTATCCCTGGGGCTCCGCGCCGGTGCTCGGCCTGCTCGCCCTCGCGGCCCTGATCGGCGGCCTGTTCACGGCACGGCTCGCCACCGCGGCCGAGCCGCTGATTCCCACGGAGGTCTTGAAGGACCGGGTCGTCTACAGCGCGACCCTGTCCGCCTGCTTCGCGATGGGCACCTTCATCGGCCTGACCATCTACGTGCCGATCTTCCTCGAGGGCGTGATCGGGCTCACCGCCAGCGAATCCGGCGTGGCCCTGGTGCCGCTGATGGTCGGCACCGTCACGGGGGCGACGCTGTCGGGCCGGTCGATGCTGCTGTTCCGGCACTACAAGCGCCTGCCGCTCGCCATGATGAGCCTCAGCATCGCCTGCTGCGCCGTCATCGCCCTGGAGGGGCGGGCGCTGCCGTTCTGGCTGATGGAGGTGCTGTTCGCCCTGCTCTCCATGGGGATCGGGACGATCCTGCCGCTCTCCACCATCGCGATCCAGAACGCGGTGGCGCCGCACCAGCTCGGCATCGCCACCGCGGCGATGAACTTCTTCCGCTCGCTGGGCGGCGCCCTGATCGTGGCCGCCTTCGGCACGATCGTGCTCGGCGGCGCCACCGGGACTGGGCACGACGTCGAGAGCCTGATCCGCGGCGCCGACCCGGCGCTCCTCGCCGTGACCTTCCGCTCGGTGTTCGCGGCCGCCTGCCTCGGCCTGGTGGCGGCCTTCGGGTTCCTCGCCTACATGGAGGAGCGCCCGCTCGGCGAGCGTCCCGCGGCGAGGCCCGTCCGCGCGCCGGCCGCCGACACCCCGTCATGAGGACCCGATCGTGGCTTGGCTGATCCTGCTCGCCGCCGGCCTGCTGGAGGTGGTCTGGGCCTACGCGATGAAGCGCTCCGCGGGCTTCACGGAGCTGATCCCGAGCATCGTGACGGTCGCGGCCGCCCTCGGCAGCTTCGTCCTGCTGGCCTTCGCCATGCGCAGCCTGCCGCTCGGCACCGCCTACACGGTCTGGACCGGCATCGGCGCGGTCGGCGCCTTCCTGCTCGGCATCCTGATGCTCGGCGAGAGCGCGAGCCCGCTGCGGATCGCGGCGGCGGCGCTGATCGTCTCCGGCCTCGTGCTGATGAAGCTGTCCGGGGACGCCTGAGCCAGGTCCGCACCCGGCCGCCACGGCCCTGCCCTTGATTCGCCCGGTTCGCCCGCTTAACTCGCCCCTATCGGCTGCGGGCCCCTCTGGCGGGCGCTGTTCAGCGCCCGTGATGTCGGAGCCGATGCTTTCCTTCCGGAATCGCATCAGGTCCCGCACATGATGGACGTTCTCACCGTCGAATGGCTCGGTAAGCCATTGTGGATGTGGCTGGGCTTCCACGTCCTGGTCGGCTGCCTGCTGGCCTTCGATCTGGGGCTGCTGCACCGGGACAAGGAGCACGAGATCGGCGTTCGGGAGAGCCTGCTGCTGACCGGCTTCTACCTCGCGCTGGGCCTCGCCTTCGGCGGCTGGATCTGGTGGTATCTCGGGCCGCAGTCCGGCGAGGAATACGTCACCGGCCTCGTGGTCGAGAAGTCGCTGTCGATGGACAACGTCTTCGTCATCGCCATGATCCTGGCCGCCCTCGGCATCCCGCGCGCCGCCCAGCACCGGGTCCTGCTCTGGGGCATCCTCGCCGCCGTGCTGCTGCGCGGCCTTATGATCGGGCTCGGCGCGGCTTTGGTGCATCAGGTCCACTGGGTGCTGTCGCTGTTTGCCGCCTTCCTGATCTTCGCCGGCCTGAAGATCCTGTTCTCGGGGCCGGAGGAAGAGGGCGACTTCCAGAACAGCGCCGCGGTGCGCTGGATCAAGAAGACCTTCCGGGTCACCCCCGAGTTGCACGGCCAGCATTTCGCCGTGCGCCGGCCCGACCCGGCCACCGGCCGGAAGGCCCTGTGGTTCACCCCGCTGGCCCTGGCGCTTGTGCTGGTCAACGGCGCCGACGTGATCTTCGCCGTCGACAGCGTGCCGGCGATCTTCGCGATCACCACCGACACGTTCGTGGTCTACACCTCCAACATCTTCGCGATCCTGGGGCTGCGCGCCCTCTACTTCGCGCTCGCCGCGATGGTCGACCGGTTCGCCTATCTCAAGACCGCGCTCGCCTTCATCCTGATCTTCATCGGGGCCAAGATCGTGGTCGCCGACACGTTCGGGCTGATCCACGTCCAGCCCTGGGTCTCCCTGGTGGTGACCCTGTCGCTGCTGGCGATCGGCGTGCTCTACAGCCTGTGGCGCACCCGCACCGACGCCTCGGCTCCGGCGGTCTCCGGCCCGGCGCACAGGCACGAGGCGCGGGCCCACCGGGCCTGAAGTCCCGGTTTCAAAAGGTCGAGACCTTTTGCGGGTCCAGGGCGGAGCCCTGGAACGTCTCAGGGGCTCCGCCCCCGAACCCCGCCAAAGGGCTGAGCCCTTTGGCGGGGTTGTCAGCCTTGCGCCGGCAGCGCGGCGATCAGGTCGCGCAGGGTGGTGATGGTCGAGGCGTCGGCCACGCCGTCCACCCGTGCCTGGCGGAAATGGCGCTGGAACGCCGTGACGACCGCGTGCGTGCGCGCATCGAAGGTCCCGGTCACCGGCAGGTCGTAGCCGTAGAGGGCGAACATCGCCTGCAGCGCCTCCACGGGCTGGCCGACATCGCCCTGCGCGAAGAACCGCCCGTCCCGCAGGCCGGCCGGCGGCACGCGATGGCCGACGCCCTCCGCGGCGAGGCGGTCCCACGGAAAGGTCTCGCCCGGGTCTTCCTTGCGCTCGGGGGCCACGTCGGAATGGGCCAGCACCCGTTCCGGCGGGATCGGCCAGCGCCCCAGGATGTCCCGGGCGAGCGCGATCACGGCGGCGACCTGCGCCTCCGGGTAGGGCGGCAGCCCGCCGGCATGGCCCGGATGGACGATCTCGATCCCGATCGAGCGGGAATTGAGGTCGCCGACGCCCTTCCAGGCGCCCCGGCCCGCATGCCAGGCGCGGCGCGCCTCCGGCACCATCTGGACGATGCCGCCATCCTCGAACACGAGGTAATGGGCCGAGACCTCGCTCAGCGGGTCGCGCAGCCGCGCCAGCGCGGCGGCCCCGCTCGCCATGCCGGTATAGTGCAGGATCAGCATGTCGGGCCGCGGACCGCGGCGCTCGCCGTGGTTCGGCGAGGGCGCGACGCGGCGGGCGAGGGAGCTGTCCGGAACGAGGCTCACCGCTACCCACGCTCCTGCACGATTCGGTCATAGGCGGCATTGATCGCGGCGAGCCGCTTCGTGGCGATCGTCACCGCCTCGGCCGGCAGGCCCCGGGCGAGCGCCCGGTCGGGATGGTGCTCGGCGACCAGCGCCCGGTGGCGCGCCTTCACGGCCGCCTCGTCGGCGTCATGATCGAGCCCGAGGACCGCGTAGGGATCGTCCGGCAGCCGCACGTGCCGGGCCGCGATGCGCCGGAAGGCGGCCTCGTCGAAGCCGAAGATCGCCGAGACGGCGCGCAGGTAGCGCTCCTCCGCCTCGTGGAGCGCCCCGTCGGCGCCCGCGATCTGGAACAGCCCGTCGAGCACGTCTTCGAGGAGGGCCGGCTCGTCGCCGAAGGTCGCCGCCAACTGCCGCGCGTAGGCTTCGAAGCCGTTCGTGGTTTTCTTCGCGAGATCGAACAGCCGCTCGACGCCGGCCCGCGCGGAGTCTTCGACGCGGACGACCCGGCCGAACGCCTCGACCTCGGAGGGCAGCACGACGCCGTCGGACTTGGCCATCTTGGCGGCCAGCGCCACCAGCCCGGTGGTGAACACCACGTCGCGCGGCGTCGGGCCGAAGGGCGCACCGATCCGGTCGACCAGAAAATGGCCCGCGACGCCCCCGATCAGCGCCCCGA
Source organism: Methylobacterium sp. J-077 (assembly GCF_022829365.1). GTDB lineage: Bacteria > Pseudomonadota > Alphaproteobacteria > Rhizobiales > Beijerinckiaceae > Methylobacterium. The sequence goes on along the minus strand of NZ_JAKSYJ010000069.1, from coordinate 12,271 downwards.
GGGGACCGCCGACGGCGAGGCCGAGCCCGGCGCCGCCGAGCTTGCCCCAAGGCCCCTGAGGCTTGCCCTGAGGCTTGGCCCCCTCGCTCATGGGCGGGCCGAGCCCCAGCGGCATCGTGGACTCGGTGCGATCATGGTCGGCGGCTTCGCGTCCGGCACCGGGGACGCGCCCGGCCGAAGCCGGGATAGCCGCTCCTCAGGCGAGGCGGAAGGGCCGGGACGTGCCCGGCCCCGCCGCGTCGCGCCTTAGCGGCAGTAGATGTTGCCGTAGGCGTCCTGATAGGTCCCGTAGGGGCAGCGCGGCGCGGTCGAGGCGCCCACGATGGCGCCGCCGGCGCCGCCGATCGCGGCACCCGCCAGGGCGCCGCCGGCGCGGCCCGTAGCAGCGGCGCCGATGGCCGCGCCGGTGAGCGCGCCGAGGCCGGCACCGCCGAGCGCCCGGTCCTCCGGGGTGTTGCAGGCGCCCAGCGACAGGGCGGCGATGGTGGCGAGGGCGGCTGCGGTGAGCTTCTTCATGGTCCCCTGATCTCCCTTGTGCATCCGGTCCGGCCATCGGCCGTGATCGTCGCGGATCCCCGTGAGCTTAGCAGGAAAGGAATGCCCGCCCTACGGCTAAGGTTCCACACACGGCGACGGAGTTGCGCCCGCTTCCCGTCTCGCCCTATGCCACCGCAGAGAGGCGGCGCGCCGGCCGGGGCGCCGCGGCGCCATCCCCGAGGGTTTTATGTCGAGAGCCACCACGATCGTCCGCCGGGCCGCGGTTCGCCCCGACCGCGTCGCCGACACGGTGAGCCTCGATCACGCCGCCCGGGCGGCGGCCTCCGGATCCCACGTGGCGGAGGGCGGCCTCGGTTTCGAGGTGGCGCTCGCCAAGGCGGCGGCGCTGGAGGACGGCGACGCCCTGCGCCTGGAGGACGGTCGCCTCGTCGCCGTGCGAGCCGCCCCGGAGGATCTCCTGGAGGTCCGCGCCGAGAACCCGGCCCGGCTGACCCGGCTGGCGTGGCAGCTCGGCGGCAACCACGTCCCCGCCGAGATCGCCGCCGACGTGCTCTACATCCCGACCTCACCGGCCAATGCCGAGCTGGTGCGCGGGCAGGGCTGCACCGCGACCCCGGTCTCACGCCCCTTCCGGCCCGAGCACGCGGCGCACGACCACAGCACCTGCGGGCACGACCATAGCCACGATCATCACGGGCATGACCACGGGCACGCCCATCAAGATCACGGGCACGACCATGGCCACGATCACGGTCATCACGGGCACGACCACGCCGAGGCGCATGATCACGCCAAGACCCATGACGACCATGGGCATCACGGGCATGTCCACGGCCCCGACTGCAACCACGACCATTAGACGCCGCCCTCGAACCGGCTCCCGCGGCGTCCTCCCGCGCTCGCCGCCGACGTGGACACCGGTTCGGCGCAGACGAGCGCACCAAATCAAGGACTGAACGTCGCTTCCGGGCAAGGTTCCCGCTGCCGTCATGGTGCGTGCAGCGGTGCAACCTCGGACAGCGCGCGATCCCAGAGTCCCGCGTGAACTCCGGGTCGCTTCGCTGGGCGGGATGATCGGGTGGCGCAATCCACCCGCCGCCGGGCTCGCCCAGTGCTGGCCGGCGCCCGATCGTCCCGCCGAAGAACAGCCGCGATGCAGTTCCGGATCGCCCCCAATACCGCATCGTAGAGATACGGATTTATTTTCGTTTTGAATTCCAGATTATTCATGCCGTAAATTCGAAAACTCTATGCATCCAATCTGCCATCTTTCCCATATCGTTAAGTGTTGCATCCGCATCACAGACTTAAAGCCAAGCTTTCGATACGAAGGCCAGGAATTCATTTCTTGGGCCACCATTCCATGCGTCAGATCGTTGCTTCCCTGACAGCCTTTACCGCGCTGACGGCCGCCGCTTCCGCTGCGGATCTGCCCCGCCGGGCGTATACGCCGCCGCCGCCCCCCGTGCCGGTCTTCACCTGGGCGGGCGCTTACTTCGGCATCAACGCCGGGTACATCACCACCACCAAGGACACCGTGACGACGGCCGGCGTGTTCCCGGTCAACAACGAGGTCCGGGTCGGCGAACGCCCGGCCGCGCTGGGCCTGCCGCGGGACGGCTTCACCGGCGGCGGCCAGCTCGGCTACAATTACCAGTTCGCGCCCGGCTCCGGCTTCGTCGTCGGCGCCGAGGCCGATCTGGCCTACACGGACCTGAACCGCACCCGCAGCATCACCGGGCGCCTCGGCGGGATCAGCACCTTCCGCGAACTGGGCAGCTTCCTCGGGACCGTGCGCGGGCGCGTCGGCTACGCCCTCGACCGCACCCTGGTGTACGGGACCGGCGGCTTCGCCTACGCGAGCGAGACCTACCGCGGGGTCTTCCAGACGGCGGCCGGCCGCCCGAGCTTCTATGGCAGCAACGCGCGCGTCGAGACCGGCTATGCCGTCGGCGGCGGCATCGAGTATGCGCTGCCGACCGACTCCGTGTTCAACGTCTTCCACTCCAGCGCGGTGACCGTGAAGGGCGAGGCGCTGTATTACGATCTCGGCCGCCGCACCGTCCCGCTCGTGGCGGTCGGCCCGGGCGTCGGCGCCTACGCCTCCCGGTTCCGGAACGAGGGCGTGCTCGGCCGCTTCGGCCTGAACTACAAGTTCGGAAGCTAGGGCATTCTCGGCGAAAGCCTGGTCGTTCCAGGCTTTCCGATCCTTGCATCCGGCCCGAGGGGCTCACGTGGCGCGCAAGCCGCCAAGGAGCCCGCCCGAGACCTTCGCGATCTCCGGAAGGCCCTTGCCGAACCAGCCGAACGTCGATCGTTCGGCCCTTCCGGATACGTTGGGCGATCCGGAAGGGCCGTTCAGCCGCGCTGTCCCCGCCCGACAGGCTCCGCGACGGGGGCCGGTCCGGCAAGCGCAGGCCATGCTTTTCTTCGGCCGGCGCATCCCCAGCCCGATCAAACGGGTCGCCCGGTCGACGACAGCCCCAGGAGCCATCTCCTGGGGCTTTTTTGCAGTTCAGAGCCGCTTCGGCACCGGCCGCCGGCAATAGGCGCGCGCCTCCGTCTCCGCGAGACCGTCCTGGGCCGCCACGCACTGGTCGAGAGTGAGCCCGATGCTGGCCGCGTAGGGCTGGTTCGGCGACAGGGCCTCGCGGGCGAGGCTCGCGAGGTAGAGCAGGAACGCCGCTGCCGCGAGGAGCAAGGCGGCCACGAAGGCGCGGTTCACCATCGCCTCAACGCCCGGCCTCGGAGAGCCATAGGGCGCGTCACGGGAAGCCCACCAGCAGCTGCGCCAGTGCGAGAAGCACGAGGCCCGCGCAGATTAGCACGAGGGCGGTGCGGTCGAAGCCGGTCCGGCGCATCGCGGGCCGGCCTAGCACCCGCGGCGGGCCGGAACGGCGTCCGGCGCCCCGCTCACTGGAGCAGTCCCCACAGGCCCGTGGCCAAGCCGAAGGTCAGCGACACCATCGCGGCGCAGAGCAGGGTGCGATCGATGATGCGGGCGACCCGGTCTTCCGGTTGGAACTCGATCATGATGCGTCTCCCCTCGGGCCGGAGATTGGAGGCCGCCTGTTGCTGTCCTGTGTCCTCGCGGCGGCTCGGCCTGCCGTCCGGCGGGAATCCACGTCAGCCGGGGCACAGTGACGCCCCCGGCGCGGCGGCGCGGCGCAGGAACAGGCCGGGCGGCCCCCCGTTGGACGCGTATCCCAACGAGAGACCCCGCATGACCACCGATCCGCTGCACAAGTACCCGCGTCCGCCCTTCGAGGCGCAGCCGCAGAGCTTCCCGGGCAAGACCGGCCGGATGGCGCCCGAGCCCGATCACGGCGAGGACAGCTACAAGGGCTCCGGCAAGCTCGCCGGCCAGGTCGCGCTGATCACCGGCGGCGACAGCGGCATCGGCCGCGCGGTGGCGATCGCCTATGCCCGCGAGGGCGCCGACGTCGCCATCTCGTACCTGCCCGAGGAGCAGGCGGATGCCGAGGCGGTGAGTGGCTGGATCGAGAAGGCGGGCCGTCGCGCGCTGCTGCTGCCGGGCGACCTCAAAGACCCGGCCTATGGCCGCTCGCTCGTCGCCCGCACCGTCGAGACCTTCGGCCGCCTCGACGTGCTGGTCAATAACGGCGCATTCCAGCAGCCGAACCAGGGCCTGGACTCCATCGAAGACACCATCTTCGAGGACCATTTCCGCACGAACGTGTTCGGCCCGTTCTACGTGACCAAGGCGGCGCTCCCCCACTTGAAGCCCGGCGCCTCGGTGATCTTCACCTCGTCGGTGAATTCCAAGCACCCGATGCCGTCGCTCCTGGCCTACAGCGCCACCAAGGGCGCACTCAGCAACCTGGTGCTGAGCCTCGCCCAGCTTCTGGCCGAGAAGGGCATCCGGGTGAACGGCGTGCTGCCCGGCCCGATCTGGACCCCGTTCATCCCGTCCGGGATGAGCCAGGATTCGGTGAAATCCTTCGGCGACCAAGTGCCGTTCGGCCGCCCGGGCCAGCCGGCCGAGCTCGCCTCCGCCTACGTGATGCTGGCCTCCGAGGACAGCAGCTACACCTCCGGCGCGCTGATCACGGTGGCCGGTGCGATGCCGGTGTTCTAGGTCGCCCGGATCCGGGTTTCCAAAGGGCCCGCGGCCCTTTGGCGGGGTTCGGGGCGCGAAGCCCCGAGCCATCGACATGCGTGTCGCTCAGGCGGCGCGCATGTCGGCCAGGAAGCGCAGCACCCCGGCACGCAACGCCTCGGCGCTGCGGCTGACGTCCCCGGCGGCGCTGCCGACCTCCTCGGCGACGCGGCGCGTCTCGGCGGCGGCGGTCGAGGCCGACACGACGTTCTGACTCACCGCACCCGTCCCCCGCGAGGCTTCGTCGATGCTGCGGGAGATGTCGCCGGTGGCGAAGCGCTGCTGCTCCACGGCCGCCGCGATGGCGCTCGAGATGGCATTCATCGTGTCCACAATCTCGCCGATCGACTGCACCGCCCCGACCGCGACGCCGGTCTCGCGCTGGATCGCACCGATCTGGGCGGTGATCTCCTCGGTGGCCTTGGCGGTCTGGCCGGCCAGACCCTTGACCTCTGCGGCGACCACCGCGAAGCCGCGTCCGGCCTCGCCGGCCCGGGCCGCCTCAATCGTGGCGTTGAGCGCCAGCAGGTTGGTCTGCTCGGCGATCACCGAGATGATCCGCACGACCTCGCCGATCCGCTCGGCCACGGAGGCCAACCCCTGGATCTGCCGATCGGTGCGCTCGGCCTCGCCGACGGCTTGAAGCGCGATCTCGGCCGACTTGGAGACCTGCTCACCGATCTCCGCGATCGAGGCCGACAGCTCCTCGGTGGCGGCGGCCACGGTCTGGACATTGGCCGAGGCCTGCTGCGCCGCATCCGCCGCCGAACCGGTCTGACGGGCGGTCGCGGAGGCGGTCTCCGACATCGCCCGGCAGGCCTTCCGCATTCCGGCCGCCGCGGTATCAACCTTCTGCAGGAGATCGCTCGCGCGCTGGTCGAAGCCGTGGCTCGTCTCCTCGATCCAGCGGGCACGCGCCTCGCGCTGCGCCTGCTCGGCAAGCCGGTCGGCGGACAGGGCCTGCGCCTGGATCATGCTGTCCCGGAACACCCCGGCGGCGGCGGCCATCTGGCCGATCTCGTCGCGCCGGCCGAGCCCCGGGATCGCGATGGCGATCTCACCCTCCGCGAGCCGGCGCAGGGCCGCTGTAAAAGCACCCAGCGGCGTGGTGATGCTACGCACGACCAGGATTCCGGCCGCCACGATCCCGAGACAGAGCGGGATCAGCCAGAGCAGAGTCTGGATCAGCCGCTGGCGGCTCGCCTCATAGACGTCGTCGATGTAGAGCGATGCGTTGACGGACCATTGCCAGGGCGCGAAGCCCAGCGAGTAGGCGACTTTGGGCGCGGGCTCGGCCTCACCGGGCCGCGGCCAGCGATACTCGGTGAAGCCGCCTCCCGCTTGCCCACGCTCGACCATCTGCCCGACGAAGGTCGCCTTCATCTCTTCGTCGCTGCGGCTCTTGGTGCCCTCGATCTTCCGATCGGGGTGAACGACGACGCGTCCCCATTGGCCCGGCTCCGTATTGTAGACAAAGATATACTCGTTCCCATTGAACCGGATCGACCGCAGGGCATCGGCAGCCCGTCGCTTCGCCTCGTCCTGTGTGATCGTCCCGGACTCGGCCTGCTTGGCCAGGGCCACGACGATGCTGTGCGCCGACTCGACCTGACTGCGGATGGCAGCCCTGCGATCCTCCATCATGAGGCCTTCGACAGACCGGAATTCCATGGCCAAGATCGCCGCGAATGAAAGTATAACTCCGCCCAGAATAAAGAATATCTTCTTACCGATCGTCATTGATGAAATTTCCTCGGCCGATCACCAAAATCTGATCTCAAAACATTTTTCTAGATCATTCTCCAAACTCTACAGATCCCATTTCCATACATCAAATAGTACGGCAAAAAATTTCAGTCTACACATCGACAGATGTGCCGCCTTAGAACCTATCAACTCTTGCGTGTCGAGACTGAGATCTAGAGGATCCGAGCAGATCTCGTCGTCCCGGCATTGCGCGCCGCTCTTCGAGACGGCCGGCGCGGCACCACCCGCGCCCATGATGTGCGCAACCGACAAACGCTCGGCGCTGTTCGAGAGCCGCCGGGCCGTGGTATCAGCGGCCTCTCCTTCCGACCCCGCAGGACCACACCCACCGCGGGCGGCGCGCGGAGCAACATGGATCGGGCACACGTGACGGCGGCTGAGACGTGCGGCGCACTTCCGGGATGGCGGTTTTCCGTCGCCCCGATGATGGACTGGACCGATCGGCATTGCCGAGCCTTCCACCGCACCCTGTCGGCGCGGGCGCGGCTCTATACCGAGATGGTCACCACCGGTGCGGTGCTGCACGGGCCGCGCGAGCGGCTGCTCGGCTTCTCAGATCTGGAGCACCCGGTGGCGGTGCAGCTCGGCGGCTCGGACCCGGGCGATCTGGCGCAGGCTGCGCGGATCGCGGCAGATTTCGGCTACGCCGAGATCAACCTCAATGTCGGCTGCCCGTCCGACCGGGTACAGGACGGCCGGTTCGGCGCCTGCCTGATGCGTGAGCCGGCCCTGGTCGGCGATTGCGTAGCCGCCATGAAGGCCGCCGTCTCCGTGCCGGTGACCGTGAAGTGCCGGATCGGCGTCGACGACCAGGACCCGGAAGCGGCCCTCGACGCGCTCGCCGACGCGGTCGTGGCCGCCGGGGTGGACGGCCTGATCGTCCACGCCCGCAAGGCCTGGCTCCAGGGCCTGTCGCCCAAGGAAAACCGCGACGTGCCGCCCCTCGATTACGGCCGCGCCGCGCGGCTGAAGCGGCGGCTCGGCGCCCTGCCGGTCGCGGTCAACGGCGGCCTGCGCGATCTCGCGGCCGCGCAGGCGCGCCTTGCCGAGGTCGACGGCGTGATGGTCGGGCGGGCCGCCTATACCGAGCCGGCTTTGCTGCTCGGGGTCGATCCGGAGCTGTTCGGCGTGGCCCCGCCGGTGACCGACGCCTTCGCAGCCGTGGAGGCGTTCGAGCCCTACGTGGCCGCCGCCCTGGCGCGCGGCGAGCGCCTGCACGCGATCACCCGCCACATGCTCGGGCTGTTCAACGGCCGGCCCGGGGCCCGCGCCTTCCGGCGCCACCTCTCGACCCACGGGATGCGGCCCGATGCCGGCCTCCAGACCCTGCGGGACGCGGTGGCGACGGTCTCGCGCGAGGTGCCGGAGGCGCGGGCGGCGTGAGCCGCCCCGTCACGATCAAACATCGTCTTTCTCCGAAAGCCGGCAACCACCTTTCGGGACGATGCATCAGGGCGGGCTCAGGATCAGCCGGTCGCCCCGAACCTCGTAGGCGGACAGGCGCGTCAGGAAGGTCTGGCCCAGCAGGTTGCCGGCGAGCGAGCCCGGCCGCGCCACCATGGCGTTCACCCGCCGCTCGCCGATCGTGCCGATGCGCAGCGAATCCAGCTGGATCGGCGCCGCATAGGCGAGGCCGTTGGCGGTGGCGACCCGGGCGGTGAAGTCGGCCGGCGCCGGGTTGATGCCGAGTGCCGAGGCGTTCTCGGCGGTGAGCACCACGCTGCTCGCCCCGGTATCGAACAGGAACGGCTGCACACGGCCGTTGACCTCGGCCTCGACCCTGAAGTCGCCGTCCGCCCGGCGGGTGATCGTGACGGTTCCGCCGGCCCCCGACACCGCCGAGCCGGGCCGGAGATCGCCGAGCACACGGGCGCCGACGCCCCGGATCCGGTCGCGCTCGCCGTAGCCGATCACCAGGGCGAGCCCGATCATCGCCCAGGCCAGGAGCGCACCCAGGTTCGGGCCGAGCCGGGCCGTGAACTGTCGCCAGTAGCCGGCGACCACCAGGATCAGGATGCCGCCCGTCGAAACGAGACCGGCGAGGTGATCGGGCTCGATCACGCCGCCGAGGCTGTCGCTGCCGTCGCTGAAGACCAGCACGGCCGTGACCAGCGCGATGGCGGCGAGCCCGAGATAGATCATGACTGTATGGGCTCCTCCAGGGGCATCAAACCGGCCGCGCGCATCCGGGCCCCGAGCCCGGCCATGACGGCGCGGCGCTTGGTCTCCGGCATCCCGCCCCAGGTGGCGATCTCGTCGCGGGTGCGCCCGCAGCCGAGGCACAGCCCGCTCGGTGCATCGAGCACACACACCTTGGTGCAGGGGGACGAGGGTTTGGGCGCCGGCGACATCGCCGATCCTTGGCCAAGGGATCGTGGCTCGATCAAGGCCCGGAATGCCGCATCAATCCGCCGAAGCCGCCACCAGGGCCAGCAGCGCGGCGATCTCGGACAGCTGCTGGCAGGCGCCGATCACGTCGCCGGTCTGGCCGCCGATCTTTTCCCTGGCGAGCCGGGTGAGGGCGAGGGCCGCGAGGCCGGCGCACAGGATCGCCAGCGCGACGCCGCGCAGCGGCAGGCCGAGGATCACAGCGGCGAGCGCGACCACGAGAAAGCTGCCGAGGGCGACCCACAGGCTCGCCCGGTCCGGGCGGCCGACCGCGGCGGAGAGGCCGCCGGGCCGGGCCGGCGGCAGCAGCACCATCGGGGCGAGGGCGGCGAGCCGCGACAGGACGGCGACCAGGATCAGCGCGGTCGCCGCCGCATAGCCGGTGCGGTCGAGGAGCGTCGCCAGCGCGCCGATGCGCAGCGCCAGCGCCAAGACCAGGGCCGCCCCGCTATAGGCGCCGATCCGGCTGTCGCGCATGATCTCCAGGCGGCGCTCGAGCGTGGCACCGCCGCCGAAGCCGTCGGCGACGTCGGCCAGGCCATCCTCGTGGAGCGCCCCCGTGGCCAGGACCATGACGGCCACCGCCAGGGTCGCGGCCAGGAACGGCCCGAGCCCGATCCACCAGCCCACCGCCAGCGTCAGGGCGGCGGGGAGAGCGAGGATCAGGCCGGCCAGCGGCAGCATCCGGGGCAGGGCGGTGAAATCGGGGACCCGGTGCGGGTCCGGCTCGCCGGGCAGTTGCGGCACGGGCAGGCGCGAGTAGAACCGCAGGCACCCGGCGAGGTCGTAGAGGGCGCCCCGCCCGGGCCAGTCGGCCTCCCCGCCGGTCTGCCTGTCCATCGCGGTCTCTCCCCCGCCGCCCCCCGGCGGGGCGAGCCGATCGCGAACGGTCGGGCGGCGCGGAATCACTATAGTCGCCCCGATACGCCGTCGTCTCGCCGTTCGCGGGCGCCCACAGGAAATCATCGCCGCCATGACCGATGCCGCCAAGACAGATCCGGCTCCGTTCGACGACATCCGCAACCTGCTCAAGGCGATGCCGGGCCCCGACCGGGACGCACAGGAGGCGGTCGCCGCCCGGGACGCGACCCTGACCAAGCCGGCGGGCTCCCTGGGGCGGCTGGAAGACCTCGTGTCCTGGCTGGCCGCCTGGCAAGGCAAGGCGCCGCCGAGCCTCGACCGGCCGCTGGTCTGCGTCTTCGCCGGCAGCCACGGGGTGACGCGCAAGGGCGTCTCGGCCTTCCCGGACGCGGTCAACCGGCAGATGCTCGACAATTTCGCGGCGGGCGGGGCGGCGATCAACCAGATCTGCGCGGCCTACGGGCTCGGCTTCAAGGTGTTCGACCTCGCCCTCGACATGCCGACCGGCGACATCACCGAGGGCCCGGCGCTGGACGAGCGCGCCACCGTGGCGACCATGGCGTTCGGCATGGAGGCGGTGGCCGCCGGCACCGATTGCCTCGGCATCGGCGAGATGGGCATCGGCAACACCACGGTGGCGGCCGCCCTCTACGCCGCCCTGTTCGGTGGCGAGCCCGCCCACTGGGTCGGGCGCGGCACCGGCGTCGATCGAGACGGCTTCGCCCGGAAGGTGGCGGCCGTGGAGGCGGCGCTCGCGCACCATACCGGCCATCTCGGCGACCCGCTCCAGGTGCTCGGCCGGCTCGGCGGCCGCGAGATCGCCGCCATGGCCGGGGCGATCCTGGCCGCGCGCCTGCAGCGGATCCCGGTGGTAATCGACGGCTACGTCGCCACCGCGGCGGCGGCCCTGCTCCACGCCGCCGACCCGTCGGCCCTCGACCATTGCCTGGCCGGCCACGTCTCGGCCGAGGGCGTCCACGCCGAAGTGCTGGAGCGGCTCGGCCTGGTCCCGCTGCTGGCGCTGGGGATGCGGCTCGGCGAGGGTTCCGGCGCCGCCATGGCGCTCGGCCTGCTCAAGGGCGCGCTCGCCTGCCACACCGGCATGGCGACCTTCGCGCAGGCGGGGGTTTCGGGGAAGAGTGCCGGGTAGGCGCGCGGGCCACGATTCGATGCTATACTGGGCGGAACCGATAACGGATCCGTCGATCCCGCGTCCCTCCCACCAGATCACCTCATCCTGAGGTGGCGCAGCGAAGCGGAGCCCTCGAAGGAAGGCTCCAGGACTCGCGGCGGTCCCTGGAGGGCTCCTTCGAGGCCCGTCGATCTCCGATCGCCGGGCACCTCAGGATGAGGGCGCGGGTGGGATCGCTGCGACGAACAAGATGAACATCACCCAAGCCTTCACCTTCGAGGCCGCCCACCGGCTGCCGAACGTACCCGCCACGCATCGCTGCCACCGGATGCACGGGCATTCCTACCGGGTCGAGCTGACCGTCTCCGGGCCCGTGGATCCCCACACCGGCTGGGTGATCGACTTCTACGACATCGAATCGATCTTCGGCCCGCTCCTGGCGCGACTCGACCACCATTGCCTCAACGAGATCGAGGGGCTTGAGAACCCGACAGCGGAAAACATCGCGGCCTGGATCTGGCATCGCCTGCGGCCGGACCTGCCGGGGCTTACCCGGGTACGGGTCGCGGAGACGCCGATGTCCTGGGCCGAGTACGATGGCGACTGACGCTGCGATCGTCGGCGACCGCTCGGCGCTGGTGCTGTTCTCCGGCGGCCAGGATTCGGCCACCTGCCTGGCCTGGGCCCTCGACCGGTTCGACCACGTCGAGACCCTAGGGTTCGATTACGGCCAGCGCCACCGGGTCGAGCTCGAGCGCCGGGCCGTCCTCCGGGACGGCATGGGCCGCGTCCAGCCAGCCTGGACCTCCCGCCTCGGGGATGACCACACGGTGGCGCTCGACGCTTTGGGAAAAATCTCCGAGACGGCGCTGACCCGGGATGCCGAGATCGGGTTCGAGGCCTCGGGCCTGCCCAACACCTTCGTGCCCGGCCGCAACCTCGTGTTCCTGACCTTCGCGGCGGCGCTCGCCTACCGGCGCGGCATCCGGCACGTGGTCGGCGGCATGTGCGAGACCGATTATTCCGGCTATCCCGATTGCCGGGACGACACGATCAAGGCGCTGCAGGTCGCGCTCAACCTCGGCATGGAGCGCCGGTTCGTGCTGCACACGCCGCTGATGTGGCTCGACAAGGCGCAGACCTGGGGCCTCGCCGAGGATCTGGGCGGGCGCCCGCTGGTCGAGCTGATCGTCGAGGACAGCCACACCTGCTACCTCGGCGAGCGCGGGGCACGCCACGCCTGGGGCTATGGCTGCGGCACCTGCCCGGCCTGCCGCCTGCGGGCGGACGGGTTTTCGCGGTTCATCACGGGTGGTGGGGGTTAGGGCTTGACGCCCATCGGCAAGTGGTGAGGTGGCTGCTTTCGACCCAGGCTGTGTAAAAACTCAGGTCCACGCCGAAATCGTGGAACGATCTCCTACGCTGCTGCCATTTGACCATCCAAAATGGCGGCGGCGATGCCATCAGAATGCCTGCGCCGGCCGTGGCCCGGGGCGCACGAGGGA
>NZ_JAKSYJ010000057.1 GCF_022829365.1 Methylobacterium sp. J-077 | reverse complement strand
CAACCGCGTCTTCAAATCCTACGCCGACATCCTCGACCACTGCTGCCACGCCTGGAACACCCTCATCGACCAACCCTGGCGCATCATCTCCATCGGACTGCGCGCCTGGGCTCATGGGTTCTGATCAATGAGGATCGGTATAACATCTGCATAATCGTGGCGGGGACGCCCTTCGCAGGTCGACCCCACCGTGATCGGTGAGATGACCCTCTTCTCTTTCGCGGCTGGTTCGACCGGGCTGGACGGCAGGACTGGGCCGAGGCCTTCAGCGCCTTGGTCGTCACCACGATTCGAGTCTCGATCGCAGACTGTCTGACCCGTATCCTCTCAGGCCTTGCGCGGTTTGCCATCCCTCGATATGTACAGTATTATGTACATATGAGGAGGGGTTATGGCGCAAGTCAGTTACACCGAGTTCCGCGCGCAACTCGCGACCCATCTCGACCGGGTTGAGCAAGATCGGTCCGAACTGGTCGTCACCCGGCAGAACCGCCCCGACATGGTGGTGATGCCGTTGGCGGAGTTGGATAGCATCCGCGAGACGCTGCACTTGCTCTCGACCCCGGCGAACGCCCGGCGATTGCTCGAGGGCATCGCGCAGCTCGATACCGGTGCCGGAGCGGAACACAGATTGATCGAGACGTGAAACTTGTATGGTCGACGAACGCGTGGGGGGATTATCTGCATTGGCAGGCGACTGACCCGGACACGCTCGCCCGCCTCAACGAACTGATCAAGGTGTGCATGCGAACGCCGTTCAAGGGCATCGGGAAGGTCGAGCCCCTGAAGGGCAACCTCAAGGGCTGGTGGTCGCGTCGGATCACGGGGGCACACCGGCTCGTCTACCGGGTGAGTGGTGCCGGTGAGGACCAGGCGCTTGAGATTGCTCAATGCCGCTGGCACTACGACCACTGAACTATAGTTCGAACCACGTCGTGCAGAGTTTGCTGGCTCGTCGAGCACACATTATACCAATCGCTGGTGATCATAACCAATAAGCCCACGCGCGCAGGTCGAGGGACATGATCTTCCAGGGTTGAGCAATGAGGCGATTCCAGGCGTGGCAGCACCGGTCGACGATGTCGTCGTAGGAGGCGAAGATCCGATCGCCGAGCCAGTTGTCGCGCATGAATCGCCAGACGTTCTCTACTGAATTGAGTTCGGGCGCGCAGGGCGGCAGCGTCAGCAAGGTGACGTTGTCCGGCACGATGACGTCGTGGACTGTGATTAGGCGTCGAATAAGGGGTCTGGCGCAATCTCGATGCAGGTTGGCTTATTGTGTGCCGATCAGCCGGGCTTCAAGCAGGTCGAGTTTGGCCCGGCCGAACATCTGCCGCTTCACAAGCTTCAGGCGGGTGATCTGCCCCTCCGTCTGGCCGTTCGACCATGATTGATGACCCTGACCCAGCAAACTGGTCCGCGCTGAGCGCAAGTTTTTCGGGCATCCTGAACCCTTAAGGAGGGTGGATGCCATGCCTCGCAAACGCTTCACGCACGAACAGATCGCCTTCGCCCTGCGGCAGGCGGAGAAGGGTGCGACGGTGGACGAGGTCTGCCGGACGATGGGCGTGTCCGAGTCGACGTTTTACCGTTGGAAGAAGCAGTTCGTCGGCATGGGCATGCCGGAGATCCGCCGGCTCAAGCAGTTGGAGGATGAGAACAGCAAGCTGAAACGGCTGGTCGCCGACCTGACGCTGGACCGCTCGATGCTGCA
>NZ_JAKSYJ010000042.1 GCF_022829365.1 Methylobacterium sp. J-077 | reverse complement strand
ACCTGCGGCTGGATCACCTCCTTTCTAAGGATTCTTTTTTGGACATGGGCGTCGGTTCTGCCGGCCTCCAGCGAACGTCAGTTCATCCATCGAAGATCATTTAGATACAGGGTTCAGTCAGAACCCATTTGGCGGGACAGGTGCCGTCCTCGTTTCTCTTTCTCGTTCCGGGCCATCGGGCTCCGTCATCCCTGCATGGGATGCGCGTCGAGCCGGCCTGGAGATTGAGTTTGCCGCAGCCTGGATGCTGTGAGGACCGTCAGGTCCCGCAGGATCGACTGTTTGGCGAAGACATCAGTGACATCGTGAAGAGGGAATGTGGCCGTTGGGGACGCGAGAGCGTCCACCCCGGCGGTCATGTTCGGCAAGCATACGGCGATTTGATCGGAAACGATCGGATCGCTGGTCTTTTTGTGACCGTGTCGTGACCGACAGCCTAGCGGCTGCCGGTCAGCGGACATTGATCACGAGAGCGATCAAGTGTCTTAAGAGCATTCGGTGGATGCCTTGGCGCTGAGAGGCGATGAAGGACGTGGTACGCTGCGATAAGCCTTGGGGAGCTGCGAACGAGCTTTGATCCAGGGATTTCCGAATGGGGGAACC
>NZ_JAKSYJ010000041.1 GCF_022829365.1 Methylobacterium sp. J-077 | reverse complement strand
ACCTGCGGCTGGATCACCTCCTTTCTAAGGATTCTTTTTTGGACATGGGCGTCGGTTCTGCCGGCCTCCAGCGAACGTCAGTTCATCCATCGAAGATCATTTAGATACAGGGTTCAGTCAGAACCCATTTGGCGGGACAGGCGCCGTCCTCGTTTCTCTTCCTCACCAGATAGCGCGATCGGCGCACCGTCTCGGCTCTTGCCGGGTGGTAGGCTTTGATCGCTCTGGGCCTGTAGCTCAGGTGGTTAGAGCGCACCCCTGATAAGGGTGAGGTCGGACGTTCGAGTCGTCCCAGGCCCACCATGTTCGGGACGTTGACCACCGGCTTGACCCCTTGGGGCCATAGCTCAGTTGGGAGAGCGCGTGCTTTGCAAGCATGAGGTCGTCGGTTCGATCCCGTCTGGCTCCACCATCTTTTTTGGGATTTTTGGCGCTGCGCTTGCGGCTGCCGCCTGAGAGATGGTGTCGAGCTTGGCTATCTGGAACACAGTTTGCCGCGGCAGACGATCAGCGAGGACCGTGAGGTTCGGTTGATCGTGTCGTTTGGCGAAGACATCAGTGACATCGTGAAGAGGGAATGTGGCCGTTGGGGGCGCGAAAGCGTCCACCCCGGCGGTCATGTTCGGCAAGCATACGGTGGTGGGTCCGGAAACGGATCTGCCACTGGTCTTTTTGTGACCGTGTCAGACTTTTGCGCTGGATCCTCTGGACCCAGTCGCAAAAGAACGGACATCGATCACGAGAGCGATCAAGTGTCTTAAGAGCATTCGGTGGATGCCTTGGCGCTGAGAGGCGATGAAGGACGTGGTACGCTGCGATAAGCCTTGGGGAGCTGCGAACGAGCTTTGATCCAGGGATTTCCGAATGGGGGAACC
>NZ_JAKSYJ010000038.1 GCF_022829365.1 Methylobacterium sp. J-077 | reverse complement strand
ACCCGTCTCCTCGGCTGCGCCAGCCACGCCTGAGATGTTGCTGGTCACCTCACCGGTGCCCATCGCAGCCTGGCTGACGTTACGCACGATCTCCTGGGTGGCCGCGCCCTGCTGCTCGACGGCAGCCGCGATCGACGTCGCTACACCGCTGATCTCGCGGATCCGCCCGGTGATGCCGCCAATCGATGTGACGGCCTGGCCTGTCGAGGCTTGGATACGGGCGATCTGACCCGAGATCTCACTCGTGGCCTTGGCGGTCTGCTCGGCGAGTGCCTTCACCTCGGAGGCGACGACGGCGAAGCCCTTGCCAGCTGCCCCCGCACGGGCCGCCTCGATGGTAGCGTTGAGGGCCAGCAGGTTGGTCTGGCCGGCGATGGTCGAGATTAGTCCAACCACGTCGCCGATCCGTGCGACCGCGGCGCTCAGCTCCTGGACCAAAGCACCTGTCTGATCCGCTTCGTGCACGGCAAGCTGTGCAAGTTCAGCCGAACCAGCGACCTGCCGGCTGATCTCCTGCACCGACGAGCCCAGCTCTTCCGCTGCGGCCGCCACGGTGTTGACGTTGCTGGCAGCCTCCTCGGCCGCTGCTGCAACCGTGGTCGACTGACTGGCCGTCTCGGTCGCGGTGGCCGTCATCGTCTGTGCTGTCGCCTGCAACTCGGTGGCGGACGAAGACACCATGCCGATGATGCCGCCCACCGCCTGCTCGAAGTTCTCGGCCATCTGGCGCATGCCGGCCTTGCGTTGTTCCTCGGCTGCTAGGCGGGCCTCCGCAGTCTCTTCTTCCAACGCTTTCATGCGGATCAGGCCATCCTTGAACACCTGAACCCCGTCTGCGATCGTCCCGATCTCGGTCTTCTCGCCCTGATGCGGAATGGCAGCGTTGAGATCGCCAGCGGCAAGGGATTGCATCGGCCCCACGACCGAACGGATA
>NZ_JAKSYJ010000034.1 GCF_022829365.1 Methylobacterium sp. J-077 | reverse complement strand
TCCCTCGTGCGCCCCGGGCCACGGCCGGCGCAGGCATTCTGATGGCATCGCCGCCGCCATTTTGGATGGTCAAATGGCAGCAGCGTAGGAGATCGTTCCACGATTTCGGCGTGGACCTGAGTTTTTACACAGCCTGGGTCGTGAGCGGGCGCGACGGCAACGTCTGCTCAAGTACGCTGCCGTCCGAAAGCGGACCGGCGGAAGTCCACCCAAGGCAGCCCTTCAAACGGCCAAGCGGGTTGAATTCAGGCCCTTGGGGCGCTGCGCGGTCCTCAGCGCTTGGCGGCGGCCGCCGGGGCGGGGCGCGCGGCCGCTCCCGCCTCCATCCAGTGGCAGACCGTGGTCGTCGGCAAGGCGGCGCATTCGTAGCTCCGGTCGCCCAGGGTCACCCGGTCGACCAAGCCGGTGATGTCGCTGCGGGTCACCAGGGTGCAGCCGAGGTGGTCCGCCTTGGGATCGGCCAGCACGGACGCGGCCGCGGCGGCGCCGTCGTGCAGCAGCATCCGGTAATTGGCCAGGGACGGGCAGCCGATCACCTGACCGGCGCCCTTCCGGTCCGGACCGGTCTTGTCGTGGGCGGCCCGGTCCTGGCCGGGCCGGGCCGGCGCCTTGGCCGCCGGCTGTCCCAGCGCCGGCATGGCCGAGAGGCCGAGCGCGAGGGTGGCGACGCGGAGGAGCATGCGTGTCATCCGCCGCCCCTAGCATGAGGCCCGGGTGGTTTCGTACCCGCCGCGTCGCCGCGCCTTGCGGTGCGGTTGCGGTCCGCCGAGAAACCGTCGAAGAAGCCGTCGATGGAATCGCCGGCGCGGGGCGTCTCGCGTGCGCCGCGGACGAACGTTTGAGGAGTGGTCATGGCGACGGCGATCGATAGCGACCAGAAGCTGCATTTGGTCTTCGGTGGTGAGTTGCAGGATCTCGACGGCGTCCAGTTCCGGGACATCAAGGGCCTCGACATCGTCGGCATCTTCCCGGACTACGCCTCCGCGCAGGCCGCCTGGCGGGCCAAGGCCCAGGCCACCGTCGACAGCGCGCAGACCCGCTACTTCGTGGTCCACCTGCACCGGCTGCTGGAGCCGCCGGCCATCTGAGCGCCCTGCCCGGACCGGCCGTTCCGGGCGCGCGCCTGTGCGGCGCGCCCGTGAAGGCATTGTGACACCTCCGGCCCGCTGCTAAGAGCCTCGCCCGTCATCAGATCGATCCGGCCCGGTGCGGGCCGGTATTCGGAGCGCGGCGCGAAGCTCGGCCGCGAGTGGGCGGACGTCATGAAATCCTCGATCAAGATCATCGCCGGCAACGCGAGCCGGCCCTTGGCCGAGGCGATCGCCGCCTATCTCGAATTGCCCCTGGCCAAGTGCATGGTCCGGCGCTTCGCCGACATGGAGATCTTCGTCGAGCTCCAGGAGAACGTGCGCGGCGAGGACGTGTTCATCGTCCAGTCGACCTCGTTCCCGGCCAACGACCACCTGATGGAATTGCTGATCATGATCGACGCCGCGCGCCGGTCCTCGGCCCGGCGCATCACGGCGGTGATCCCGTATTTCGGCTACGCCCGGCAGGACCGGCGCACCTCGGGCCGGACCCCGATCTCGGCCAAGCTGGTGGCGAACCTGATCACCGAGGCCGGGGCCGACCGGGTCCTGACCCTCGACCTCCATGCCGGCCAGATCCAGGGCTTCTTCGACATCCCCACCGACAACCTGTTCGCTGCCCCCGTGATGGTGCGCGACATCAAGGAGCGGCTGCCGAGCGCCGACCGCATGGTGGTTTCCCCCGATGTCGGCGGCGTCGTGCGCGCCCGGGCCATCGCCAAGCGGATCGACTGCCCGCTGGCCATCGTCGACAAGCGCCGCGAGCGGCCAGGCGAATCCGAGGTGATGAACATCATCGGCGAGGTCGAGGGCCGCTCCTGCATCCTGGTCGACGACATCGTCGATTCCGGCGGCACCCTGGTCAACGCCGCGGAGGCCTTGCTCAAGGCCGGCGCCAAGGACGTCTCGGCCTACATCACGCACGGCGTGCTCTCGGGGGGCGCGGTCTCGCGCATCGCCGCCTCGCGGATGAAGGAGCTGGTGATCACCGATTCGATCCAGCCGACCCAGGCCGTCAAGCTCGCCCGCAACATCCGGGTGGCGACCATCGCGCCGCTGCTGGGCGAGGCGATCGGCCGGACCGCCACGGAATCCAGCGTCTCCAGCCTGTTCGACTGACCACGGCGTGGAAGAATTCGCCGCAGTGCCGGCGGCGACATCCGGCGCTATCTCGCCGGCGCGGACGCATCGCCGATCCGGGAGGAGCGGGCACTGGGTCGGACGGCACTCATCGGCATCCACGGGCTCGCCAACAAGCCGCCCCGGGATGAGAAGGCGGCCTGGTGGCGGGCGGCGATCCTGGAGGGCCTCGCCCGCAATCTCGGGAGCGCGGCGCCCGAGGTGCCGTTCACGTTCGTCTACTGGGCGGACCTGCGCTACCCCGAGCCCCTGGCCGGCGACCGCAATCGCGAGCCCTACAGCGCCGATCCCGGTACCGGCCCGTTCCCGTCCCCGGCGCAGGATCCCGCGTCCGGCGAGCCAACCCTCACCGACCGGATCTACCGCGGCCTCTCGCATCTGCAGGAGGCCACCGGGCTCACCCCGGTCGACGACCTGATCCTGGAATACCGCCTCGACGACCTCTGGGGCTATCACGAGGACGCGGCGTTCCGGAACGCGGCCCGGGCACGCCTGCGCGAGGCCCTGGCCGAGGCGGCGGACCGCGCCGTGCTGATCGCCGCGCACTCGATGGGCGGGCTGATCGCCTACGACGTGCTGCGGGCCGCCGAGCGGGACGGAACCGCCCTGCCCCGCTGCACCCTGGTCACCCTCGGCTCGCCGCTGGGGCTCGCCGAACTGAAGCTGAAGCTCGCCGCCGAGCACGGCGACCTGCGCGTGCCGGACGCCGTCACGGCCTGGACCAACCTGATGGACCGCCAGGACATCGCCACGGTGGGCGACGACCTCGCCGCGATCTACCCGCCGAACGCCGCCGGGGTGCGGATCCGCGACGTACCGGTGATCAACGCCTACCGGCGGCCGGACGACACCGAGAACCGGCACAAATCCTACGGCTACCTGCGCACCCCGGAATTCTCGAACGCGGTGGCGGCGTTCCTGGCCGCCGAGACTTGAAAATCCCGGATTCAAAAGGTCGAGACCTTTTGCGGGTGCAGGGTGGAACCCTGCTGTCGGGCTTTGCCCGATACATCAGGGGCCAAGTCCTAGAGGTCCTGCCCCGAACCCCGCCAAAGGGCTGAGCCCCTTGGAAACCCGGTTTCGGCGCTCAGGCAGCCTTCACCTCGGCCAGGAACGCCTTGACCGCCTGGTCGAGGTCGTCCGAGCCGCGGGTGAGGTCGCGGGCGGCGGCCAGGACCTGCTCGGAGGCGAGCCCGGTCTCATCGGCGCCCTGGCGCAGGTCGGCGATGCTGCCCGACACCGCCTGCGCCCCCGAGGCGGCGCTCACCACCCCGCGCACGATCTCCTGGATCGCGGCGTTCTGCTGCTCCATGGCGGCCGCGACCCCGACCGCGATGCTGCGCATCTCCGCGATAGTCTGGCCGACCTCGCCGATCGCCGCCACGGCCTGCCGGGTCTCGCCCTGGATCCGGCCGATCTGGGCCGAGATCTCGTCGGTGGCCTTGGCGGTCTGGCCGGCCAGTTCCTTGACCTCGCTTGCCACCACCGCGAAGCCGCGTCCCGCCTCCCCGGCGCGCGCCGCCTCGATGGTGGCGTTCAACGCCAGCAGGTTGGTCTGCGCGGCGATGCCGGAAATGAGGGCGACCACGTCGCCGATCCGCTCGGTGCCGTCAGCCAGCGCCCGCACGGTCGCCTCGCCCTGGCGCGTGGTCTCGGCCGCCCGGCCGGCGATCTCCGAGGTGCGGTGCACCTGCCCGGCGATCTCCTGGACCGAGGCCGACATCTCCTCGGTGGCCGCCGCTGCGGTCTGGACGTCCGCCGAGGTTCCGGCCGCCTGGGCGGTGACCGCGCCGGAGCGCTCGGTGCCGCGGGCGGCCGTGGCGGTCATCGCCTGGGCGGTGACTTCGAGCTCGGAGGCCGCCGCCGCGAGGCCCCGGCTCAGCGCGCCCGCCCGGGTCTCGAAGGCCCGGGTCAGGCGGTCGAGGGCAGCGGCGCGGCGGGCAGCGCCCTCGGCGCCGTCGGCGGCGCGGGCATCCGTCTCGGCCTTGGCGATCAGCGCGTCCTTGAACACCTGCACGGCGCCGGCCATCGCGCCGATCTCGTTGCTGCGCCCGCGCTCCGGCACCGCGGCGCCGGTGTCGCCCGCCGCGAGGCGGTGCATGGCCCGGTTCAGGGCCAGGAGCGGCCGGGTCACCCGCCGGCCGATCAGGGCCGCCAGCAGGCCGATCAGCGCGATCACCACCAGCATCCCGGCCGCCGCCCGCCAGGCCGCGTCCCACAGGATCGCCGCGGTGTCGTCGGCATAGATGCCGGTGCCGATCACCCAGCCCCAGGGGGCGAAGCCGCGCACGTAGGACAGCTTCGGGACCGGCGCGTCGGACCCGGCCTTGGGCCAGTAATAATCGACGAAGCCTTGGCCCTGCCGCTTCACGGTCTCGACGAAGTCCACGAACAAGCGCTTGCCGGTGGGATCCTGGACGCCCGCGAGGTCCTTGCCCTCGAGCTCGGGCTTCATCGGATGGGCGACCATGCGGGGCTGCATGTCGTTGATCCAGAAATATTCCTGGCCGTCGTAGCGGAGCGTCTTCACGGCCCGGATCGCCGCGCCCTGGGCGTCGGCCCGCGACAGCCGCCCGGCCCGCTCCTCGCCCTCGAAATACGCCGCCACGCCGTAGGCCGCGTCCGTCAGGTTGCGGGTCTTGGCCATGCGGTCCTGCTCCACCTGCGATTTCAGGTTGAGCAGGCCGATGCCCGAGACCACCGCGATGCCGATCAGCGCCGTGGCCGTGATGGTGTGGAGCTTCGCCCCGATGCCGATCTTCACGAGTCCGCCCCCGGGACGAAAATTTCACGCGGAGACAGTGTGCAACGTTACCGTTACCGCGCCGTGAAGACTGCCGCGGGCCTTGCGCTTAATGGCCTGAGCCTGTCCACTTGCCGTCAATAAAGGCCGGATCCGGACATGAAGCCGGCGGGGCGACGGGGAGGAACGACATGGTGCGTGCGTCGCGGGCGTTCGCGAGTCCGGGGATCTGCCGCCGCCTCTTCCGGGGCGGGCCCGCCGCGCTGCTGCTGGCCGGCCTGGCGCTCGCCATCCCGTTTGCCGTCCCGGCGAAGGCCGACGATGCCAAGGTCCGGATCAGCCGGCAGCCCGGCTTCGTCTACCTGCCGGCGGTGCTCGCCGAGCAGCACAAGCTGATCGAGAGGCAGGCCAAGGCGGCCGGCCTCGGGGATGTCGCGGTCGAGTGGGTGAACCTGACCAGCGGCGCGGCCGGCAACGACGCGCTCCTGTCGGGCAACATCGACATCGTCGACAGCGGCTCGACCAACATGCTGCTGCTCAACGACCGCACCCGCGGCGACGTGAAGGGCCTGTGCGGGGTCGGCTCGACGCCGATGCTGCTGCTCACCCGCAACCCGGACGTGAAGACGCTCAAGGACTTCTCCGGCAAGGACAAGATCGCCCTGCCCTCCGTGAAGGTCTCGACGCAAGCCGTGCTGCTGCAGATCGCCGCCAGGAAGGCGTTCGGGCCGGACGGGGCGACCCGGCTCGACCCGCTGACCGTCCAGCTCGGCCATCCCGACGCGGTGGCGGCGCTCGCCAGCCCCCAGAACGAGGTCAACAGCCATTTCTCGCTGCCGCCGTTCCAGCAGCGCGAGCTGCAGAACCCGGCGATCCACGCGGTGCTCAACTCATATGAACTCGTCGGCGAGCCGGTGAGCAACGCGATCTTCTACGCCCGCACGGGCTGGTTCACCCGCAACCCCAAGCTCGCCGCCGCCATCGTGGCCGCCATCGACGAGGCGAATGCCGAGATCGCCAAGGATCCCCTCCAGGCGGCCAAGGATTACATCGCCGCCACCAACGACAAGACGCCCCCCGAGACCCTGGTGGCGATCATGAAGGAGCCGGGGACCACCTTCTCCACCACCCCGTACGGGATCATGCTCCAGGCCCGGCACTTCTACGCGATGAAGACCATCAAGGCCGAGCCGAAGGATTGGAAGGACACGTTCTTCCCGATCGTCCACGGGCTGCCGGGGAAGTAGGGGGCTTGCTCTTCCCCGCGCGGCCGTTGTTGCTGGTCCCGGTCCGCGCTATATTGGGGAGTGGGATCGGCGGCGGCTACCGCCGATCCCTGGCATTCACCTGCTTAGGTGTAGCCAAGCCCAGAGAGGAATGGCGAGGCGGAGCCGGAAGCTCCACTCGCCATTCGCTTTTCTGGACCATGCCAGAGAGAGGACCATTCTCTGCACTCCCGGCCGCGTCGGGCCGCGTGCGGCCTTCGCGGGTGAGGCGGTCACGCTCACATCCGGTTTGTAGCCGGGCCCAGGGCGCCGGTTAATCGGCGCCAAGCGCCCGCGAACCGCCGAACCCGCGATTGCGCCCCACCCCGGGCGGCCCTATAGTGAGCCATCCCCATTCGACAGCGTGAGACGGGACTTCCGGATCTGCATCCGGAGCCCGCGGCCCGGTGCCCGGCCCCCGTCCCGCCAGGCCGGAGCACGAGAGCACATGTCCCAGGGTCCGCTGATGCCGAAGGCGACCGCCGTCTGGCTGGTCGAGAACACCTCCCTGGCCTTCGAGCAGATCGCCGACTTCTGCAAGCTGCACCCGCTCGAGGTGAAGGGCATCGCCGACGGCGAGGTCGCGGCCGGCATCAAGGGGCTCGATCCGGTCTCCACCGGCCAGCTCACCCGCGACGAGATCGAGAAGGCCCAGAAGGCGCCGCACTACAAGCTCAAGCCCGCCGTCTCGAAGGTGAAGCTGCCGGAGGTGAAGCGCACCACCAAGGGGCCGCGCTACACCCCGCTGTCGCGCCGCCAGGACCGGCCCAACGCCATCCTGTGGCTGCTGCGCAACCACCCCGAGCTGAAGGATTCGCAGATCATCCGCCTGGTCGGCACCACCAAATCGACGATCCAGCAGATCCGCGAGCGCACCCACTGGAATTCCGGCTCGCTCCAGCCGATGGATCCGGTGACCCTGGGCCTGACCACCCAGATCAACCTCGACTTCGAGGTCCAGCGCGCGGCGGCCGACCGCCCGGCCGCGATGGCGGCCGAATCCGGCGCCTCGCTCCTGCCTACCGAAGTCTCGACGGCGCCCGAGCCCGAGGAGACGGCCGAGCATGGCGGCCGCGAGGAGCGGATCGACGCCGATTCCGTCTTCGCCAAGCTCAAGGGCCGGCATCAGGATGAGGACGACGACGCGTAGCGCGTCGGAATCGAACGGTGGTTTTCGGCCCTCGCCCGTCCCAGGCGAGGGTCGGAGCCGTCAGTCCGGCAGCGGCTTTCCGGTCGTTTCCGGCATGAACCACGGCACGAT
Source organism: Methylobacterium sp. J-077 (assembly GCF_022829365.1). GTDB lineage: Bacteria > Pseudomonadota > Alphaproteobacteria > Rhizobiales > Beijerinckiaceae > Methylobacterium. The sequence goes on along the minus strand of NZ_JAKSYJ010000034.1, from coordinate 33,653 downwards.
CAGCCCGATCCCGTAGACGCTCGACATCGTCAGGGCCGCCGCGGCGACGCCGCCCGAAAGGGTGACGATCTGACCGGCGATGATCGGGAAGATCCAGGCGATCAGGCGCGCCCCGTTGAACACGACGCTGGCCGCCGTCGCCCGCACCGCCGGGGTGAACAGCTCCACCAGGTAGATCGCCATCCACGAGAAGGCGAAGCCAAGGGTGAAGAACCCGTTCAGGAAGGCGAGCCCCATGAACGGCACCAGCCCGCCGGTCCAGAGATAGCAGGCGAGCGAGGTGACGATGCAGCCGGCATACGTGATCAGCAGGAAGGCGCGCCGCCCGACCGCATCGGCCACGAATCCGGAGATCAGGTAGGCGGTGATCGCCCCGACATTGTAGATGATGCCCATGCGCGGGCCCCAGACGTTGGCCGGCTCCCCGGCGGCCTTGGCCAGCCCCTCCGTGTAGGCCGGCAGCCAGGACGAGACCGCCCACCAGCCGACCGTGGTCGCGAACGACATCAGGGTGGCGAGCAGGACCCGCCGGCGGCTCTCGCGCTCCCGGAAGATCTCCGTCAGGGAGAACGGACGCCGTCCCTTCGGCTGCGGGCTCGTGGCGTCCTCGGTGGTGGCGGCCCAGCGCTGCTCCCGCAGGGCCTGCATCCACTGCTCGGATTCCTCCAGGGCCCGCCGCAGGTACAGGCAGACGAGGGCCGGAAGCGCGCCCAGCGCGAACATGATCCGCCACGAGTCCGGGCCGAGCGGGTCGAAGGCGGCCAGCAGCGCCCAGACGATCGCGGCCAGCACCGCGCCGCCGCCGAAGCCCGATTGCAGGAATCCGCAGCCCTTCGGCCGGGCCCGGTTCGGCCAGGTCTCGGCGACCAGGGCGATGCCGGTGGACCATTCGGAGCCGATGGCGAGTCCGGTGATGAACCGCAGGATCGCGAGTTGCGCGAAGCTCCCGGCAAACGCCGTCAGGCCCGTGAACAGGGCGTAGCCCAGGATGGACAGCATCATCATGCGCTTGCGGCCGATATAATCGGCCGCGATTCCGCCCATCAGCCCGCCGAGCCCCCAGCCCAGGAGGGTGATCCCGATCGCCGCCCCCACGTAGAAGGCCGGTGCCTGGGCCTGCTCGGGGGTGAGGAGCGATCCGAGGGCCGGGCGCAGCGCGTAGACCAGGGCGACCGCCTCGTAGCCGTCGAAGATCCAGCCGAGGTAGCTGCCCCAGAGGATGCGCCAGTGCCGCCTGGTCAGACCGGCGTACCAGGGAGCGCTGGCCGCATCGGGCCGCCGGACGTCGCCCGCACGCATCGTTCGTGTCCTCCCGCCGGGACCGCATCCCGGGCGGCCCCTGTCCGCTCGGTATACAGGTCGTCCGCGCCGCGTCGGCGCGCGCTGAGGCTCGGACGACACTATTCGCGTCGCGCTGCGCCATATTCGCACCACGCCGTGCGGTCTCCGGGCCGCGCCGCGGCTCAGCGGGCCGCGTCGAAGGCGGCCAGGAAGGCCGTCAGGTTCTCCGGCAGGGCCGCGCAGAGATAGCCGCCCTCCTGCACGATCGCGGTGGGCAGCCCGGCGCGCGCGATCCGCTGCGCGGCCGCCGCGAATCCCGCTCCGGTCACCGTGAGCGCGCCGATCGGGTCGTCCGCGGCGGCGTCGAGGCCCAGGGCCACCACCAGCCCCCGCGGCTTGAACGCCGCGATCGCCGCGAGCCCGGCCTCCAATGCGGCGAGCCACGGGGCGTCGCCGGAGCCCGGCGGCAGCGGCAGGTTGCGGTTGAGGCCGGCGCCCGCCCCCGCCCCGGTCTCGTCGGCATAGCCGGCATAGAACGGGAAATAGTCCGACGGGTCCGCGTGGACCGAGACCGTGAGCACGTCCCCGCGCGTATAAAAGATCCCCTGCGTGCCGTTGCCGTGGTGCACGTCGATGTCGAGAATCGCCACGGGGCCGCCCCCGGTCGCCCGCATCCGCTCCGCGGCGATCGCGCTGTTGTTGAGGAAGCAGAAGCCGCCGGCCGAATCCGCGTAGGCGTGGTGGCCGGGCGGCCGGCACAGGGCGTAGGCGTGGCCGGCCTCCAGGGCCGCGTCGGCGGTCGCGACGGCGCATTGGGCCGCGCCGTAGACCGCCGCCCAGGTCCCGGCCCGGATCGGCGTCGAGGTGTCGGCGGTGTAGAGGCCGACGCGCCCGAGCAGGCCGGCGGGCGTCCGGTGCATCTGCGGCCGGGCGAAGCTGCCGGTGAGGATCTCGTCGGCGACGCCCGGAATCTCCGCCCGGCGCGCCCAGGCCTCGGCCAGGAACGCGACGTAGCCGGGATCGTGCACCGCCCGGATCGGGTCAAGGCCGTGGTCGGCGGGCTCGGCGAGGGCGTGGCCGCCGTCCCGGGCCGCCGCGTACAGGATGGCGTAGCGCGTGGCCTGCTCGGGATGCGGGATCGGCGTGCCGCGCCGCAGGTAGAGCTCGGGATCGTGCCGGGCGGAATCGGCGGTGTGGAAGACGCGCATCGGCGCAGGTTAGGCGTGTCGGCACCGCGCGTCACCCGCCCCCGGATCGAGGCTTGACGTTCGGGTTTCCAAAGCGCTCAGCCCTTTGGCGGGGTTCAGGGCAAGATCTTTCGGATTGGCCCTTGAGACACCAGGGCTCCGCCCTGGACCCGCAAAAGGTCTCGGACCTTTTGAATCCGGGATTGTCACAGATGAGCCGTGATCGGCGCCCTCATCCGTGGCGCCTTCGTCCACGACCCGGCTCGCCAGCACGGGCGTCTCGGCCGCGATCTCGCGGAGCAGGGTCGGCACCCGGGCCCAGGGCTCGGTGACGGCGTGGGCGTCCCGCCGCCCCGCGGCCCGCTCCTGCCCGCCGGCCACGAGGATATCCGGCCAGCGCGCGCAGAACGCCTCCACGCAGGCCGGGTCGAAATGGCGGCCGCTCTCGGCCCGGATGCAGGCGAGGGCCGCCTCGAACGACATCGCCTCCTTGTAGGGCCGCTGCGTGGTCAGGGCGTCGAACACGTCCGCCACCGCGACGATCCGGGCGGACAGGGGGATCTGGGTGCCGGCCAGCCCCTTCGGATAGCCGCTGCCGTCCCATTTCTCGTGATGCGCCTCGGCAATCTCGGCGCCCAGCCGGATCAGCTCGGACGAGCTGCCGCCGAGGATGCGCTGGCCGATGGTCGCGTGGGTCTTGATCACGGCGAACTCGTCCGGGTCGAGCCGGCCGGGCTTCAGCAGGATGCCGTCCGGGATCGCCACCTTGCCGACATCGTGCAGCGGCGCGGCGAGGTACAGGTTGCGGCAGAGTTCCGCGGGCAGGCCGAGGGCCTCGGCCACGATCTGGCTGTAGCGGGCCACCCGCCAGGTGTGGTCGCCGGTGTCGTTGTCGCGATACTCCACCGCCAGCGACAGGCGGAAGATGATCTCCTCCTCGCGCTCGCGCATGTGCCGCAGGGCGGCCTCGACCTCGCCGTCGAGCCAGGCGGCCTGCTCGGCCAGCCGCCGCACCGCCTTGGCGAGGCGGATCAGGTTGCGCAGCCGCACGGTCTGCTCGACGCCCCGCATGGACTTGTCGAGGAAATCGGTCGCCCCCGCCTCCAGGGCGGCGAGCCGCACCGCGTCGGAGATGTCGCTGGTGACCATCGCGATCGGCACCTGGGCGTAGTGCGGGATGGTGCGCATGCGCTGGATGAACGCGATCCCGTCCATGGCGGGCATGTGGTAATCGACCAGCACGAGATCGAAGGCGCGCATCTGCGCCTCCACAAGAGCCGCGGCCGGATCGGCGTAGTCGGTCACGCTGACGTCGGGCTTGGCCTCCAGCATCTGGCGCAGGCGCCGGCGCATGGTCGCGCTGTCGTCAATTAGAAGCGCATCCATCATCGGGTCTCGTCTCGCTTCGCGGGCACGGGCCCGGCGCGGGAAGGGCGGGGGGTCTGCGTCGCGCCGACGGGCGCGGTCACGTTCACGGGAGCCTGACGGCGCCGAGAGCCGCATGTCTCCGAAGATCGGTCGATCGAGCTGAAAGTGGTCATGATCCGATCCGGTGACGATGGCGGGTGAAGGTACCGTCCTAGATGCGGAAGGTCTCGTCGGCGAGGTGATACATTTGGAATATTGCACGTTAAAGGGGAGTAAATGGTCTCCTGCTCGCTCGGAACGGTATTTTCGATCTGTGGAATGCACAGTATCAATTCTGTACTAGAATTCGATTTGGAATTCGTGTGTGTGATTCTGAAAAAATCGATCTTCTTGGCGCCAATATCAATCGTATCGCTCTGTAAGCATGTTTTTCGATGCCTATAGTGATGTTTCTCGGCGTGTTTCGGATCCGGCTATCCGTGGGGCTCAGGGCGACTGCGGGCGACGCATCCGGCCGGAGCCGCTGACAGGCACGTGGCGCGGCGATACCGTCCCGGGCCGTCGCCACGAGGGGACGGATGGACCGGGCGGTGTCGCCTCCGGGAGGGGCCTGCGGCGATGATGCGGTTCGATCTCACCGATCTCGGCCTGTTCCGGCACGTGGTCGAGGCCGGCTCGATCACCCACGGGGCGGCGCGGGCGAACCTCGCCCTGGCGGCCGCCTCGACGCGGATCCGGCTGATGGAGGAGACCCTCGGCGCCGCGCTCCTGACCCGCGGTCGGCAGGGCGTCAGCCCGACCCCGGCCGGGCGCACGCTCCTGGCCCATGCCCGGGAGATCCTGGCCGGCGTCGAGCGCCTGCGCGAGGAGATGGCGGTGTTCTCGGGCGGCGCGGCCGGGCAGATCCGGGTGCTCGCCAACACCAACGCGCTGACCGAATTCCTGCCCGACGCGCTCGCGGCCTTCCTGGCCGGCCATCCCGGGATCGGCGTCGAGATCGAGGAGCGCACCTCCGAGGAGATCGTCGGGCTGGTGGCCGAGGGCGCGGCCGATCTCGGCATCCTGTCCGGGACGGTCGATACCGGCTCGCTCCAGACCTTCCCGTTCCGGGAGGACCGGTTCGTGCTGGTGGCGGCCCGGGACCATCCCCTGGCGGGGCGCGCCGACATCGCCTTCGTCGAGGTGCTCGGCCACGACCTCGTCGGCCTCGACCGGCGCAGCGCCATCAGCCGGTTCCTCGTCGCCCAGGCGGTGCGCGAGGGACGGCCGATGCGCCTGCGGGTGCAGCTGCGCGGCTTCGACGCCGTCTGCCGCCTGGTCGAGGCCCGGGTCGGGCTCGCGGTGCTGCCCGAGAGCGCCGCCGCCCGGGCGGCCCAGGGCCTCGCCATCGCGGTGGTGCCGCTCTCGGATGCCTGGGCGCGGCGCGACCTGACCTTGTGCCTGCGCGACCTCGACGGCTTGCCGCCGTTCATGCGCGCCTTCGTGGCGCAGCTTCGGGCGGCGTGACGCGGCAGATCCGGATTGCGGACCGGGTTCGCGCAAGGTTCAAGAATTCAATCAGAAGATGAAACGGGTCGAGGGCTCCTGCATCGTCCTGTAAGCGTATGTTTCCAGGCACTAAAAAATTACCTACGTGCTTTACGGACTTCAAGGATGCTGCCATTTGTGCGTTTTCATGCGTTCGATTTCTGACGCTACGCGCGGGACGACCTTCCGATGACAGCAATGAGCAGCGAGGCGAAGAACTACGACGTGGCCGTGGTCGGCGCCGGGCTGGCCGGGAGTTGCCTGGCCGGGGCGCTCGCCCGCGCCGGGACCCGGGTCGCGCTGATCGACGCCCAGGCCGAACGCGGTGCGGCGCGGCGCGACTTCCGGGCGGAAAAATTCGGGGCCGAGCAGATGGCCCTGTTCGAGGGCCTCGGCTTCGGCCAGGCGCTCGCCGCCTGCACGACGGCGACCGAGGAGGTCGCGGTGGTCCGCTACGGCCGGCTCGCCTACCGGGAGGCCGCCCGGGAATGGGGCGCGCATTATCCCGTCCTGGTCGGGGCGGCCCGGGCCGCCCTGCCGGAGGGGTTGCTGACCCCGGGTCGGGTCGCCGATTTCGAGCTCGGGCCGGATCGCCAGATGCTCGCCTTGAGCGACGGCCGCCGGATCGAGGCGCGCCTCGTCGTGCTCGCCACCGGGCTCGGCCACGCGCTGCTCGCCAAGGCCGGCATCACCAAGCGGGCGCTCAGCCCGCGCCACTCCCTGGCGGTCGGCTTCGACATGGCGGCGCCGCGGGCCGCCTTCCCGTTCCCCGCGATGACCTACTTCGCCGAGGGCTTCGGCGGCCGCGACGCCTACCTGACCCTGTTCCCGATCGGGGACGTGATGCGGGCCAACCTGTTCTGCTACCGCGACCCCGGCGAGCCCTGGGTCGCGTCCCTGCGCCGGGACCCGGAAGCCGTCCTGCGGGCGATGATGCCCCACCTCGGCCGGCATTGCCCGGACCTGTCGGTGACCGGCCCCCTCGAGGTCCGGCCGATCGATCTCGCCCGGGCCGACGGTGTGGAGCGCGACGGGCTGGTGCTGATCGGCGACGCCTTCCAGACCGCCTGCCCGATCCCCGGCACCGGGATCGGCAAGCTGCTCACCGATGCCGACCGGCTCGCCCGGGTCCACGTGCCGGCCTGGCTCGCCACCCCCGGGATGGGCCGCGACAAAATCGCGGCGTTCTACGCCGATCCGGTCAAGCAGGCCTGCGACGCCCGCAGCCTGCGCGCCAGCGTCTACGCCCGCGGCCTCGCCGTGGAGACGGGGGCGCTCTGGCAGGCCCGGCGCCTGCGCAACCGCGTCGCCCGCACGGCGATCCGCCTGGTCAAGGACGGGCCGCGGGCCGCCGCGGCTCTGGCACCCGGCCTGCTGCCGATCGGACTCTGACGTTCGGCTTCGTCAGGGCTCCGCCCTGACAACCCGCCAAAGGGCTCGCCCTTTGGAAACCCGATCTCGCGCCACGGGTCTTCGTCGCGGCGCGACCATGGGGTAGCGTGGCCTTGATTCCGCCGGGGGGCGGAGGAGGGTTGCGTATGTCGATCGAGACCGTGGATGCCGCCGGAAGCCGGAGGGGCGCCGACCTTCTGCTGGACGTGCTGCGCTCGGAGGGCGTGCGCTACATCTTCGGCAATCCCGGCACCACCGAATTGCCGCTGATCGACGCGCTCACCGAGGCGCAGGACATCGGCTACATCCTCGCCCTGCAGGAGGCGACCGCGGTGGCGATGGCCGACGGCTACGCCCAGGGCGCGCGCCGGCCGGCCTTCCTCAACCTGCACACGGCCGGCGGCCTCGGCCACGGCATGGGCGCGCTGTGGAACGCCCAGGTCAGCGGCACGCCGCTGGTGGTCACGGCCGGGCAGCAGGACCTGCGCCACGCCCTGTCCGACCCGCTGCTGATGGGCGACCTCGTCGCCATCGCCGACCCGGTGGTGAAGTGGGCCCGCGAGGTCACCAGCCCGGACCAGATTCCGGTGCTCCTGCGCCGCGCCTTCCACGATTGCGGGGCCGCCCCGTCCGGCCCGGTCTTCCTGTCCCTGCCGATGGACGTGATGGAGGCGATGACCGCGACCCCGGCGGGCGAGACCTCGACCATCGATCAGCGGGCGGTGGCGGGTTCCCTCGACACGCTGGCCGAAAAACTCGCCGCCATCGCGCCCGGCCGCCTGGCCCTGATCGCCGGCGACGAGATCGACGCCTCGGACGCCTCCGCCCAGGCGGTGGCCCTCGCCGACCTGCTGGCCGCGCCGGTCTACGGCTCGTCCTGGCCGGCCCACATCCCCTTCCCCACCGCCCACCCGCTCTGGGCCGGCAACCTGCCGACCCGGGCCGACGCCATCGCCGACATCCTCGGGCGCTACGACGCGGTGTTCGCGCTCGGCGGCAAGTCGCTGATCACCATCCTCTACTCGGAGGTCTCGGCGGTGCCCGCGGGGACGCAGGTGTTCCAGCTCTCCGCGGATGTCCGCGACCTCGGGCGCACCTACGCCACCAGCCTGTCGACGGTGGGCGACATCCAGGCGTCCCTGAACGCGCTGCTGCCGCTGCTGGCCCCGCGCGTGGCCGACCGCGCCGCCGCCTACGCGGCCGTGCGCGCGCAGGCGGAGACGACCCGGGCCGAGCGGCGGGCCAAGCTCGCCGCCGCGGCCGACGCCGCCTTCGACGACCCGGTGATCGCGCCGCTCGTCGCCGCCCGCGAGGTGGCCCGGGCCGTGGGGGCGCAGACCACGATCATCGACGAGGCGCCGGCGACGCTCACGCACCTGCGGACCTTCCTCGACAGCCCCTCCACCCACCAATACGCGGCGATGCGCGGCGGCGTGCTCGGCTGGGGCATGCCGGCCGCGGTCGGCTTTTCCCTCGGCATCGACCGGGCGCCCGTGGTCTGCGTCGTCGGCGACGGCGCCGCGATGTACTCGCCCCAGGCGCTCTGGACGGCCGCGCACGAGAAACTGCCGGTCACCTTCGTGGTGATCAACAATGCCGAGTACAACATCCTGAAGAACTTCATGAAGGGCCAGGCGCACTACGCCTCGGTGCGGGCCAACCGCTTCATCGCCATGGATCTCACCGACCCGCGCGTCGACTACCTGGCGCTCGCCACCTCCATGGGGGTTCCGTCCCGGCGGGTGACCCGGGCCGCCGACATCGCCCCGGCGATCGAGGCCGGGATCCGGTCCGGCGGCGCCAACCTCGTGGAGGTGGTGGTCCGGGCGAGCTGACCGGGGGGCGCCTGGGGCATCGACGAAGCAGCCGGAATGGCTCCGAGAGCTCGGCAGCCGATTGACATCGCTCGCCGGGCCTCCAATGTCTGTATGTAACGACATACGAGGTTCAGCATGAGCATGCCGACCTTCACCAGCCGCGAATTCAATCGCGAGCCCGGTCGCATCAAGCGCGCCGCGGCGGACGGCCCCGTGATCATCACCGAGCGCGGCCGGCCGATCATGGCCGTCCTTTCCTACGACGCATACGAACGCCTGAAGGCTGCCCCCGGCAACATTCTCGATGCCCTCGACATGGAGGGAGTCGGCGCTATCGACATCGACTTCACCCGGCCAGCCACGTTCCCACGCCCGGCCACTTTCGACTGATGTACCTCCTCGACACCAACGTCCTGTCCGAGCTTCGCAAGCGGAGCAGCGGCAGGATCGATCCTCAGGTGGAGAGATGGGCTACAAAGGTCGATCCCAGCAGCCTGCATGTATCCGTCATCACGGTCATGGAACTCGAACTCGGTATTGCTCAGCTGGATCGCCGCGATCCCCGCCAAGCCGCCGCTTTGCGGCTTTGGCTGCACGATCGCGTCTTGCCGGCCTTCGCCGGACGCATCCTGCCGATCGACGCCGCTATCGCGTTGCGCTGCGCCCATCTTCACGTTCCTGATCCCAGGAGTGAGCGCGACGCTTGGATCGCAGCGACCGGCCTCGCTCACAACCTGACGATCGTCACCCGCAACAGCGCCGATTTCGCCGCGACCGGCGCAACGCTGCTCAACCCCTGGCGTGAGGGCAGTCCCCTCTGACGGAAGGGGCAACAGGCTCGGCGCGGATGTTCCTATTCCAATCCCGGCACCGGCACTCCGAAGGCGGCGGCCAGCAGCACCAGGTTGAGGCCGAGCACCAAAGCCGCCCCGGCCACGGCCGCCGCCTGGGTCAGCGGGCCGTTGGCGAAGGCCCCCATCACGCTGCGGCGGCGGGTGAACACCACCAGGCCCACCATCGGCACCGGCAGGGCGAGCGACAGCACCACCTGGGACAGGACCAGGGCCCGGGTCGGGTCGACGCCGATCGCCACAACCACGAAGGCCGGCAGCATGGTCGCGAGCCGGCGGACGAGGAGCGGGATGCGCCAGCCGGTGAAGCCCTGCATCACCATCTGGCCGGCGAGCGTCCCCACCACCGAGGACGAGATCCCGGAGGCGAGCAGCGACACCAGGAAGGCGGCCCCGGCCGCCGGCCCGAGCAGCGGGGTCAGGGTGCGGTAGGCCTGGTCGATCTCGGCGACCGCGCTGTGGCCGGCATGGAAGGCCGCCGCCGCCATGATCACCATGGCGATGTTGACGAGGCCGGCCAGCAGCAGCGCCACCACCACCTCGCGGTTCGAGTAGCGCACCAGCAGGCGCCGGTCCGAATCGGTCCGGGGGCTGCCCCGCCCCTGGGTCAGACCCGAATGCAGGAACAGCGCGTGCGGCATCACCGTGGCGCCGATGATCCCGACCGCGATGGTCAGCGCCTGCGCGTCCGGGATCTTTGGGGTGACGAGGCCCTTGGCGGCGTCCGCCCAATCCACCGGGGCGATGGCGAGCTCGACCGCATAGCAGAGGCCGATCGTGCCGACCATGACGCCGATGGCGATCTCCAGCGGCCGGAACCCCTCGTGCTCCAAGAGCAGGATCGCGTAGGTGACGATCGCGGTGACCGCCATGCCGGCCATCAGCGGCATGCCGGTGAGCAGGGACAGCCCGATCGCGCCCCCCAGAAACTCCGCGAGGTCGGTGGCCATGGCGGCGACCTCGCTGATGCCCCAGGCCGCGAACCGCCCGCTCCGGGGAACCGCATCGCGAAAATGCTCGGCGAGGTTCTTGCCGGTGACGATGCCGAGCTTGGCCGAGAGCGCCTGGAACAGCATCGCGGTGAGGTTCGCCAGCAGCACCACCCAGAGCAGGCCGTAGCCGTAGCGGGCGCCCGCCTGGATGTTGGTGGCGAAGTTGCCGGGGTCCATGTAGGCGATCGACGCCGTCACGGCGGGGCCGACGAACAGCAGGAACCGGCCCCGGCCGCCCGGCCGCCCGTCGAGGCTGTCGCGGATGGCCTGCTCCGTGCGCCGGCTCATCGCCCCCGGTGCACGACCGCGGGCCGCGCCTCCCCCGGGCGTCTGGCCCTCCGGGACCGTCGCCGCGTCCGGCGTTGCCATGCCTCACCCTTTTCTCAAAGATATAGCTTGGGCTATATTCAGGGCGCCGGCCGTGTGTTTCAAGAGGGGTCGCAAGGGGCATCGCGGGACTCCCCTCTCGGGGGCGGACTTTGCTAAACAGGGGTCGGGCGGCGCCGGGGGGCGGCGAGAGGGAGAGCCGATGCAGGAACCGTCCGAGCCGCTTGCCTCCGAGACTCAAGGCTTGCCCGAGACCGTGCTGGTCGATCCCGAGCGGCACGTGGAGAGCTTCCGCCAGGCCCGCGAGGCCCGGCGCTCCGAACTCGTGGAAGATTACGTCGAGCTGATCGACGACCTGATCGGTGACGGCGGCGAGGCGCGCCAGGTCGACATCGCCGCGCGCCTCGGCGTGGCCCAGCCCACCGTCGCCAAGATGCTCAAGCGCCTGTGCGAGGACGGCTTCGTCCAGCAGCGGCCCTATCGCGGCGTGTTCCTGACCGAGGCCGGCCGCCGGCTCGCCACCCAGGCGCGGGAGCGCCACCGCATCGTCGAGCGCTTCCTGTGCACCCTCGGCGTCAGCCCCGAGACCGCCCGGCGGGACGCCGAGGGGATCGAGCACCATGTCAGCGCCGAGACCCTGGCGGCGTTTCGCGCCTTCGTGGAGAGCCGGCAGGAGACGTGACCGGCGACCGGGCGCATTGTGTCCGACGCGGGACGGCGTATCGTGTGTGCGATGCGTGCGCCCTTGCCGAAATCGCCCCTGCCACCCATCGGCGGACTTGGTTCCGAGCCGGTCCGCGAGCTCGACCGTGTCCGGATTCTGCGGGCTGTCTCAGGCGACGACGGCGTGACGGTTCCGGCGGGTTCAACCGGCACCGTCGTGGCGATCTATGCCGATGGCGAGGCCTTCGAGGTCGAGTTCACGGACCCGGTCGACACACTTGCGACGGTCGAGGCCGACACCGTTTGCCTCGTCGAGCGGGCGGTCGTGTGACCGAGCCGGACGCTTGGCCATCCCGCTTTCACGTCGCCCCGGCCAAGGTCACCGCCTATCTGCTCAATCCGAACCATCGGGACGGCGCTGCGAAGTGCCGCTTCCTCGCCGCGTTCGGGTTCACGCCCGGCAATCCGGACGTCATGATCGGCGCGCTGCTTGATCATGGCCAGCGGCCGAATTTTCGGGGATTCCTGCCGGGCTATCGGGCTACCAAACTCGACTTCGAGGGGCCGCTTGCCGCCCGCGCCGGCGTGGATCCGCAGGTCAGAACCGTCTGGCAGGTCGATGATACCGATCCGTCCCGGACAGCCCGGTTCATAACCCTGAAGCCGCTTCCACGACCGCGACCCTGACCGTCCGTCGAACGCTTCACACCGTCGGTGCCGCCACCTTCTGGCGCAGCCCCAGGATCACCGCGCGCAGCATCTCCGCCCCCGCCTCGCCGGGATCCGGCAGGGTGCCGGAGCGGGAGGCGTAGATCCGCTCGTGCACGAAGGCGAGCTTGGCGATCACCGTCGGCGTCAGCTTGAACGGGTAGAGCGCCGGCTGGCCCATGCTGTGGGACAGGGAGTTGATCGCGTAGGTCAGCGGCAGCCAGGCCTCGATCAGCCGGTCGAGGTCCTGGGTGTCGTAGGGGTCGAAATCGATCACCGTAGGGGCCGCCGTGGCGTTGCGCAGGCGCGGGCGCACGTGCAGCTCGAAGGTCGAGGCGGTCTCAACCGTATCGACGATGTGCAGGTAATGCGCGAAGGTCTCGGCGAAATCCTCCCACGGATGGGCGGTGGCGTAGGCCGAGACGTAGGATTCCTCCCAGTCGGCCGGGGCGCCGTGGGCGTAATGGTCCTGCAGGGCCCGGACGTAGTTCAGGCTCTCGTCGCCGAACAGCGCCCGGAACGCGCCCATGGTCGGCCCGTTCATCACCAGCAGGTACCAGAAGTAGTGCCCGATCTCGTGCCGGAAGTGGCCGAGCAGGGTGCGGTAATGCTCGCCGAACAGGATCCGGCGCCGCTCGCGCTCGACGTCGTCGGCCTCGGCGATGTTCATGGTGATCAGGCCGTTGATGTGGCCCGTGAGCACCGGCGGCCCGTAGGAAAAGCTCTCGGACGGATCGACCAGGAAATCGAAGGCCAGCCCGTCCGTGTACTGGGCCCGGGTCGCCAGCGGCAGTTCGAGGCGCAGCAGCGAGTAGAACAGCCGGCGCTTGGCCGCCTCGATCTGGCGCCAGCGCGCGAGGTTCCAGGAGTGCGACAGGTCCGGCACGACCCGGTTGTGCCGGCATGCGGTACAGAAGATATCGGGGCTGTTCTCCGGCACCAGCCAGTTGCAGGCGCCCGAGAGGGCGTTGTTGCAGTAGCGGTAGCGTGGGCCGGAATCGGCGTAGGCGTGGAAGGTCTGGGCCCCGCCCATGGCCGGATGGGCCGAGAGGCCCACGGGCTCCAGGGCCGAGACCGCATGGACCGCGCGAGCATAGCCCAGCCTGCGCGCGCAGCTCTCGCAGGCGGTCGCCTCGAAGGTGACCGGCTGGTCGCAGGCTTGGCACTGGAAGAGCTTCATCGCGCGGTCCCGGGCCGGCAGCCGGCCCACCTCCCGATCAAATAGGCGCGAGCGGCAAAGTTCCGGCCAAGGTCGGCGGCGAACCACGGAAGCCGTGGTCGCCGCACGGAAATTGCTTGTGGCCCCATCCTTGGCACATAACCATGCTGGGGCCCGGGACGATCGACCCGTTGTAGCGCCCAGTATCGGCTACGAGACCGCATTCGATCTTCAGACGGAGCCATCGTGTCGATCAAAGCCGCCCTGCACCATGTCACGCATTACCGCTACGACAGGCCGATCAGCCTCGGTCCCCAGGTGGTGCGCCTGCGCCCGGCCCCGCACGCGCGCACCAAGGTGCCGGCCTACGCGCTGACGGTGACGCCCGCCAACCACTTCCTCAACTGGCAGCAGGATCCGAGCGGCAACTGGCTCGCCCGCCTGGTCTTCCCGGAGAAGACCGACGAGCTGAAGATCGAGGTCGACCTCACCGCCGAGATGGCGGTGATCAACCCGTTCGACTTCTTCGTGGAGGATTACGCGCAAGGCCGGAATTTCGCGTACGAGCCCGACCTCTCGGAGGAGCTGGCGCCCTACCTGGCCCCCGTGGACGCGGACGGGCCGGAGATCGAGGCGCTGCTCGCCCGGCTTCCCGAGGAGCAGAGCACGGTCCTGTTCCTGGTGGCGCTCAACGGCCTGATCGCCCGCGAGATCGCCTACGGCGTGCGCCTGGAGCCGGGGGTCCAGACGCCGGCCGAGACGCTGCGGCTCAAGAGCGGCTCCTGCCGGGATTCGGCCTGGCTGCTCGTGCAGGTGCTGCGCCGGATCGGGCTCGCCGCCCGCTTCGTCTCCGGCTACCTCATCCAGCTCGTGCCCGACACCACCGCGGTCGACGGCCCGGCCGGCGCATCGGCGGACTTCACCGACCTGCATGCCTGGGCCGAGGTCTATCTGCCCGGTGCCGGCTGGATCGGCATGGACGCGACCTCCGGCCTGCTCACCGGCGAGGGCCACATCCCGCTCGCCGCGACCCCGCATTACCGCTCGGCCGCGCCGATCTCGGGCGTCGCCGAGCCGGCCAAGACCGAGTTCGGCTTCGCGATGAGCATCACCCGGGTCGCCGAGACGCCCCGGATCACCAAGCCCTATTCCGAGGCGGTCTGGTCGGCCATGGACGCGCTCGGCGAGCGGATCGATGCCGACCTCGTGGCCCAGGACGTCCGGCTGACCATGGGCGGCGAGCCGACCTTCGTGTCGGTGGACGATTTCGAGGCGCCGGAATGGAACATCGCCGCGGTCGGCCCGACCAAGCGGCGGCTGGCCGATACCCTGATCCGGCGCCTGCGCGACCGCTTCGGTCCGGGCGGGCTGCTGCATTACGGCCAGGGCAAGTGGTATCCCGGCGAGAGCCTGCCGCGCTGGGCCTTCGCGCTCTACTGGCGCAAGGACGGCAAGCCGATCTGGACGGATTCGGCGCTGATCGCCCCGGAAGCGGGCGAGGGGGCCGAGGGGACCGCCACCATCGCCCAGGCCAAGGCGCTGGCCGAGACCCTGGCCCGCCGGCTCGGCCTGTCCGACTACGTCTTCCCGGCTTTCGAGGACGGCGAGCTCTGGGAGAAGAAGGCCGCGGAGCTGCCGGTCAACGTCACGCCGGCCGCCGCCAAGTCCGGCTCGGTGGAGTTCGACGCCCGGATCCGGCGCGTCTACGCCCGCGGGCTCGGGGAGCCGGCGGGCTACGTCCTGCCCCTGGCGAGCCTGCCCACCGGCAAGGACGGTGACGCCGACCGGGTCTGGATCTCGGAGAAGTGGGAGCTCCGCCGGGGCCAGGCCTTCCTGGTGCCGGGCGATTCGCCCCTGGGCTTCCGGCTGCCCCTGTCGTCCCTGCCCTACGTGCCGCCGGAGCACTATCCCTATTACCAGCCGCAGGACCCGCTGGAGGCCCGCGGCCCCCTCCCCGACGACCCGATGGCCGAGACCGTCGTCAACGGCGCCGGCGTCACCGGCGTCGCGGTGCGGACCGCGCTCGCCATCGAGCCCCGGGACGGGATCGTGCGGGTGTTCATGCCCCCGACCCAGCGCGCCGACGAGTATCTCGAACTCGCCGCCCATCTCGAGGCCGCCGCCGCTGAACTGAAGCTGCCGATCCACATCGAGGGCTACGAGCCGCCCTACGATGCGCGCATCGGCCTGATCAAGGTCACCCCCGATCCCGGGGTGATCGAGGTCAACGTCCACCCGGCCGCCTCCTGGCGCGAGGCGGTGGCGATCACCACCGACCTCTACGCCGAGGCCCGGCAGACCCGGCTCGGCGCGGAGAAGTTCATGGTCGACGGGCGCCATACCGGCACCGGCGGCGGCAACCACGTGGTCATGGGTGGCGTCACCCCGGACGATTCGCCGTTCCTGCGCCGGCCCGACCTGCTCAAGAGCCTGGTGCTCTACTGGCAGCGCCACCCGGCGCTCTCATACCTGTTCTCCGGCCTCTATATCGGCCCGACCAGCCAGGCCCCGCGCATGGACGAGGCCCGCCATGACGGGCTCTACGAATTGGAGATCGCGCTCGCCCAGATCCCGGCCGCCGACGCGCCCAACATCCCGCGCTGGCTGGTCGACCGGGTGTTCCGCAACATCCTGGTGGACGTCACCGGCAACACCCACCGGGCCGAGATCTGCATCGACAAGCTGTACTCGCCGGACGGTCCCACCGGCCGCCTCGGCCTGCTGGAGTTCCGGGCCTTCGAGATGCCCCCGGACGCCCGCATGAGCCTCGCGCAGCAATTGCTGCTGCGGGCCCTGGTGGCGTGGCTGTGGCGCGAGCCGCAGACCGGCGGTTGTGTCCGCTGGGGCACGACACTCCACGATCGCTTCATGCTGCCGCATTTCCTCTGGGCCGACTTCCTGGGGGTGCTGGAGGATCTCGGGGCGGCGGGCTACGCTTTCGATCCGGTCGCCTTCGAGGCGCAGGCCCAGTTCCGCTTCCCGGTCTTCGGCGTGGTCGAGCAGGGCGGGGTCCGGATGGAACTGCGCCAGGCGCTGGAGCCCTGGCACGTGATGGGCGAGGAAGGGACCAGCGGGGGCACCGTGCGCTTCGTCGACAGCTCGGTCGAGCGGCTTCAGGTCAAGGTCGAGGGCTTCGTGCCCGGGCGGCACGTCATCGCCTGCAACGGCCGGCGGCTGCCCATGACCGGCACCGGCCGCGCCGGCGAGGCCGTGGCCGGCTTGCGCTTCAAGGCTTGGCAGCCGGCCTCCTCCCTGCACCCGACGATTCCGGCCCACTCGCCGCTGACCTTCGACATCCTCGACGCCTGGAGCGGGCGCTCGCTCGGCGGCTGCCGCTACCACGTCGCCCATCCGGGCGGCCGGAACTACGAGACCCACCCGGTCAACGCCTACGAGGCGGAAGGGCGTCGCCTCGCCCGCTTCGAGCCGCTGGGCCACACGCCGGGCCGGATCGAGATGCCCCGCGCCGAGACGAGCGCCGAGTTCCCGCTGACCCTCGACCTGCGCACGCCGGCCCCGACATGACCGGGGCCTGGTGATGGAGGCGGCGCTCGCATCCGGCGCCGTCCGGGCCGAGGCGGCGGAGAGTTCGCGCGAGAGCCCTGGGGAGCGCATCGCGCGCTGGACCGCGGGTTACCGGCCCGTCCCCGGCCGGCCGGACGAGTTCCTGGGTGACGACGGCGCCCCGCGCGGGGCGTGGCCGCGCCTGCTCGACCATCTCGGCGCGCTGACCGAGCCGGAGATCCTGGCCCGCTTCGTCTCGGCGGAGCGGCACATCCGGGATGCCGGCATCTCCTTCCGCATCTCCGGCGACCAGCGCGAGCATCCCTGGCCGCTGGGCTGCCTGCCCCTGGTGGTCGAAGCCGCCGAGTGGCGGGATCTCAGCGCCGGCATCGTCCAGCGCGCCGGGCTGATGGAGGCGATCCTCGCCGACGCCTACGGCGAGGGCCGGCTGGTCGCGGATGGGCTGCTGCCCGCCGCGATCGTGGCCGGGACGCCCGAGTTCCTCCACCCCCTGCACGGGGTCGCGCCTCCCGGCGGCCACTATCTGAAGCTCTACGCCGCCGATATCGGCCGGGGGCCGGACGGGCGCTGGCAGGTCCTGGCCGACCGGACGCAGGCGCCCTCGGGCCTCGGCTGGGCGCTGGAGAACCGCATGGTCCTGGCCCGGACCTTCCCGGACCTGTTCCAGGACCTCCATGTCGAGCGCCTGCCGGCCTTCTTCCAGGCGTTCCGCGAGGGGCTGGCGCTGGGGGCCGAGCGCGCCGATCCGCGCATCTGCCTGCTGACCTCCGGCCCCTACAGCAGCACCTATGTCGAGCAGGCCGCGCTCGCCCGCTATCTCGGCCTGATGCTGGTGGAGGGCGACGACCTGGTCATGCGGGACGGCGCCCTGCATGTCCGCACCGTCTCCGGGCTGAAGCGGGCCGACGCCGTGTGGCGGCGGATCGATGCCGACTATCTCGATCCCCTCGAGCTCAATCCGGCCTCGCGGCTGGGCGTGCCCGGGGTGATCGAGGCCCTGCGCAACGGCTCCGTGGTGATGGCCAACATGCCGGGCTCGGGGCTGATCGAGTCCGCGGCGCTCGCCCCCTATCTCGACGGCATCGCCCGCCGGCTGCTGGGCGAGCCCCTGCGGCTCGGGCATCCCCGGGCTTGGTGGTGCGGCGACCTCGAAGGCCTGGCCCATGCTCAGGCGAATCTCGACAGCCTGACCCTGCGCCCGGCCGCCACGCCCCAGCGCGGGGCGGGCCGCGACGCGATGCTGGCCCCGCACGCCCTGGCGGCCGAGCGGGCGCGGGTCGTGGCGGCCCTGCGCGACCGGCCGTTCGACTACGTCGCCCAGGAGGCCGCGCCGCTCTCGACCATGCCGGGCTGGGAGCGCGGCGAGACCGGCCTCACCCTGGTGCCCCGCCCCTTCGTGGTGCGCGTCTTCGCAACCCGGACGCCGTCCGGCTGGCAGGTGATGCCGGGCGGCTTCTGCCGGGTCTCGGAGGGCGAGGATGTCGACCCGATCGAGATGCGGCTCGGCATCCGCTCGGCCGACCTGTGGGTGCTGTCCGAGAGCCCGGTCGAGGCGCCGCTGATCGGCTCCCACGCGGCCCCGCGGGTGCGCCGGGTCGGCGGCCACCTGCCCTCCCGGGCCGCCGACGGCCTGTTCTGGCTCGGCCGCTACCTCGAACGCGCCGAGGCCGTGATCCGGCTGGTCCTGGCCCATCTGCGCAGCGTCGGCGACGCGGTCGGGGCCGACATCTCCGGGGCCCTCGACACCCCGGCGGCCCTCGCCCTGCGGGCTCTGCTGCACGAATGGGGCGCCACCGGCGCCGCCGACCTGCCCACCGCCCGGCTCGCCCAGGAGGCGCTCACCGGGCGCGAGCGCTCGGGCTCGGCCCGCGCCCACATCGTCTCGGCCCGGCGCAACGCCGCCGCGCTGCGCGCCCGCCTCTCCGGCGAGGCCTGGCGGGTGCTGGCCGATCTGATCGAGCTCCTGTCGCTCGAGACCGAGCGGACCTTCACCGAGTCGCAGCTCGCCGGCCGCGCCGAGCGGGCGCTGAGCCAGCTGGCTGCGCTCTCCGGCCTCACCCACGAGAACATGAGCCGGGCGGAGGGCTGGCACTTCGTCGAGCTCGGCCGTCGCGTCGAGCGGGCGATCAACACCTGCACCTTCGCGCTGTCCTTCGCCAACGACGAGGCGACCCCGGGCTGCCTCGGGGTGATGCTGTCGCTGTGCGATTCGCAGATCAGCTACGGCCGGCGCTACATGCAGGGCGCGGCCCTTGACCCCGTGCGCGACATGGTGCTGCTCGACCCCTACAACCCGCGCTCGATCGCCTTCCAGGCGGAGGCGATCGCCCGGCACCTCGACGACCTTCCGGCCCTGTCGGCCGACGGCATCCCGGAGCCGCACCGCCGCATCGCCTCGCGGATCCTGGCGGAGCTGCGCAGCGGCGAGGCCGCCGATTTCGACGCCGTGCGCCTCACCGCCCTGGAGACCGACCTCGAACGCCTCGCCGACGGCATCGCGGTGCGCTACTTCCCAGCCGGGCCGAACGCGCTGCGCCCGGAAAAGCTGACGGGCCTGGCCTAATGTGGGGCGCCGCGCAATCCGGCCCGGATTCAGGGGCCTGCGTCAGGATCGCCGCAAGTCCGGTGACTCTTTCGGCCTATGATGCGTACGACAGACGTCGAAACGCGCGGCCGCCGGGATGATCTACACGCTGCGCCACCGCACCACCTACCGCTACGGCAAGCCGGTGCGCTTCGCCCGCTGCTCCCTGCGGCTGAAGCCGCAGGACGGCGAGGGCCAGAGCGTGCTGGCGAGCGCCGTGACCATCGACCCGAGCCCGACCACCGCGCTGATGCGGCGCGACTATTTCGGGATCGAGGCGGTGGCGATCACCCTGGATACGCCCCACACCACCTTCAGCGTCGAGGCGCTCTCCACCGTGCGGGTCGAGCGCCGCGCGCCGCCGGAGCCGGAATCCGGCCATCCCTGGGAGCGGGTCCGCGACGCCGTGGTGGCCGCGCGCGATCTCGGCGGCCGGGCGCCGGTCCATTTCCTGTTCCCGAGCGGCCGGGTGCCCCTCGTCCCCGAGGTGACCGACTACGCCCGGGCGAGCTTTTCGCCCGGCCGCAGCGCCTACGGGGCGGCCCACGACCTGATGCTACGCATCGGCGCCGATTTCCGGTTCGACGCTAAGGCCACGAACGTGCGCACGCCGCTCGCCGAATCCTTCGCGCTGCGGGCGGGGGTCTGCCAGGACTTCGCCCACGTGATGATCGCGGGCCTGCGCGGCATGGGCCTGCCGGCGGCCTATGTCAGCGGCTACCTGCGCACCGTGCCGCCGCCGGGCCGGCCGCGCCTGCGCGGGGCGGATGCGAGCCACGCCTGGGTGGCGGTCTGGTGCGGCGAGGGCTGGCTCGGCCTCGACCCGACCAACGGCGTGCCGGTGCGGGACGACCACATCGTGGTGGTGCGAGGCCGCGATTACGGCGACGTGGCGCCGGTGGACGGCATCGTCAGCGGCTCGGGCAAGCAGCGCCTCAAGGTCGAGGTCGACGTCATCCCCGAGACCGAGACGCAGGATTTTTCCCAGCCCGGCCTCGCCCTGGTGGGGTGAAACCACGCCCGGCCGCGTCGCCTCGCGCACCTTCGGCGATCTGTCCGGGCTGCCCGCTTCGCCTTGACGTTTCTTTTCCTGTATCTGTTACATGTAACGGATGGGGCATTGATGGTCACGTCCATCGCGCAGAGAGTCCGGAAGCGTCGGGACGCCCTGCGCGCGGCCGGGCTCCGGCCGGTGCAGATCTGGGTGCCGGACACGAGCCGGCCGGGTTTCGCCGAGGAATGCCGGCGGCAATCGCTGCTGGTGGCGGCGGCCGATGCCTCAGACCCTGAGTTGAGCGCCTTCCTCGACGCCGCCCTCGCGGATCTCGACGACCCGGCCGAGACGTGCGGCGCGGCGATCTCGTCACCGTCGCCAGGGCGGGCGATTTCGGGAAACCGCGTCCGGCCCTCGTGATCCAGTCCGACGCCTTCGCCGAGACCGGCACCGTGACGGTCCTCCTGCTGTCGGCGACTTTGGTGGACGCACCGCTGATCCGGCTGACCGTGCCGCCGACGCCGGGGAACGGCCTGAACAAGCCGTCTCAGATCCAGATCGACAAGAGCATGTCGGTGCGGCGGGAGAAGGTCGGGCCGCCGATCGGCCGCCTCGATGACGCGACCCTGCTCGCGGTGACGCGCTCCCTCGCGCTGTTCCTCGGGCTCGCGTAGTTTTGGCGACCGGATCGACCGGCCCTCACCACATCGTCTTGGCGGCTCGTTCCGGCCATTCCGCGTCGTAGGCCTGGCCGCCGACATCGCCCGCGGTGAGCGCGGCCAGGATCGCCCCGGGGCTCGGCAGGTCCGCCGGATCGACCCGGGCCTCCGGCTCCCACAGCCGGGATCGGACGATCGCCCGGGCGCATTGGAAATACGCTTCCTCGACCGTGATCACGAGGGCCGTGCGCGGTGCGTGGCCGTCCACCCGGAACGAGGCCAGGAGGTCCGGATCGGCCGAGATCACCGCCCTGCCGTTCACCCGGAAGGTCGTGCCCGAGCCCGGGATCAGAAACAGCAGCGCCACCCGCGGATCGCGCACGACGTTGCGCAGAGAGTCGATCCGGTTGTTGCCGCGCCGGTCGGGCAGGATCAGCGTGCGCGGATCGGCGACGCGGACGAAGCCCGGCCGGTCGCCTCGGGGGCTGCAATCGAGCCCTTCGGGACCGGATGTGGCCAGCACCGCGAACGGCGAGGCGGCGATCAGCACCGCGTAATCCGGCGTGATCGTATCCGTGACCTTGGCCACGGAAGCGGGCGCCAGGGACGCGGCGTAGATCGCCTCCAATTGCGCGACGGTCTCGATGATCATCGCGGCCTCACGCGACCTTGGCGGTGCCGGCCGTGAACGCGGCGTGCTCGGCCACCAGGGCGCCCGACAGGGCCGCCGCGATCAGCGCCCGGGTCTCCGCAACCCCGTAGAGGGCCACGAAGGAGCCGAAGCGCGGGCCCCGGGCCTCGCCGAACAGCACGTTGTACAGGCTCGTGAACCACGCCTGCGACACGCCGGGCCGCCCGTCCGGGCTCTTGGCCTTGCCGGACGTGTCGGGGAAGTGGCGCCGCCCGACCTCGTAGACCGCCGCCTGCAGGGCCTCCGGGTCGGTGGAGCCGGCATGGCCCTTGAGCGTCTCCGAGAGATCCGCCAGGGCCGCCCGCTCCTCGGGCGTCGGTTCCCGGTAGGTCTTGGCGGGCCGCACGAAATCCGAAAAATACTTGAGCGCGTGGACTACCAGCCGGTCGAGGCCCGGATGGGTCTGCGGCCCGGTCTGCGGCGCGTAGCGGCGGATGAAGCCCCACAGCACGGCCGGATCCTCGGTGTTGGCCACCGCGGCGAGGTTGAGCAGCATCGCGAAGGTCAGGCTCGCGCCCTCGACCCGCTCGGGCTCCGGCGGGTTGCCGGCATGCAGGTGCCAGACCGGGTTGCCCAGCCGCAGCTTCGCGTCCTGGCCGGCATAGCGGTCGAGGAAGCCGATATACTCGTCGACGTGCCGGGGAATCACGTCGAAGAACAGGCGCTTGGCCTCGCGGGGCTTGTTGTACATGAACAGGGCGAGCGATTCGGGCGTGCCGTATTTCAGCCACTCGTCGATGGTCAGCCCGTTGCCCTTCGACTTCGAGATTTTCTGGCCCTTTTCGTCGAGGAACAGCTCGTAGTTGAACCCTTCCGGCGGCTCGCCGCCGAGCGCCCGGGCGATCTTGCCCGACAGCTTGACCGAATCGATCAGGTCCTTGCCGGCCATCTCGTAATCGACCCCGAGCGCGACCCAGCGCATCGCCCAGTCGGGCTTCCATTGCAGCTTGGCGTGGCCGCCGGTCACCGGGGTCTCGTAGCGCTCGCCGGTGGCGGGATCGCGCCAGACCAGGGTGCCGGTCTCGACCCGCACCTCGTCGATCGGCACCTGCATCACGTGGCCGGTGACCGGGTGGAGCGGCAGGAACGGCGAGTAGGAGGCCGACCGTTCCGCGCGCAGCGACGGCAGCATGATCTCCATCACGGCATCGTAGCGCTCCAGCACGCGCAGAAGCGCCGCGTCGAATCGGCCCGACGTGTAGTAGTCGGTGGCGGAGGCGAATTCGTAGTCGAAGCCGAAGCTGTCCAGGAAGGCGCGCAGCCGAGCGTTGTTGGCCGCCCCGAAGGACGGGTATGCGTTCGAGAACGGGTCCGGGATCCGCGACAGCGGCTTGCCGAGATGGGCGGCCAGCATCTCGCGGTTCGGCACGTTGTCCGGGACCTTGCGCAGCCCGTCCATGTCGTCCGAGAAGGCGAGCAGCCGGGTCGGCACCGCGTCCCGGGTCAGCACCCGGAAGGCGTGACGGACCATGGAGGTGCGGGCGACCTCCCCGAAGGTGCCGATATGCGGCAGCCCCGACGGCCCGTAGCCGGTCTCGAACAGCACCTCGGTCTTCCCGGATTTCTCCAGCCGCGCGACGAGCTTGCGCGCCTCCTCGAACGGCCAGGCGGCGGCGGTGGCGGCGGCCTCGATCAGATCGGGGTCGAGAATCAGGGCAGGTGCGGCTTGCATGATTTCGGGACTGAGGGAACGCTGGAATTGCGCACCCTAGAGCGGTTCGAGCCCCAGCGGAACGGCTGCCGGTGCAATCCGGCGTCCCGGGGCGGTGCGGGCGGCTCGGAGCTTTCAGGGCTGCGGCCGCCGCGCGGTGTGATGGATACCCAGGATGACGATCTCGTTCGCCGCGACCTGATACGTGATCGCGTAGGAGTAGGGACGTGCCATGAGGCGTCGGATGCCGGGCCGGGCCGTGATGGAGCCCGCAAAGGGGTGGTGCAGCAGAAGGTCCATGGCCGCCTGAAGGCGCTGTTGCACCTTGCGCGCGCCCTGCGGGTTCCGGCGGTTAAGATAGGCGAGCACCTTGTCGAGCTGGGATGCCGCAGGTCGGGTCAGGCGCAGCTTCACAGGCCATATTTGGCCCAGATGGCGCGTACCTCCGCTTCGGTCGCGAAATCACCCCGCGCGGCTGCGGCCTCGGATTCGTCGAGTTCCGCCTCCTCTTCCGGGGTGAACTGGTAGAGGGGCGCATCCTCATGGACGAAGGCCAGCATCACACGGGCGATCGCGTCCTGCATCTCCGGGGCGAGGTCCCGCGCCTTGGCCACCGCCTTGTCGAGAAGATCCGTCATGACTCCATCCTGTCGGGGAGACCCAGCGCGGTGCAGGATCCCCGATTCCCTGTCGGCAAGAAAGCCCCTCAGAACGGGCTCACCGGGAAGAACCGCAGGTACAGCTCGGTGTATTTCCCGTCGTCCCAGACCCGCTGCAGCGCGTCGTCCAGCGCCCGGGACAGGGCCGCGTCCTCCTGGCGGGTGATCAGCCCGATACCCTCGCCGAAATAGCGGTTCTCCAGGTAATCGCCGCCGATCAGGGCGCAGCAATTCTCCGCCTCCTGGCCGCCGACATAGAGGGCGAGGTTGAGGCCGTCGGCGAACAGGTAGTCGACCTCGCCGCGCTTGAGCGCGCCCTCGGCGGCCGCGAGGTCGAGGAATTCCTTTGCGACGGCCTTCGGGAAGAAGGCCTTGAGGTAGGCGGCGTGCGCGCTGCCGCCCATCACCCCGACGCTGCGGCCGGCGAGCGTCGAGGCCGAGGGGACCGGCAGGCCCTTGTCGGTGCGGGCGGCGAAGCGCGCCGGCCAGCGGAAATACGGCCGCGTCGCGAGAAACTTCTCGCGCAACGTTGCGGTCAGCGGGATCGCAGCCGCGATCACGTCGCCCTGTCGGCCGTCCAGGGCGTCCAGCAGGGTATCGAAGCGGCGCGCCTGCACCGTGCAGGTGATCGTCAGCTTCTCGCAGACGGCGCGGGCGAGCTCGACCGCGAAGCCGGTGGGATTGCCGTCCGGGCCGGCGAAGTGCAGCGGCGGGAACTCGTCGTCGGTCAGGAATCGGACCGCCCGGCCGGTCTGGGGCGCCTCGACCCGTTCGCCGCGGCTGCGCGGATTACAGAAATCCGGGACCGTCACGGCAGGCGTCGGGGCTTGCGTCACGGTCTGCGGTGCGGCGCTGGCGGGCCCAGATCCGGCCCATAGGATCGTGGCGAGCACGGCCATCCCGAGGGACGATCGAGCCCGTCGCCCGCCCGCTCTTGACGATGGGAAAGCAGCAATGCTCCTTTCGGAGGGCGGGAACAGGGTCTGGCTCACACCCCTCCTCTACCACGTCCTGGGGCCACCGGGGGAGCGCCGACATGTCGGTGCAGCACCTGCCCACGGCCGACATCGCCCACGAGATCTCCCTGCCCCCGGAGATCGCCTTCCTGCTCGCCGAGGGGGTGGACGTTCGCCTGCTGATTCGGGCCGCCCGGGCTGCCGCCGCTGCCGGAACCGACGCGGCGACCGCGCTTCTGAATGCCGGGCTGCTGGACGAGACGGCGTATTACCGTGCCCTCGCCCGAAAACTCGGCGCCCCCTACCTCGACGGGCCGAACGCGTTCGGCCTCGGCCTGCGCTTTCCCGACAGCCTGGTCGCCGGCCTCGCGCCGCTGGCGCCCGGATCGGTCGCGCCCTGCGTGCTTGCGCCCCGCGGCCGGTTGATCGCCGACCTCCTCGATGGGCCGCACCGTGCCGTGATGCCGGCGATCACCAGCCCGACGCATCTGCGCGAGGCGGTGTTCGCGGCGATCCCCGGGGCGGTGGCGGATCACGCCGCGCAGGATCTGCGACGCCACATGCCCGAGCGGGCCGTGCCGCGCGAGCCCGCGAGCCGGTGGCTGCTGCTCCTCGTCCTCGCGTCGATCGCGGCGCTGTGCCTGTTCGCGCTGCTGCCACCGCCGCTTGCCCGTGCCGTGACCCTGGCGGGGCAGGGCCTGTTCCTGGCGATGACGACGTTCCGGCTGGCCGCTTTGATCATCGCCGCGCCCGTGGCGGCCGATGCCGTCGACCTGCTCACCGACGCCGAGCTGCCGGTCTACACGGTGCTGGTCGCCCTCCATCGTGAGGCCGCGGTGGTGCCCCGCCTGATCCGGGGGCTCATGGCCCTCGATTATCCGGCGGCCAAGCTCGACATCAAGCTCCTGATCGAGGCGGACGACCCCGAGACCGCGGCGGCCCTGGCGCGGATCGCCCTGCCCGCCCGGTTCGAGGTGATCACGGTGCCGCCGGGGGCGCCTCGCACCAAGCCGCGGGCGCTCAACGCCGCCCTCCCCCTCGCCCGCGGCGCCCTGCTCACGGTCTACGACGCCGAGGACGTGCCCGATCCCGGCCAGCCGCGGCTGGCCGCGTCGCTGTTCGCGCGGCTGCCCGAACGCACCGCCTGCCTGCAGGGCCGCCTCGTGATCGACAATGCCGGCGATTCCCGCCTGGCCCGGGCCTTCGCGCTCGAATACGCGGGCCTGTTCGATGTGCTGAACCCGGCGCTCGCGCGCCTCGATCTGCCGATCCCGCTGGGCGGTACCTCGATGCACCTGCGCACCCGGGTGCTGCGGGCGCTCCACGGCTGGGATGCGTGGAACGTCACGGAGGATGCCGATCTCGGGATGCGGCTGGCGCTCGCGGGCTACGGGGTCGGCGACCTGCCGAGCGCCACGATCGAGGAGGCGCCGGCCCGGCTCGGCCCCTGGCTGGCCCAGCGCACCCGCTGGCTGAAGGGCCTGATGCAGACCAGCCTCGCCCATGGCCGCCATCCGCTGGCCAATGCCGCCCGCCTCGGCGGCCTGGAGGCGCTGTGCGCGGCGGCGCTGGTGCCCGGCACGGTGGCCTCGGCCCTGGCCTATCCCGTCTGTCTCGCCTGTGCGGCCTGGAATTTCCTGATCCTGGAGGTCCCGGCCGCCCCGTCCTTCCCGGACAACCTCGCCGCGGGGTTCGCCATCACCCTGTTCGGCGTGGGATTCGCCGCCATGGTCCTGCCGGCCCTGATCGGCTGCGCCCGCCGCGGCTGGGGCGACCTTGCGCAGTCGGCCCCCTGGATGCCGCTCTACTTCCTGCTCGTCAGCCTGGCCGCCTGGCTGGCCCTGGCCGAGCTGGTCCATGCCCCGGTGCGCTGGAACAAGACGCAGCACGGCCTGTCCCGCACCTCGCGCAGCGGCCGATTGCCCCGGCGGGGGTCGTAAAGTGCGGATTCGGATGACACAGCCGTTGTCCGCGCGCGGAACTTTGGGAACAGTCGGCCAAGGCGGCTCGTTCGGCCCCTGCGGCACGTCGCTTTGGCGAGCCGGAGACGACTAGGACAACTCTATGGCTACCGGTACCGTGAAGTGGTTCAACGAGACCAAGGGCTACGGCTTCATCCAGCCCGATGATGGCGGCAAGGACGTGTTCGTCCACATCTCGGCGGTCGAGCGCGCAGGGATGCGCAACCTGATTGAGGGGCAGAAGATCTCCTACGACGTCGAGGCCGATCGGCGCAGCGGCAAGGAGAGCGCGGCCAACCTGAAGGCCGACTGAGCTTTCCCGATCCGGGACCGGAGCGTGGGCGCAGGCTTGCGCTTTGGCTAACCGGAGCCGCCTACCATCGGTCTCGCGAGCCAGGTTGCGTATCGGCTCGCGCCGGTGGACTCGACGACCTCCCGCTGGCCCGTGATCGATCGGGCCGCGGGGGGCTCGCGACGCTCGACATGCCCCGCGGCGCCCGGGATCTATGGGCGCGGGTTCATCAAGGTCGCGTTGCACTCATACGCCTTCCAGACCGGCAGCGAGCCCTCCCGGACGAACATGGCGAAGGCCTCGACCGCCTCCCAGCGATCGAAAGCCTGCTCGCTATCCAGGGCGCGGCCGACGATACAGGCCCCTTCGGGCGCGCCTGCACCGGGCGGGCGGCGTTCCAGCCCGAAAACCACGCCCGATCGGTCGGGCCTCAGCGCGTCCGGCAAGGCCGCGATCCGGCGCCAGAGGCAGTGCCACTGGGCGCAGGCCTCGGGGCGCTCCCGATAGATCCCGCAGGCCCGGCCGGTGTTGTGCCGGCACAGGATCCCCGCCGGCTTGTCGAGCGCCTTGATCTCCAGAACCTTGCAACAGGCCGTGCACGATCCGCAGGATCGGCCGGGGACGAGGGCGCCTGCGCCTTGCGGGGCCGTCAAGCGCAGGTAGCCGCAGCTGCGGACGTCATCGCTGATCCTGTGATGGGTCGACGCGCACGGGACCCGGCGGAAGGCCGGCCCGGGACGTTACGGTGTTGCGGCCCGTCGCCCGCGGTGGAGAATCTTGCGGATGCCCGAGAACGCCACCCTCTGGGACCTCGTATCCGACGAACGCATCGCGATCGAGGAGGTCGGCTGCGCGGTCGACATGTACCTCGCCGAACCGACCACGCAGACCCACGCGCTCGGGCCGGATCACGTCCTCGACCTGGCCGCGGCCGTCGCTGCGCATGCCTTCGCACCCGCCACGATGGTCGATGTCGAGGCCGACGAGCCGTCGCGCCGCATGGCCGTGCGATCGGCCCTGCTCATGGCACGTCCCACGGCCCGATGACGCGCCTCAGCGCCCCCTCGCGCTCGACCGCGCCTGCCCCTCTCGGAGCGGCGCAGGCCGTCAGCCCTACTCGTCGTCGTCGTCGTTGACTTCCACGAGATCGGCGGTGTTGTCGTCGTCCTCGTCGACCACGAGCGTATCGTCCTCGACCGTCTCGCCGTCATCCTCGATGTCCAGGGCGTCGTCGCCCTCGGTATCGGTGTCCTTGTCGGCCTCTTCGGCCTCGACCTCGTCGAGCGAGACGAGCTCGGGACCCTCGGCCTCGTCCTCCTCTTCGACCGGCGCCTCCTTGCGGGCCACGACCGGAGGGGCCGCCCGACCGAACGAGGTCGCGACGGCGGTGGGGACGACTTCGCCCGAGTAGGGGGAGACGACGGGATCCTTGTTGAGGTCGTAGAATTTCTTCCCCGTCGTCGGGCAGATCCGCTTTGTACCGAGATCCGGACGCGCCACTGCAACTCTCCTTAAGAACGTGTTCGATGCCGGTTTGCCGGCGTGGTTTCGAGGGGGTGTAGCACAGGAGGGCGTCTGGAGGCCCGCCCCTGCTGAAAGGGTCCCTGGTGCGTCGGACCGGATATCGGAGCCGGCACGATGCGTTAGCTTTTTGATTCCCGTTGTCTTTCCCGAAAGTCGGATGACACCTTTCGGGACGATGCTCTAGTGCCCGCGGCCGGGTCGACGACCGGCGGGACGCGCCTGTCCGGATGCCCGGGCAGCGGTGCCGTATCGGTGCGCTACCCCCAGCCCATGACAGATTGCACCGCGGAATGCCCGCAGGTGACTGGCATCCGCGCGGCAAGGCTGGCATAGGGCACTTATGTCAGACGTACCACACCCCTACTCCATCGAGGTCTCCCCCATCGCCAAGCCGGAGGGCCATTTCCAATGGGCCATCCGCCGGAGCGGCAAGCTGATCGAGCGATCCGACCGTCCGCACCGCAGCGAGGCGAAGGCGTTCGAAAGCGCCATGGAGGCGATCGAGCGCGCCATGAAGCCGGGTGCCGACGGCGGCCGTCGCTGACGCATGAGCCCGGCGGCAGCGCCTCACGATCCCTGATCCGAGGCGCGCCGAATCGGCCGCGACGCCGGCGGCTCGCCCCGTGGCGGGCTCGGCCGGCACACCTGTCCGCCCACGACGGGCGGGCAGCGTGGCGCGCGTGGCCGATCGGAGCGCGATCGGCGGTCGGAGAACCAACGGCGGCCCCGCTCGTTGTCCAACATGCCGCAGCGGAAACACCAGCCTGACTGCTCCTGTGCGACCCTGCGGGAACGGCTCGCGTTCAACATCCTGTTGGACGAGTTCGCGATCGCGGCGCTGTCCGACGCGCTGGCCCTCCTGCACGCCACCGGGGATCCGGGCGTCACGCAGATCGAGCACACGATCCGGACCCACCGCATCGCCATCCTGAAGCAGCGCGTCATCCTGGGCGCCGCGGGCATCGAACTCGAATGACCGCCGCCCCGCCCTTCGTCGTGCGCGCCAGGAAGCCGCACGGGACCGCGACGTACAATTGTCCCACGCCGGAATGGGCGCTCAAGAAGCTCGCCGACTTCCGGGCCGCGGGCCATGACAGCATCACCATCACCGGGCCGGACGGGCAGCCCCTCGCCGAGGCCGACCTCCGCGCCATGGTCGAAGGTCCCGACGGCACGGGCCGCGCTGCCGCCCGCGTCACGGCCGATCTCAAGTCCTGAGCGCGGGGTGACGGCCCGCTTCGCCTGACGCGATCCCGCGTCAGCACTCCGGCAGGTTGACCGCGAGCCCGGCCAGGCTCGTCTCCTTGTACTTGGCGCTCATCTCCTCGCCGGTCTGCCGCATCGCCGCGATGCAATTGTCCAGCGGCATGAAATGCGAGCCGTCGCCGCGCAGAGCCAGCGAGGCCGCCGCCACCGCCTTGGTGGCGCCGATCCCGTTGCGCTCGATGCAGGGCACCTGCACCAGGCCGGCGACGGGATCGCAGGTCATGCCGAGGTGATGCTCCAGGGCGATCTCGGCGGCGTTCTCGACCTGGGCGGGCGTCCCGCCGAGCACGGCGCAGAGACCCGCCGCCGCCATGGCGCTGGCCGAGCCGACCTCCCCCTGGCAGCCGGCCTCGGCCCCGGAGATCGAGGCGTTGTGCTTGATCAGGCCGCCGATCGCCGCGGCCGTCAGCAGGAATTCCGGGATCCGCCCCGGATCGGCGCCGATGCAATGATCGACGTAGTACCGGATCACCGCCGGAACGACCCCGGCGGCGCCGTTGGTCGGAGCGGTCACGACTTTGCCGCCGGCGGCGTTCTCCTCGTTGACCGCCATGGCGTAGACGCTGAGCCAGTCGGTCATGATGTGCGGCTGGGCGGTGTTGGAGCCGTGCTCGCGGTCGAGCTGGTCGCGGATGCGCTTGGCCCGGCGCTTGACCCGCAGGCCGCCGGGCAATTCGCCCTCCCGGGACAGGCCGCGCTCGACGCAGGCGTTCATGGCCCGCCAGATCCGGGCGAGGCCCGCATCGACCTCCGCCTCGGCGCGGCCGACGACCTCGTTGGCGCGCTTCATCGCGGCCACCGACAGGCCGCTCTCGCGGGCCATGCGCAGCATCGCCGCCGAGGTCTCGAACGGATAGGGCCACAGCCGCAGGTCCGCGGCCGCGCTGGGCGGCGGCAGGTCGGCCGCGCGCTGGGCCGCGGTGACGACGAAGCCGCCGCCGATCGAATAATAGGTCTCGGACAGGATCGGCGCGTCGGCCGCATCGAGGGCGGTGATCACCAGCCCATTCGCGTGCCCGGGCAGCGGCGGCCCGTAATCGAACACGATCGCGGTCGCGGGATCGAAGGCGAGGACAGGTAGTTCCGCCGGCGCGAGACGCTTCTCGGCCCGCAACGCCTCGAGCGCGCGCTCGGCGTCGTCCATGGCGATGTCGGCCGGCCGGAAGCCGAGGAGGCCGAGCGCCACCGCCCGGTCGGTGGCATGTCCCCGGCCGGTGAAGGCCAGCGAGCCGTGCAGGCTCACCCGGAGGGCCGCCGCTGCGGTGCGCGCGTCATGCCTGCGCAGGAGATCCAAAAAATCGGCGGCGGCCGTCATCGGACCCATCGTGTGGGACGAGGAGGGGCCGATTCCCGGCTTGAACACGTCGAACACGCTGAGAAACATCGGTCTGCCTGTCCCGGCCGCATGGCCCCGTCACGGCCCGCAGCGCCTCTTCCCCGAAAGCCAACGCCGTGCCATCGGCCCGACGGCCGCCCGGGTTGTCGATGCGGCGTTGGGACTAGCCTCCGTCAAGGTCGTCCGGCACCCAATGGAAGAAACGCGCCAAGCATCGACGGGGGCCCAAGGTCCGGGCCGACGCCTGCCCGGCACGCCGCACCGGAAGCCCGAGGCGAGGTGTCGGGCGCGCGGGTCGGAACCGGGCTTCCGCCGGCGTCCTACGCCTCGTCGGCGGAGGGTTCGATCGGGGCGGGATCGGGATTCCGGGTCGCCGTCGAGCGGTCGGCCGCATCCCGAGCCTCCGGGTCGAACGCCGATCGCGGATAACCGTTCGCGCCGAGGCGCTTCCGACCGGCGCGATCGCTCGCCTTCCGGTCCTTCGGAGAGGGGTGGGCGCTGCCGCTCTGATCCCGGGCCATCGCGAATTCCTGACCTCACGTCCAACCGGTGAAGCGGTCCCGGGTTCGGTGCCGGTGGGAATCGAGTGCGCGCCGCCGAAGCGGGCACCAATTCGACGGCAGCGCACGCATCACGTCGGCGACCGAGAGCCGTCTCCGATCGCGGCGCGGTCGCGACGGCTCTCGGTGTGGCCGGGGCGGAAGGCCCCGGCATGCGGTGGCTTCAGTAGCGACAGACCCGCCGCGGGCCGAACGGCGTCGGGCGGAAGAAGCAGCGGGGGCCGTAGAAGCGCGGCCGGCGGTAGATCGGGCGGCAGCGGCCGTAGGGCCCGGGGGCGAAGCCGGGACCGCACCCGTAAGCGATCGTGGTGATCGGCGCGGTGCCGGTGATGGTGTCGGCGGCCAGCGGGGCAAGGGGCGCGGCGCTGGCGGAGGCCAGGCCGAGACCGCCGGCGACGGCTGCGGCTACCGCGAGCATCTTCACGTGCATCATGGTCAGACCCTCTGTGCAAACCCGCGCCGGATCGGCCCGGCGCGAGGTGCCGGGAGATTGGTCCTGCGGCCTGAATAGCCGGTGACCTTAGCTATTACCGCCCAGAAACAAATCGATCCGCCGCCCGCGGGATCGGGTCATGGTCACGGGCCGTCCGGCTAGCCGCGCTCGGCCCCGGGGCTGGTGCCGCTCCGAGCCGCCTCCTCCGCCTCGGTGCCGGCTCGATCCATCGGCCCGTCCTGGGCCTTGACCGTGCCGGTGGCCGTGTCCAGCGGCGCGTTGGCTAGGCCGCCGCTTTCCGGCTTGCCCCAGGGCATCCGCCGAGCCTGCGTGTCGGTCGGCGCGTCAGCCATGCTGGGGTCCCTGCGCGTCGGGCGAGTCGGCCTTCGGGTTCTCCTCCGAGGAAGCCGGTGTGGTGCCGGCGGCCGGAGGGGCGGGGTGTTGCCCGGCGGCTGCCCGCGCCCGGCGCTGGGCGTCGTATTCGGTCTCGGCGAGGTCTTGCGTGTTGGCCGTCGGTCGGTCGGGCATGCGGAACTCCTTTCGGAGGCAACCGCGCGAGACGCCTTCGGTATCCGGCCGCCATGACCGGGAGCCCGTCAGAGTGCCGGCGCGGGGTGTCCGATGTTCGGCCGCAGCGGGCCGGATGCGCGCAGGAACACCGCGTCAGCGTTCTTGTGTTGACGGCCAAATCTACGGTCGCAAGGCGCAGCGATGTCGGGAACGGCCCGGAAGACCGATCCGAAACTGTGGGACACGATCAAGCACCGGGTCACCGAGTCCGACAAGGGCGGCAAGCCCTGTCAATACGCGCCGGCGGACAGTCCGGCCCGCCGGAGGCCGATCTGGAACACGCGGCTCACATATAGGCCGGCTCATACAAAGACGTCCCGGGAGGTTGTCCCGGGACGCTCCTCGACTAAGCGGCCAGTCTGATCGGGCTGGGGATGCTTAGGTCAAGCGGTATCGGCTGAGTCTGGAAGCACCGCACAGCACGCCCGATCGCCGGGCGACGTCCTCCGCACACGACGGCGCGGAGGGCGGCTTGTGAGCGGTTCTTAGTACGAGCCGAACTTGTAGTTCAGGCCGGCGCGGACGACGGCGAACTCGTCGGCGCGGCGGCCGATCGGGCTGTAATAGGCCGGGACGAGGTTGGCGGCGTTGACCACCAGGGCGCCCTGGTTGCGGTTGTTGCGGTCGAGGTTGACGTACAGGCCTTCGACCTTGAGCGTCACTGCCGAGGAGCGGAAGAAGTTCAGGAACGACTCGGTGGGGAGGGCGTACTCGATGCCG
>NZ_JAKSYJ010000016.1 GCF_022829365.1 Methylobacterium sp. J-077 | reverse complement strand
GGCCTGATCCGCATGAAGGCGTTGGAAGAAGAGACCGCGGAGGCCCGCCTAGCAGCCGAGGAACAGCGCAAGGCCGGCATGCGCCAGATGGCCGACAGCTTCGAACAGGAGGTCGGCGGCATCATCGGCATGGTGTCTTCGTCCGCCACCGAGTTGCAGGCGACAGCACAGACGATGACGGCCACCGCGACCGAGACGGCCAGTCAGTCGACCACGGTTGCAGCAGCGGCCGAGGAGGCTGCCAGCAACGTCAA
>NZ_JAKSYJ010000014.1 GCF_022829365.1 Methylobacterium sp. J-077 | reverse complement strand
ACCTGCTGGCCGAGGCCGGCCTGCCCCGGCGGGCGATGCGCATGACCGTGGTGATCGACGAGAAGGGCGAGGGCCACGCGGTCCTGACCCTGATCACCGACCGGGGCGACCTGGTCCTCGACAACAAGACCAACGCGATCGTGCCGTGGCACAAGACCGGCTACGTGTTCATCAAGCGCGAGAGCCAGGACGCCACGGCGTGGGTCTCCCTCGGCGGCGTCACCTCGCCGGTCACCACCGCCAACCGCTGATCACTGGGGCAGGGGCTGCCGGAGCAATGAGCGGCTCGTCATCCGCCCGCGCGGTCCGGCTCTTTTTCCGCGCCGCACGTTAACCTTTCGCTAACCTTGTCGGCGCCACTCTGTCCCCGGACCGAGGGCCCGATCCATGACGCCTGCTTCCCTCGCATCGCCCCTGCTGCTCGCGACGATGCTGCTTGTCTGCGGACCGGCGCATGCCGGCGGCGAGACCGAGATGCGCCATGGGGGCTGGCGCGATTGCCTCAGCCGCAACTTCCGGATCCAGGCCGCGCTCACGGATCCCGATCTCGCCGCGGACGCGGCGTTCCGAGCCTGCCGCGGGGCGGAGGACGCCTATCTGGCGGCCCTGGCGCGTTCCCCGCTCCTGGACGACGACGATGTCGCCCGCGCCCGGCCGATGCTCGCCGGCCGCATCCGGGCCTGGCTGGTCGGCAGCCGCGGATGACGCGCCGCCGTTCCGAAGCTCCGCGCGATCGGCACCGGCTCACGCGAGCGGGCGCCGTTCACTGAAATCCCAATCTCTATATCCCGCAGGCGCAGCAGGACCGAACATTGGCGATCCTCTGTGCGGGTGTTCCGAACTTCGGGCGGGTCACGCCGTAATAGGTCCAGTGCGTGATCCATTGCTTGATGTAGTGCTGCCCGTTGGGCGCGCCCGCAAGCTGATGCGCCGCCCAGCAATCCGCCAGCCGGTCCGATGTGGTTTGGATGGCCAGCAGGCCGTATTCGTGGACGACGTAGAAGTGGCTGGCATCCTTGACCTGGGCGTCGATCAGGTTCGCCTGGGCCGGGCACAGGAACAGGCCGTCCGGCTTGGCGAATGCAGCAGCCCCCGATGTCTGATTGCAATTCCTTGTAACGGGAACATTCAATAGACTTCCGGCCGGGCTCCATTGTGCGCTGGCGGTTGCACAATGAAAGATCACGGCCTGCACAGTTAAAATAAACAATCGCAAGTTGGACATAGCATGATTCCGGGCATCCGCGCTTTTTTCAATCTACCTCCGGATCTGGATATATGAAATATTGTGCGGAGCTGGCGGAGATGCGGCGGTTACACGGGGCGGCGAAATGTCTGCGCCGCCGCGGGCGTTTCATCCCGGCGGGGCGCGATGCGGCTCGGATCCGACGGTTTCAGGCGCCCGCGCAACCCTGCCCGGGATCCGCTTTGGTGACGGGCGTCATCGCCCCGACCCTCCGCGTCGACACGTTGGTACCGGTCCGGGCCTGCCTGGTCGGCAACAGGGGCTGCGCCAGAGTCTTCGGTGATCGGCGCCCGGGATCGAGATTGCCGCGCGGCAAGGCGCCTATACGCCGCAGCCGCAGCATGCCCGGACATTGGAGATCCTTTGCTCAGGAGTGCCGAAGTTCGCCAGGGCCGTCCCGTAGTTCTTCCAATGCGTGATCCATTGCTTGACGTAATACGTGCCATTGTGGGCGGTTTTCAGTTGATGGGCGGCCCAGCAATCCGCCAGCCGGTGGGAGTTGGTATGGATCGCAAGAAGTCCGTATTCATGAACCATGTAGAAGTGGCTCGCGTCCGGAACCTGAGCGTTCACCAATTCTGATCTGCGAGAACATAGGAACATTCCGTCGGTTCGGGCAAGAGCGATGTTTCCCCCGGTAATCGAGCAGTTCTGCGTGACGGGAACGTCAAGTAAGCTCCCGATCGGACTCCATTGTGCGTGGGCCGCGCTGCCCGTGAATCCGAATATAAAAAAGCAAGCCGGCAAATAAAAGCGTTTCAACATTAGGTTGTTTCCGGCACATCGAGCCATGATACAGACTCATATCAAACCGATCTCCGGGCTAAGACGTTCTCGAACGCCGCGGAAGGGGCGTCATTACAATCCGTTGCTAAATGTTCCCGCCCGCCAAGGCCGCCCGGCCGCAGGCGTCCGACATGCGGACAGGCCGCGGAGTCTGCCGCAAGGAACGGGACGCTTTCCCCCCGCCGAACCGGCACGGTTCAGGGGACCCGGAGAGCCTCATGACCCGATACCGCTGCATCCCGATCGACGACGCCGTCGCGGCACGCTTCCGCCGCAGCGGACGCGACGATTTCGACAACCCGGTGCGGCGGGTCACGGCGACCAGCGCGACCGGGTTTCCGTGCCGGCGCTGCCTGCGCTGCGCCGAGCCGGGGGAGTCGATGCTGCTCGGATCCTACGATTTCGGGCGTCCGCGCGGCATCTACTGGGCGCCGAGCCCGATCTTTCTGCACGCGCAAACCTGCCCGGGATTCGACGCCGCGGATGTCGTCGCCCCGATCATCCGCGCCAATACCCTGGTGTCGGTCCGGGCCTACGACGCGGAGGATCTCTGCCTGTACGACCTCGGCCATGTCTGTGCCGGCGCCGAGGTGGATGCGGCGTTGCTGCACGCCCTCGACGACCCGCGTACGGCCTTCGTCAACGTCCACACCGCCCGGCCCGGCTGCCTGCTGTCCCGGGTCGAGCGCGTGACCCTGCGGGAGCATCATCGTTCACCGAAAGCCGGCGACCACCTTGCGGGACGATACCCTACGTCTTCAGCCGCGCCTTGATCCGCCGGGTGAGCCCGTCGCGCACGTCCCGGTAGGCCTCGAGGCGCTGCTCGCGGGAGGCCTCCTGCAGCAGCGTCGGGTCCGGCGTCGGCCAGTACTCGACATCGGCCGCGAGCGTGTGGGTCAGGTCGAGGGCCCGGTGATGCGCCTCCGGCGAGAGGGTGATGATCAGGTCGAAGTTCAGACCCTCCCAATCCTCCAGCTGCTCGACGGTGCGGGGGCGATGCCGGCTCGCGTCGATGCCGACCTCGTCGAGCGCCGCGATCATGAACGGGTCGGTCGGCTCGCCCGAGCGCACGCCGGCCGATTGCACGTAGGTCGACTTGCCGAAATAGGCCCGCGCGATCGCCTCGGCCGCGGCCGAACGCACGGCGTTGAAGTTGCACATGAACAGGACCGACTGCACACGCCGCTTCTTCGGGGTGGTCTCGGGGAAAGGCTCAGCCATCGCCGCTCGGGGCCGGAAGGCGCCCTAGCCTTTCCAGTGCAGGGCGAAGATCAAGGTGAACAGGCGGCGGGCCGTGTCGTGGTCGAGATCGACCTTGCCGTCGAGGCGCTGCTTGAGCGTGTCGGAGGCCTCGTTGTGCAGGCCGCGCCGGCCCATGTCGATCGCCTCGATCTGCGACGGCGAGGCGGTGCGGATCGCGTTGTAGTAGCTCTCGCAGATCATCTCGTAGTCGCGGATCACCCGCCGGAACGGCGTCAGCGACAGGAGATGCGTCATCACCGGCTCGCCCTCCACGGTGCTGATCGCGAAGGACAGCTTGTTCTCGACGAGGCCGAGCGTGAGCATGTAGGGCCCTTCCCGGCCCGGGATCGTGAAGGAATTGTCCTCCAGGATGTCGAACAGCGCGATCGCCCGCTCGTGCTCCTGATCCGGATTGCCGCGGGCGATCGACGCCTCGTCCAGGCTTACCTTGGCGAGGCGGTTCGGCCCGCGCTGCTTTTCGGCCATCCCCAAGACCTCACAGGTTCAACCGGATCGCGACGGAGCGGGCGTGACCCTCCAGACCCTCCGACCGGCCGAGCGTTATCGCCGCCGGGCCGAGCGCCCGCAAGCTCTCCGGGGTGCAGGCGAGGATCGTCGTCCGCTTCATGAAATCGAGGACGCCGAGGCCGGAGGAGAACCGCGCCGAGCGGGCGGTGGGCAGCACGTGGTTCGGGCCGCCGACGTAATCGCCGATCGCCTCCGGCGTGTGCGACCCCAAGAAGATCGCGCCGGCGTTGCGGATCTTGCCCGAGAGCGCCTCGGCATCCTGGGTCTCGATCTCGAGATGCTCGGGGGCGAGCCGGTCGACCAGCGGCACCGCCTCGTCGAAATCCCGGACCCGAATGATCGCGCCGTAATCGCGCCAGCTCGCCCGGGCGATCTCGGCCCGGGGCAGGGTGGTGAGCGCCCGCTCGACGGCGGCTTCAGCGGCCTCGGCCAGCTCGGCGCTGTCGGTGATCAGCACCGCCTGGGCGGCGGTGTCGTGCTCGGCCTGGGCCAGGAGGTCGGCGGCGATCCAGTCGGGATTGGCGTGGTCGTCGGCCAGGATCAGCACCTCGGAGGGGCCGGCGATCATGTCGATCCCGACCTGGCCGAACACCCGGCGCTTCGCCGCGGCGACCCAGGCATTGCCGGGACCGACGATCTTGGCGACCGGCGCGATGCTGGCGGTGCCGTAGGCCAAAGCCGCCACTGCCTGTGCGCCTCCGACCCGGTAGACCTCGTGGACCCCGGAGAGGCGGGCGGCAGCCAGGACCAGGGGGTTGAGGGTGTTGTCGGGCGTCGGCACCACCATGACGATCCGCGGCACCCCCGCCACCCGGGCCGGCACCGCGTTCATCAGGACCGAGGAGGGGTAGCTCGCCGTACCGCCGGGCACGTAGAGGCCGACCGATTCCAGCGCCGTCCAGCGCCAGCCGGCCGTGACGCCCAGCGCGTCGGTCGCCCGGTGGTCCTGGGGCTTCTGCTGGGCGTGGAACGCCTCGATCCGCTCGGCGGCGAGGCGCAGGGCGTCCAGGGCCTCGGCCGGGCAAGCCGCCACGGCCGCGTCGATCTCGGCTTCGGTGATCCGCAGGGCGTCGGCGGAAAAGTTTGCGCCGAGCCGGTCGAAGCGGCGGGTGAAGTCGACCAGGGCCGCGTCACCGCGAGCGACGACGTCGGCGATGATGCCGCGCACCGCCTCGTCGACATCCTCGGCGATCTCGCGTTTCGCGGTGAGCAGCCGCGCGAAGTCGGCGGCGAAGTTCGGAGCTTGGCTGTCGAGCCGGACCATCGGGTGTCTTTCGTGTGTCTCAGGCCACCGGGCCGGGTGCGGTCGTGACATCGAGTTCGTGGCCGGGGCGGGCGACCGCCTCCCAGACCGGGCCGAGATCCTTCATCCGGACCTCGATGCACTCGACCGTCAGCCGGACCGCCGCGCCGCCGGAGAACACCATGTCGATATGGCCGGACGGCGGATCGGTCGCCTCGAAGGTGAGGGCGAGCAGGCTCATCGGCATCGCGTCCCCCGGGGCCAGGCCGCGGGTCTTGACGCTCAGGACGCGCTCGACGTGCACGCCGGCCAGGCGCCGCCGCGGCGGGGCGTCCGGCGTCCAGTCGAAGCGCCGCACGACCATCAGGAAGCGATGCTCGCCCGCCAGGTAGGTCAGATCCTCCGGCCGCAGGATCGCGTCCTGGAGATGCGCGGAGATCACGGTCAGGTCCTCGGTATCGAGGGCGGCGAGCTTGAGCAGCTCCATGAAAGGATCCTCGGGGATAGGTAGGCGCGGGCGACGGCGGCGGCCTCGCGGCAGGGCGTAGGTAGCGGCCAGACCCCGTTCGGGCAACGGCCGCGTCCGGGATGACGGTCTCGGCCGGCGTTCATCCGGCTCGCACCAGGCTACCCCAGCCCCGCCCGGAAGACCGAGGCGATTCGAGGCAGGACGACGATGGTGATACGGATCCCGCTCGCGGCCCTGGCCGCCCTGATCCTGGCGCCGCTGGTCGCCGCCCCGGTGCGCGCGCAGGTCGGCCCGGACGCGGATGTCTACGTGTTCGGCCGCCCCGGGCCGGACCGCTACGAGTACGACCGCCGCCGCCGGCCTCCGCCCCCGCCGCCACCGGAGGACGATTGGCCCCGCCGGCCTCCACCGCCGCCGCCCTACGACGATGACGACCGTCCGCGTCGGCGTCCGCCGCCTCCGCCCCTGGACGACGAGTACGATCGGCCCCGTTATGACCGGCGCTGGCGGAGCGGCAGCCTCTGCGTCACGGCCCGGGGCGATTGCCCGACCCGTCCCGCCCCGTACAACGCGCCCTGCGGCTGCGCGATACCGGGCTTCGGCTACAAGCGCGGGCAGATCGGCGGCTGAGGCGGCTCAGGCGGCGTCGTGTTCGAGACGATACGGCGCCGCCAGCAGCGCGATCGGCAGATGCCAAGCCTCGCTGATGGCGCGGATCTGCGCGAGGTTGAGGGGCCGTTTCCGGCTCAGGATCTCCGAGGCGCGCGCTCGCGAGCCGAGCAGGCGGGCCAGTTCCGCCTGCGAGCGGCCCATATCGGTGATGGCGGCGTGCAGGATCTCGACCGGGTCGGCCGCCGTGATCGGGAAGGTCCGCTCTTCAGTAGTCTTCCACGAGCGTGGCGAGCACATCGAGCTTGTCGCCGGCCGGCGTTCCCCGTGGGGAGCCCCAAAGGCGCTCGATTTCCTGCAACGCGTCCCGGTGGTCCGCTTCCGAGCGGATCGGCCTGATCTCCACGGGCGGTCTCCTAGAACCAGGCATGGCGTCGCCTTTGGGGATACTATCTCTGCGAAGGCTGGGGAATTCTCCCGACGCCCGATCGTCCACCTTGTCATCCCGGGCTCCGCTTCGCGGCCCCGGAATGACGAGGTTGTCGATCCGGCCGGCGTCGCATCACCGAACGAAGCGATCACCCCAGGAGCAGCGATCCCGCACCAAACCCAGCCCTACGCCCGCACCCGCTCGATCTGCGCGCCGCAGCGCCCGAGCTTGGCTTCCAGCGCTTCGAAGCCGCGGTCGAGGTGGTAGACCCGGTTGATCTGGGTCTCGCCCTCGGCGGCGAGGCCGGCGATCACCAGGGAGACGGAGGCGCGCAGGTCGGTCGCCATCACGGGCGCGCCCTTGAGCCGCTCGACGCCCTCGACGATGGCGAGGTCGCCCTCGAGCCGGATCTTCGCGCCGAGGCGGGCCAGCTCCTGCACGTGCATGAATCGGTTCTCGAAGATCGTCTCGCGGATATGCGACTGGCCCTTGGCGAGCGTCATCAGCGCCATGAACTGCGCCTGCAGGTCGGTGGGGAAGCCCGGGAACGGGTCGGTCGTCACGTCGACGGCCGCGATGCCGGCGCCGTTGCGGCGCACGCGGATGCCGCCCTCGACCTGGCTGATCTCGGCGCCGGTGGTCGACAGCACGTCGAGTGCCGAGTGCAGCAGCTCGGTCCGGGTGTCCTTGAGGATCACGTCGCCGCCGGTCATCGCCACCGCCATGGCGTAGGTGCCGGTCTCGATCCGGTCGGGCAGCACTTCGTGGCGGGCGCCGTTCAGCCGGGCGACGCCCTCGATCTCGATCCGGGGCGTGCCGGCGCCGCGGATCTTGGCGCCCATCTTGTTCAGGCATTCGGCGAGGTCGACCACCTCGGGCTCGCGGGCGGCGTTCTCGATCACCGTGGTGCCGTAGGCGAGCGAGGCCGCCATCAGGGCGACATGCGTGCCGCCGACCGTGACCTTGGGGAAGGCGATCTCGGCCCCGCGCAGGCCGTTCTTGGTCCTGGCGACCACATAGCCGGCGTCGATCTCGATCTCGGCCCCGAGCCGCTCCAGGGCCATGATCAGCAGGTCCACCGGCCGGGTGCCGATGGCGCAGCCGCCCGGCAGCGAGACCTTGGCCTCGCCGAACCGGGCGAGCAGCGGCGCCACCACCCAGAAGCTCGCCCGCATGGTCGAGACCAGATCGTAGGGGGCGGTGGTGTCGATGACGTTCGAGGCGGTCAGCCGGATGGTCTGGCCGGTCTCCGTGGTCTGCCCCGGGCGCTTGCCGACGACCATGTGGTCGACGCCGTGGTTGCCGAGGATCCGGGTCAGGGCGGAGATGTCGGCGAGCCGGGGGACGTTGATCAGCTCCAGCGTCTCGCCGGTGAGCAGGCTCGCGATCATCAGCGGCAGCGCCGCGTTCTTGGCGCCCGAGATCGGGATCACGCCGTTGAGGGGCGCGCCGCCGGTGATGTGAATGCGGTCCATCATGTGTCCTCGGGCGGCGCACCGTCTGGGCGCGCGGCCGGCCGTTCTCCTGGTGGACGCCGCGGCGCCCAGGCTTGGCCGTCTCCTATAGACCGGATTTGTCGGAATCTGGACCGCGGGAATCAGGCGCCTCAGGGCCGGACCTGTCGGCGTCCGGTGACGACTCGGTCTCGGCGCGCCCGCGCCCCTGCGCCTTCCGCCGCCGCAGATTCTCCCGCAGCGCCGCCTTCAGGCGCTCGGCGCGCGTATCCTTGCTCCCGCTCATCGCGCGGCCCTTCGCCGCCGCAGGCTTGAGACAAGCGATCCCGCACCGGGGCAGGCCGTTCGGCATGAAGACGGGCGGGTGCTCAAGGATCTGGAGCCGTGTTCGGGTGGGTTGGGGCCTCCAGCGAGGCTAGCGAGTTCGTCCCCGCCTCTCAACGGGCGCAGGGCAGCGATGTCGGAACCTTACCTTGAACCAGTTCCAGATCCGCGCGTATCTTTCGCCGCTCACGCGAAGGACTGGACCGAGGCCGTACCTCGATCGCGGGACTTGGGTGCCGCGCCGGCACCGCCCGCACGGCCGCACACGCGAAGGACGCTCGATGACCGTCACCCGGATGCCCAGCACGGTGCTCGCCCAAGCGGGCTCGACGCGCGCCGGCTCTGGCTACGAGCGGTATTTCCGGGGCGCCCTGGACCAGCTCCACGGCGAGCGGCGCTACCGCGTCTTCGCCGATATCGAGCGCATCTCCGGCCGGTTCCCCACCGCCAGATGGCGCAAGCCCGACGGCAAGACCACCGAGATCACCGTGTGGTGCTCCAACGACTATCTCGGCATGGGCCAGCACAAGGAGGTGGTCTCCGCGATGACCGACACCGCCGCGCGCTGCGGCGTCGGGGCGGGCGGCACGCGCAACATCGCCGGCAACAACTCGCCCCTGGTCGATCTGGAGCGCGAGCTCGCCGACCTGCACGGCAAGGAGGCCGGGCTGGTCTTCACCTCGGGCTACGTCTCGAACCAGGCCGGCATCTCGACCATCGCCAAGCTGATCCCGGACTGCCTGATCCTGTCCGATGCCTTCAACCACAACTCGATGATCGAGGGCGTGCGCCATTCCGGCTGCGACAAGAAGATCTTTCGCCACAACGACCTCCAGCACCTGGAGGAACTGCTCCGCGCGGCCGGCGACCGGCCGAAGCTGATCGTGTTCGAGTCGGTCTACTCGATGGACGGGGACGTCGCGCCGATCGGCAGGATCTGCGATCTCGCCGACACCTACGGGGCGATGACCTATCTCGACGAGGTCCACGCGGTCGGCCTGTACGGACCCCGCGGCGGCGGGATCAGTGAGCGCGACGGCGTGATGCACCGGGTCGACG
This sequence comes from Methylobacterium sp. J-077, assembly GCF_022829365.1. Taxonomy (GTDB): domain Bacteria; phylum Pseudomonadota; class Alphaproteobacteria; order Rhizobiales; family Beijerinckiaceae; genus Methylobacterium. Next base: position 19,404 of record NZ_JAKSYJ010000014.1, on the reverse strand, counting down.
TGATCGAGGGGACGCTCGCCAAGGGCTTCGGCTGCGTCGGCGGCTACATCACCGCCTCGGCGGCGATCTGCGACGCGGTGCGCAGCTTCGCCCCGGGCTTCATCTTCACCACGGCGCTGCCGCCGGCGGTGGCCGCGGCCGCCCGGGCCTCGGTGCGCTACCTGAAGCGCTCGAACGCCGAGCGCGAGGCGCACCAGGCCCAGGCCGCCGCCACCAAGGCGGCGCTCACCGAAGCCGGCCTGCCGGTGCTGGAGACCGAGACCCACATCGTGCCGGTGATGGTCGGGGACGCGGAGCTGTGCAAGGCGGCGGCCGACCATCTGCTCGAGCGCCACGCCATCTACATCCAGCCGATCAACTACCCGACGGTGCCGCGCGGCACCGAGCGCCTGCGGATCACGCCCTCGCCGTTCCACGACGCGGCCCACATCGCCCGCCTCGCCGCGGCGCTGGCCGAGACCTGGGAGACCCTGGACCTGCCGCGGGCCGGGACGGTGTTCGTCGAGGCGGCGGAGTAGATTTTTCTAGATCGTGTCGCGCGCCGCCTCTCCCTCCCCCCTCTGTGGGGGAGGGAGAGGGGAGCGCGGGTTTAGGAACAGGCGCTGCTTTCATGAAGGGCGCAGCTTTATTCTGCGCCGTCGCTCCCCTCTCCCGACCCGCTTCGCGCGCCACCCTCCCCCGCACAGGGGGGAGGGGGAGCCGCTGCACTCTCCGCGCCCGCCCATCTCCCGCCCCCATCTCGTCTTTTCAGGCGCGCCCCTGTAACCACAGCACCAATTCTCCCCGGCGAAAAGTCTCAAGAAAAATGATCTCCTCCCCGCTCATGACCGTGATGGTCGATGCCGTGCGCAAGGCCGCCCGCGGCCTGCGCCGCGATTTCGGCGAGGTCGAGAACCTCCAGGTCTCGCGGAAGGGCCCGGGCGATTTCGTCTCCGCCGCGGACCGGAAGGCCGAGGAGACCCTGCGCGACGCCCTGATGAAGGCGCGGCCCGGCTACGGCCTCGTGCTGGAGGAGAACGGGATCATCGAGGGCACCGACAAGAGCCACACCTGGCACGTCGACCCCCTCGACGGCACCTCGAACTTCCTGCACGGCGTGCCGCATTTCGCGATCTCGGTCGGGCTGGAGCGCGACGGCCAGATCGTGGCCGGCGTCATCTTCGATCCGATCAAGGACGAGCTGTTCGTCGCCGAGCGCGGCAAGGGCGCCTATCTCAACAACCGCCGCCTGCGGGTCTCGGGCCGGCAGGACATGGCCGACGCGCTGGTGGGCTACGGCACGCCCTATCTCGGCCGCGGCAGCCATCCGCGCCTGCTCCGCGAGATCGGCGCCGTGATGGCGGTGGCCGGCGGCACGCGGCGGATGGGTTCGGCGGCCCTCGACCTCGCCTATGTCGCCTGCGGGCGCCTCGACGGCTACTGGGAGCGCGACCTCCAGACCTACGATTTCGCCGCGGGCGTGATCCTGGTGCGCGAGGCCGGCGGCTACGTCACCTCGGCGGACGGGGCGGCCGAGCCGCTGGCCGCCCGCTCGGTGGCCTCGGGCAACGAGGTGCTGCACCGGGAACTGCTCGCCCTCCTCAAGAAGGTCCAGGCGGCCTGATCCGCCGCGAGAATCCTCAAAACTGGTCAGGGATCGGGGCTTCTGCTTTAAGCGCGCCGTCCCCCACGGAAGGCCCGAACCCATGGAAGCCCGCCGCCACGTCGCGCTGAAGGAATCGATCCGCTCGATTCCCGACTACCCGAAGCCCGGCATCATCTTCCGCGACATCACCACGCTGCTCAGCGACCCGCGCGCCTTCCGGCGGGCGGTGGACGCGCTGGTCCATCCCTATGCCGGGGGGCGAATCGACCAGGTGGCCGGCATCGAGGCGCGGGGCTTCATCCTCGGCGGGGCGATCGCGCACCAGCTGTCCTGCGGCTTCGTGCCGATCCGCAAGAAGGGCAAGCTGCCCCACAAGACCGTCTCGATGGCCTACGCGCTCGAATACGGCACCGACGAGATCGAGATCCACGTCGACGCCGTGAAGCCCGGCGACAAGGTGCTGCTGGTCGACGACCTGATCGCCACGGGCGGCACCGCGACCGCCGCGGTGAACCTGCTCCAGAAGATCGGCGCCGAGATCGTGGCCGCCTGCTTCGTGATCGACCTGCCGGAGATCGGCGGGGCGCAGCGCCTGCGCGACATGGGCGTCGAGGTGCGCGCCCTGATGCAGTTCGAGGGGCATTGAGACCCAGGAAGACGTCCGCGAAACGTTGACTTCGCGGGACCCATCCGCCATAAGCCCGCCACTCGCGACGTGGCGCCCCGCATGGGCGCCCTTCGTGTTTGCAGACAACCAGGACGCGTGAAGGTCGGGTGCGGCATTAGCCGCCCGCGAGCGCGCCTCGACCTTTGAAGGCTCTGAGCCATGAAGAGAACCTACCAGCCGAGCAAGCTCGTCCGTAAGCGTCGCCACGGTTTCCGTGCGCGCATGGCCACCGCCGGTGGTCGCAAGGTGATCGCGCGCCGTCGCGCCCACGGCCGCAAGAAGCTGTCGGCCTGAGCCGGCGGATCCTCGTCGGCGCGGCCCTGCTCAGGCAGCCGCGTTCCGAGGCGTGAGCATGACGCGGACACGTGGAACCCGGTTTTCCGAACGCGTCATGCAGCACAAGCAATGAGATCGGCCGGGATCGAACCATCGATGGCGACGATCGAGCGGCTGAAGAAGCGGCCTGACTTCCTGGCGACAGCCGAGGGCCGCCGCTTCCATACCGAGCGCATGACCGCCCAGGGGCGGCTGCGTGATCCGCAGGCCGCGGATGGGCTGAGGCTCGGCTTCACCATCACCAAGCGCGTCGGCCATGCGGTCGAGCGCAACCGCATCCGGCGGCGCCTGCGCGCGGCCGTGAGCCTGGTCGCGTCCGATCTGCCGGGTGAACTGGCCCGGCTGCCCGCCGATATCGTGCTGATCGCCCGGCGCCCGGCCCTGACAGCGGCCTTCGAGGTTCTGGCCGAGGATCTTCGCCGCGCCATCCCGACCGTGACGCGCCCGGCCGCGCCGCGGCCGCCCGGCCAGCGGTCCGGCGGCAAATCCAACGGCAAGTCCGGTGGTCCACCGTCCAAAACCAAACCTCTCCAGCGCGATGCGGGGCAAGCCCCCGCGCGACCTGCACCCTCCGGCGCAGCGGATCTCGATCCGTCACAGGAGCGTGCGAGAGGTCCCCGAATCGCGGAAGCGCGCCGACCCGATGGGCCCGGCGCCGCTCCTGTTGCCACTCCGAACGCGTGCGGCGGTGTCCCCGATGGGCAATGACAAGACGAACATGTTCGTGGCCATCGGCCTGTCGCTGCTGGTGCTGCTCGGCTGGCAGTACTTCGTGGCCGGCCCCCGGGTGGAGCAGCAGCGCCTGATCGAGGCGCAGAACAAGGCCGCGCAACAGCAACAGCCGCCGGGCGTGACCCCGGACGGGGTGCCGTCGCCCTCGCCCAAGGAGGGCGGGCCGGCAGCCCCCGCGCCCGGCACGGTGCCCGGACAGGGCGGCCCGGTCTCGCGCGAGGCGGCGCTCACCCGCTCGCCGCGCATCCGCATCGAGACCCCGGCGCTCAGTGGCTCGATCGCCCTGAAGGGCGGCCGCGTCGACGACGTGTCGCTCAAGAACTACCACGAGACCGTGGACCCGAAGAGCCCGGAGATCGTGCTGTTCTCGCCCGCGGGCAGCGAGACGCCGTACTACGCCGAGTTCGGCTGGGTCGGCGCCAATGCCGGGCCGCTGCCCGGCAGCGACACCCTCTGGACCAGCGACGGCAAGAGCCTCTCCCCCGGGATGCCCGTGACCCTGACCTGGGACAACGGCGCCGGCCTCGTCTTCAAGCGGATCATCGCGGTCGACGACAAGTACATGTTCACGGTCCGCGAGGAGGTCGAGAACAAGGGCTCGGGCGCGGTGACGCTCTACCCGTACAGCCTCGTCTCGCGCTGGGGTAAGCCGCACACCCAGGGCTACTACGTCCTGCACGAGGGCATGATCGGCTATCTCGGCAACGACGGCCTGCAGGAATTCACCTACGACAAGCTCGCCAAGGAAGGCGCCTATGGCGGTGCCAACACCAAGGGCAAGGCCTGGAACGGCGTGACCGGCGGCTTCGTCGGCATCACCGACAAGTACTGGGCGGCGGCCGTGATGCCCGGCGACCAGGACGTGCCCTATACCGGCGCCTTCACCGACCGCACCGACGGCGCCACCAACGTCTACCAGGCGAGCGTGCGCGGCGACGCCGTGAACCTCGCCGCCGGCGCCACCGCCACCACGACCCAGCGCCTGTTCGCCGGCGCCAAGGAAGTGAACCTGATCAACAACTACGAGAAGGACCTCGGCATCAAGCACTTCGATCTGATGATCGATTGGGGCTGGTTCTTCTTCATCACCAAGCCGATGTTCCGGGCTCTGGACTTCTTCTACCACCTGTTCGGCAATTTCGGCGTCTCGATCCTGGTGGTGACCTTCTGCCTGAAGCTGCTGTTCCTGCCGATCGCCAACCGCTCCTACGTCTCGATGGCCAAGATGAAGGCCGTGCAGCCCGAGATGGCCGCTATCCGGGAGCGGTACAAGGACGACCGCATGAAGCAGCAGCAGGCCACGATGGAGCTGTACAAGAAGGAGAGGATCAATCCTGTCGCCGGCTGCTGGCCGGTGCTGATCCAGATCCCGGTCTTCTTCGCGCTCTACAAGGTGCTGTTCATCACCATCGAGATGCGGCACGCGCCGTTCTTCGGCTGGATCCACGATCTCGCCGCCCCGGATCCGACGAGCATCGTCAACCTGTTCGGCCTGCTGCCCTTCCCGGCGCCGGACTTCGTCCATCTCGGCGTCTGGCCGCTGATCATGGGCGTGACCATGTTCGTGCAGATGAAGATGAACCCCGCGCCGCCGGACCCGGTCCAGGCGCAGATCTTCACTTTCATGCCGATCGTGTTCACCTTCATGCTGGGCTCGTTCCCGGCAGGCCTGGTGATCTACTGGGCCTGGAACAACACCCTGTCGGTGACCCAGCAATACGTCATCATGCGTCGCAACGGCGTGAAGGTGGAGCTGTGGGACAACCTGCGGTCCACGTTCCGGCGCGGCGGCACCAAGGCGGCGGCCACCACCAAGGGCTGATAAGGAAAGCCGTGACCGAGACTGACGACGACGCGGCCGACCTCCTGGAGGCCGGCCGCCTGCTGTTTGCCGGCGCCGCCGACTTCTACGCGGCTGCCCAGGTGCTCGACCGCATCCCGCCCATGGAGGGCGTGGAGATCGCGTTCGCGGGGCGCTCGAATGTCGGCAAGTCGAGCCTGATCAACGCGCTGACCGGCCGCAACACGCTCGCGCGCACGTCGCACACGCCGGGGCGGACCCAGCAGCTCAACTTCTTCCGGATCGGCGACCGCCTGTCGCTGGTCGACATGCCGGGCTACGGCTACGCGGCGGTGGAGAAGGCCAAGGTCGAGGCCTGGACCCAGCTGATCCACGCCTACCTCAAGGGCCGGGCCAACCTCGCCCGGGTGTTCATGCTGATCGACGCCCGCCACGGCTTCAAGTCGATCGACACCGACGTGCTCGATGGTCTCGACAAGGCCGCGGTGAGCTATCAGGTCGTGCTCACCAAGGCCGATTCCCTGAAGAAGGGCGAGGTCGCGAGCCGGATCGCCGGCATCCAGGCCGGCCTGGCCAAGCGCCCGGCCGCCTTCCCGCAGGTGATCCTCACCTCCAGCCGGGACGATCTCGGCGTGCCCGAATTGCGCGCGGCCGTCGCCAAGCTTCTGGTCGAGCGCGGCGCGTGAGGGTGTCGGGGCTCGATCGCGCACTGATGGCTCTGGCCTGCCTCGCCGGGCTGCTCGGTGTCGCGCTCAGCGCCGCGGCGGCGCACATCCCCGGGGCGGATTCGCTCAAGACCGCCGCGCAGTTCCTGCTGTTCCACGCCCCTGCGATCCTGGCGTTGCTCGGACTCGGCGCCGTCGGTCTGGCGCGACACGGGCTCGCCCGTGCCGCGGCCGGCCTCCTCGTCCTCGGCCTGATCCTGTTCTGCGGCGACCTCTCGGTGCGCACCTGGCTGCAGCACCCGCTCTTCCCGATGGCCGCGCCCATCGGCGGTTTCGCCCTGATGGGCGGCTGGCTCGTGGGCGCGATCGGCGCGCTGATTCCCGGGCCGGGTCGGCGCGAAGACCGGACGCCGACCTGACGGTGAGCCGGTGCGGATCGCGTTCCCGATACGCCTCAGTAAGACCGTATTCCTCTCTTATCCGATCCGCATCATGGGACCGATCCGGGGGGACGGAGCATGGCGAAGGCAAACTCGCGGCTGGCGACGGCTGCACGGTCGTGGATCAACGTCGCGCGTCTCATCACGCGGAGACGCAACATGAGGCGCCCAACCGTCCCAGAGGCGGTCCGGCCCTTCGCGGTGGACGCCGACATTCCGGTCGATATCGGCTGCATCAAGATCTCCCGGGCAGAAAACTTTCCGGAATCGGGTCCCAGCCCGTGGCTCGACCATCCCGACGCTTTGGAGACGATTGAACGGCGTCTGGCCCGCGGTGAGATCACCACCGAGCAGGCCGAGATTTGCCGTTACTGGACGGCGCACGGATATTACGTCGCCCGCGGGGCGATCGACCCGGCGACGATCGACGAGGCCTGGTCCGCCTACGAGGCCGCGATCGCCCGGGGCGATCTCACCCTCGCCCCCGAGAAGGCGGCCGAAGACGATCCCCATCCGGGCCGCTACCTGAACCCGCACCTCAAGGTCGAGGCGCTCGATCGGTTGCTCAAGCATCCGGTGCTGATCAATTTCAGCAGCCTGGTGCTCGGCCGGCAGGCGATCCCGTTCCAGACCATCGCCTCGCACAAGGGCAGCCAGCAATCCGAGCACTCGGATTCGATCCACATGACCACCTACCCGATCGGCTACCTCGCCGCGTGCTGGGTCGCCATGGAGGACATCCATGCCGATTGCGGGCCGCTGGTCTATTATCCCGGCACCCACCGCCTGCCGTACCTGTTCAGCCACGATGTCGGCATCTCGACGGACGATTTCCGCGAGCGCGGCTACGCGGCCTATGCGGAGCATTACGAGCCCGCGATCAAGCGCGAGATCGCCGATCACGGCGCCGAGCCGCGGCACTTCCTGGCCCGCAAGGGCGACGTGCTGTTCTGGCACGCCAATCTCCTGCACGGCGGATCGGCCCGCAACGACCTGCGCCACTCGCGCAAGGCGCTGGTGCACCATTACTTCGCCGAAGGCTGCATCTGCTACCACGACCTGTCGTCGACCACCTCGGCGGTCCACGGCCCGGTCGAGAGCCTGCCGACCTGCGGCGCGTCGAGCCCCGACATCCAGGTCCGGGAGAAGATCGCCTCGTAGCGGGCTCGGGTTCAGGCGGCGGGCACCGACAGGAATTCCAGCGCCGGCCCCTGCGCGTCGGAGAAGAGTCCGGCCGTGAGCGCGCCGCCATAGACCGCGGCGGTGTCGAGATTCGTCCGGAACCGGCGGATGTCCGGGCGGCCGTCCCGCTGCGGCGTGTGGCCGTGGACCACGTGCCGGCCGAAATCGTGGTCCCCCTCCAGGAACGGCTCCCGGATCCACAGGCGGTCGTGGGCGTCCGAATCCGGCGCCGCGGTGCCGGGCTGGAGGCCGGCATGGACGTACCAGTGGGCCGCGTCCCCGTGCAGGGTCGGCAGTGCCTCGAGCCAGTCGAGGGTGTCGCGCGGAAGGCCGCCGAGATCCCGCGCGCCGAACGAGTCGAGCGTCTCCTCGCCGCCGTTGTAGAGCCAGTGCCGCGCGGCTTCCGGCGTCAGCAGCGCGTCGAGCAGCATACGCTCGTGGTTGCCCATCAGGCAGGTGACGCGCTCGGGCTCGGCCCAGTTCAGCCGGCTGACCGTGCGCAGCACCGCGGCGCTGTCGGGGCCGCGGTCGATATAGTCGCCCAGGAAGACCAGCCGGTGGGCGCGGTCCCCGGCATGGGCGGCGATCCGGTCCAGCAAGCTATCGAGCAGCTCGGCGCAGCCGTGGATGTCGCCGATGGCGTAGGTGAGGGTCTGGGACTCCATGCGCCATCGTCCACGGGCGGCGCCTGATCCGCAAGGCGGTGCCGGTGGATCCTCAGCCCTTCGCCTCCCGGGCGTAGCGGCCGTCGTACCGGCCTGCCCGGATCAGCGCGAGCACCTCGGCCTCCCGGGCCGCCTGCGCGCGCACGGCCTCGATCAGGCTCGGCGCGAGGGCGGGCGGGAAGGTGACGACGCCGTCCGCATCGCCCAAAACCACGTCGCCCGGGTTCACCGTCCAGCCGCCGATGGACACCGGCAGGTTGACCGCGCCGGGCCCGGTCTTGAACGGCCCCCGCGGCGTCGCGGCACGGGCGTAGCAGGGGAAATCCGAATCCGCGAAGGCGTCGGTATCGCGCACCGCCCCGTCGATCACGAAGCCCGCCACGCCCCGGCTCTCGGCGATCGCCTTCATGATGTCGCCCACGAGCGCCCGGCTGGTGTCGCCGCCGCCATCGACCACGATCACATCTCCGCGACGGACCTGCTCCAGCGCCTGGTGGATGGCGAGGTTGTCGCCGGTCCGCACCCGCACCGTGACGGCCGTGCCGAGCAGCCGGCCTCGCCGGTGGAAGGCGCGCAGGCCGAGCAGGACCGGCATCCTGTCGAGACAGTCGCTGATCGTCGCCGTGGCGACGTCCTGGAACGCCGCGAGCATGTCGGGATCGACGGCGGGCGGCGGCGGATTGAGCGTGATGCCGGGCATCGGCGAGAGACCTCCCTGACGGCGCGCCGGGCGGGATCGCGCCGGATCGAGCCGAAGGTGGATCTTGCCCCAGCGTCCGCGCGATGTCGCGGTCGGGAGCGGGCGGCCGGTTTCAGTGGTCGGCGGCTTGGGGGCCTGCGGCGCCCCCGCCGGTGGCGAGCTTGCGGCGGGCATCGGCCTGGCCGCTGGTCGTCCCGAAATAATTCGCCGAGTCGCCGAGCTGCACGGCCGGCTGGCAGTTCGGCGTGCAGGACAGCGATTCCCGATCCAAGCCGCGCTGGACCGTGATGGTCGAATCCCGCGACGCCTCGACCCGGATCATGGTCTCGGCGATCAGCCCGCCAGCCGTGTCGAGCGCGATCAGGTTGGTCGAGCCGAAGCTCTTGCCGGTGAGCACGAGCACGCCGTTCTTCTGCGGCGTCACTTCGGCGATGATCGGGTTGCCGACGATGACGGTCGCGGTCTTCTCCGGCAGGCGGATCACCTTGGCGTTGTCCACCAGCACGGTGACGATCGGCAGCGGCTCCGGCTGGCCGGCCGCGACCGATGCGCCCGTCAGCAGGAGGACGAGGCCGGCTCGGGCCCCATTCGACAGGGTGCGGCGCATCGGGGTTCTCGGAAGCGGCCGGCGCCTGCGCGTGGCGACGCCTGAAGCCTGAACGGTAGTCCGGGATCGATGAAGGAACCGCTAAGCATGAGACAGTGGCACCAATCGACGGCAATGACGAAACCGATCTTTCACTAAGCTCGCAGGGGACCGCGACCGAACTTTGATCGAGGCGCGATTTAACCGAATTTCAAGGCGTACCCGGCAATGTCCAATGGCCGCCGATCGAGACATACAAATCTTCGTCGGTCACCTCTCAAAACTCGCGCTGCAAATTGTTGATCGAAGGATCGCCCCCCATGAAGACCCTGTTCTCGCGTTTCGCCTCGGACGAGTCCGGCGCCACCGCGATCGAGTACGGCATGATCGCCGCCCTGATCGCCGTCGTCATCATCGGCGCGCTGAAGACCGTCGGCACGTCGCTCACCGCCAAGTTCAGCGCGATCGCCGGCAACCTGAACTGATCGAGTCTCTTCACGGTCAGGATCTGCGGCAGGTTCGAGGTTCCATCGCGTGCAGCGATGGGGTCTCGGCCGGCCGGATCCGCCGTTCGGCGGCGGCCTCGATCCCGAGCCGCTTCCCCGTCGGGCATGGATAGGGTTGGCCCCGAGATGGTTGGCGCAGGATCGGCGATCGCGAGCCTCGGCACGGCGGGTTTCGGCCTGTTGGTGCTGTTCCCGTTCCTGATGGCCTATGCGGCGGCGAGCGACCTGCTGACGATGCTGATCCCGAACCGGATCTCGTTGGCCCTCGTCGCGGGCTTCGCCCTGCTCGCCCTGACCGGCCCGATGGACTGGGCCGAGATCGGACTTCACCTCGGCGCCGGCGCCGCGGTCCTGGCGGTGACCTTCACGCTGTTCGCCTTCGGGGTGATCGGCGGGGGCGACGCCAAGCTGGCCGCTGCCACCGCGCTGTGGCTCGGCTTCGACGGCCTGGGCGATTACCTGCTGGTAGCCTCGATCTTCGGCGGGGCGCTGACCCTGGCGATCCTGGCCGCCCGCGCCTATCCGCTGCCGCGGCGCGTCGCGCGCCTGCCGTTCGCGCTGCATCTCCACGATGCCAAGACCGGCATCCCCTACGGCATCGCGCTCGCCGCCGCCGCCCTGCTGGTGATGCCCGACACCGAGGTCTGGACCCGGGCGCTCGCCGGCTGACGCCGCCGCTCGGCGCAGAGCCGCCACGCCGGAACCGTCGCGATTCCCGAGGTCGGGATCTGGAGCCCCGGTCCGGGGCCGGCTAGAACGGTGCCATGTCGTTCGCGCTGCTGCGTCGTCCCGATCCCGACCACCTCGAGGTCCAGCACGAGGGAGCCAGCCTCCAGATCGCGCTGCGCCGTCGCCCGACCGCGCGCCGGATCACCCTGCGGGTCTCGGCGGCCACCGGTGAGGTCGTGATCACCCTGCCGAGCCGGACCGCGGTGAACACGGCGCAGCGTTTCGCCACCAGCCATGCCGGCTGGATCGCGGCACGCCTGGCGCGCGTGCCCGAGCGAGTCCTGTTCGTTCCCGACGCGATCCTGCCCCTGCGCGGCGAGCCGCATCGCGTGCATCTGCGCGGCACCCGCAGCGGGGCGGTGCGCGTCGAGGTCGGGCAGGGGGAGGGACAGACGGAGCCCGTGATCTCGGTCTCCTGCGAGCCCGCCCATGTCCCGCGCCGGGTCCGGGATTTCCTGACCCGCGAGGCGCGTCAGGATCTGACGGGGGCGGTGGAGCGCTACGCGCCGTTGCTCGGTCAAAGGCCGGTGCGCATCACCCTGCGCGACACCCGCAGCCGCTGGGGCTCCTGCACCGCGCGCGGCGAGCTGAATTTCTCGTGGCGCCTGATCCTGGCGCCCCCGATGGTGCTCGATTACCTCGTCGCCCACGAGATGGCGCATCTGCGCGAGATGAACCACTCGGCCCGGTACTGGGCGCTGCTGCGCAGCCTCTGCCCGCATGTCGACGCGGCCGAAGCGTGGCTGAAGCGCAACGGCACCAGCCTGCACCGCTACGGCTGATCGGGCCTCAGCCCTTGGCGCGCAGGACCTTCTCGCGGGTCACGGCCTCGCCGGGCCAGGTCGGCCTGGGATCGACCTGGCCGGGTTCGAGCGTGCGCGGGGCGACGCTGTCGCAGATCTCGCGCTGGCGGATGATCACCGGGTTGCCGAAGGTGTCGCGGCGGCGGACGAGGCCGCCCTCCCGGCAATAGCCGGCGATCGCGGCCTGGCCGTTGCGGCCGCCATACGGGTTCACCGCCACCGGCGGATGCTCGACGATCAGCGTGTCGGAGCGGTTCAGGGAGTGTTCCACATACGTGGTTTCGCCGACCGGAAGCGACTGCGCCCCGGCCTGCGCGAGGGTGGCCAGCAGGAAGCCGGCCGAGAGGGCGAACAGGCGCATCACAGCTTCAGGATCCTGCGCTGGAGGAAGAGCTCCCTTCATTTAGGCCGTTCTGCAACTCTCGGGTAGCGTCCAGGCGCAACACCGGGGCCGGCATCGCTTGACAGCGCGGGGCGGACCATGGTCGGAACACCCCCGATTTTACGGCCCTGCCGGTCCTCGGCGGTGGCGTTCCGAAGGGTTCGGTGGTGCCGCTTCACGCGAAGCTCGATCGTTTTCGGCGCGTGGTCCGGCGCGTCGCGCTGCCGGTATCCCTCGCCCTCTCCGCGACAGGGCTCGCATCCGCCGGGCCGGCCGCCGCCCAGGGCATGGTGCGCAAGACCTTCGACGACTGGCAGCTGCGCTGCGAGACGCCGGCCGGCGCGAAGGCCGAGCAATGCGCCCTGGTGCAGTACCTGGCCGCGGAGGACCGCCCGAATCTCACCCTGGTGGTGATCGTCCTGAAGACGGCCGACAACCGCGGTTATCTGCTGCGGGTGGTGGCGCCACTGGGCGTGCTCCTCCCCTCCGGCCTCGGCCTGAAGATCGACCAGACTGATGTCGGCCGGGCCGGCTTCGTGCGCTGCCTCACCACCGGTTGCGTGGCCGAGGTGGTGATGGATGACGGCTTGATCCGCCAGTTCAAGGGCGGCACGCAGGCGACCTTCATCGTGTTCCAGACGCCCGAGGAAGGCGTCGGCATTCCGCTGTCGATGAAGGGCTTCGCGGCCGGGTTCGACAGCTTGAAATGACGAGGCCGCTCGGGAGCCGTGCGATGATCGGAGGTCGTGACCTGGTCCTTGGCCTGTGCGGCCTGATCCTCGCCGGGGCGCTGTCGGCGAGCCCGGCTTGCGCGGAGGACGGCAACGTCTTCTCCAACCTGTTCAAGTTCGGCGGCACGACGGTGCCGCCGTCGCAACCCCAGAGCCTCGATCCGCCCTATTGCCCGCCCGTCGAGGTGGCCGAGAACGGGGCCGCGTATCGCGTGCTCGCCGGGAGCGAGGTGCGGACGCAGTTCTCGGTCGGGCGGCTCGCCCGGGAATGCGCCCGGCGCCAGGACGGCTCGGTCACCGTCAAGGTCGGCGTCGAGGCCAACGTCCTGCTCGGCCCGAAGGGCGCGCCCGGCCGGTTCGACGTGCCGGTGACGATCCAGATCCGCCAGGACGGCAAGGTCGTCGCGAGCCGCGTCGAGCATTCCAGCGTGGTCGTCGGACCGGGGGAGGCCCAAGGCTTCACCACCATCGTCGCCGAGGAACTGACGGTGCCGCCGGCGGCCGCCGAGGATTACGAGATCACCGTCGGTGTCGGCACCAGCAAGGGCACCGGCGGCAAGCCCGCCGCCAAGCCGCGGCGCAAGAAGCCGGCGGTGGCCGAGCCCGCAGCCGCTGAGCCCGCCGGCGGAGGCGACGCTGCCCAGTGATGCCGCGGCGCGTCTCGTCGATCCGAACTCGCTGACGGGGACAGCCGGACACGGCACAGCCTGGCTCGGCCGCGCGACGCGGTTTCACCTGGAGCCGGCCGACGATCCGGTCTTCGATCGCCGCCTCGTCCTGCCCGACCATCCGGTCGGCTGGATCGTGCTGAGCTATGCCGGCGATCCCGGTGTGGCGCCGCGCCGCCCGATCCTGCGGGTCCTGCGCGGGGTGGACGGCACCCCGCAGGACTTCATCCTCCCGGGCGCGTCGCACGGCTATGCCCATTGGCTCGGCCTGATCCCGCCGGATACGCGGGAGATCCGCCTGTCGGCGGGAGCCGGCTTCGTGCTGGAGCGGGTCGGGACCCGGCGCGAGGTGTCGGTACTGGCCCAGTGCCTGCTGCGCCGGCCCTGGCGCTTCGTCTCGGCGCTCTACGAGCGCCTGCGCGGATCCGAGCGGCGCTACCGCGATACCCTGCGCGGCGCCTGCGCGGTGACGCCCCTGCGGCACTACGGATCCTGGGCGGCGTCGCGGAATCGCCCGGTCCGGATCGCCCCGACCGACCTGCGGATCCGCTGCCTCGTCCTGGCCCGGTCCGGGGAAGAGGCGGCGCTCGCCGCGACGCTCGATGCCCTCGACGCGCAGATCCATCAGGCCCGGACCGTCGGGGTCGCCTGGGAGGATGCGCTCCCCGCGACGCCGGATCCCCGCGCCGATCACCGGCTCTGGGATCGTCACGCGACCGCCGCCGAACTGATCGCCGAATCCGACGCCCTGTGCCTGCACAGGCCGGGCGACATCCCGGCCCCGGACGCGCTTGCCCTGCTGGCGCCGGCCCTGGCGGAGGCGGATCTCGCTTACGGCGACGCGATCGGCCCCGATGGCCGGCCGCAGCTCAAGCCGGATTGGAGCCCGGACCTCGCGCTGGCGACCGGCTATGTCGGCCGCGCCGCGCTGTTCTCGCAAGCCCTGCTGTCCCGGCTCCCTCCCCAGCCGCTCGGGCCCCTGGACGAGGCGGAACTGGCCATCGAGAGCGCCGCGATCGCCGCCGGTGCGCGTGGCGCCCACGTCCCGCGCGTCCTCGCCCGCACCACCGGCGCGTGTCTCGACCCACCAGCCCGGGCGCAGGCGCTCGACGCGCGCCTGAAGGCTTCGGATGCCCCGATCGGCGCGACGCTCCGCAACGGCGCCGTCCACCTGGGCTGGCCGCTGCCGCAACCCGCCCCGAAAGCCAGCATCGTGATCCCGTCGCGGGACCGGCTCGACCTGATCGAGCGGGTCTGCCGCGGCGTGCTGCTTGAGACCGCCTACCCAAACCTCGAGCTGATCATCGTCGACAACGGCTCCACCGATCCGGCCGTGCTGGCGCATTACGAAGCGCTGCGGCGCGACCCGCGGGTCCGGATCCTGATCGATCCGCAGCCGTTCAACTTCGCCGCGATGGTCAATGCCGGCGTCGCCGCGGCCACGGGCGCGGTGGTGGTGCTGCTCAACAACGACGTGGCGGTGCTGGAGCCCGGCTGGCTCGACGCGATGGTCCGCCAGGCGAGCCGGCCGGAGGTCGGGGCGGTCGGCGCAAAGCTCCTCTACGCGGACGGCACCCTGCAGCATGCCGGGGTCGTGGTCGGCCTCGGGGGACGGGCCGGCCATATCCTCCGCCGCCGCCCCGGCGATACGCCCGGCCATCTTGGCCGCCTGCGCGTGGCCCACGAGGTCTCGGCCGTGACCGCCGCCTGCCTCGCCGTATCGCGGGAAAAATATTTGGCGGTGGGCGGCTTCGAGGCCGAGGCCTTCCCGGTAGATTTTAACGACGTCGATTTCTGCCTGCGCCTGGGCGCTCGCGGCTGGAAGACGGTCTGGACCCCCGCCGCCACCCTGGCCCACCTCGAATCCGTGAGCCGGGGCCCCTCGGTCGGGGCCAAGCGCGCCCGCTTCGAGCAGGAGGCGGCCCGGTTCTCCGAGCGCTGGCGCGCTGTGATCCGCCACGATCCCTATTACCATCCCGCCCTGTCGGTCACGACCTTCGGCGAGGATCTCGAATGACGCGACGCCGATGACCAGGCCTGTGGCGGGCCTCGCGCAGTTGCTGCATCTCGGGATCCCGCGCCGCTCCGGGCGCGCGGTGCTCGGCGCGCTGCGCGGGCTCCTGGGCCGGCCCCGGGCGACGGGCGAGATCCTGGCCGCGCGGCTCCAGGGGAAACGCCTGCGCGCCCGCCAGAAGCTGGCGGCCCTGATCGGGATCGATCACCGGCTCACTCTGCCGAAAAACATCCTCGACCGTTTCCCGCCCGCGCCGGCCCCGCCGGGCGACGGCATCCGGCTGTTCGGCGACGGTCTCCTCGTTTCGGGCGCTGCGGCCCGCATCGCCGCCGCCTTCGCGGCCGATCCCGAGCTGCAGGCGGTCTACGGTGACGCGCTGGTCCAGGATCGACCGAACGGACCGGTGCGCCCTCTGCTGCCGCCAACCTTCGATCCCGAGTTGCTGGCGGCGGTCGATTACCTCACGCCCCTGCTGGCCTGCCGGCCGGGGGCGCTGGCTCCGGAGACGCAGCCGAGCGGCGCCGCCGACGCTGCGTTCCAGATCGCCGAGCGGCACGGCGCCCGCGCGATCGGCCATTTGCCCGAGATCCTGACGATCCGGCGCGGCGACCCGGCCGATTGCGTGGCGCCGGCAGGGGAGGGGGGACGGCACCGCCATCGCGACGCCCTGCGCCGCCATCTCGACCGGACAGGCCGCAAAGGAAGCCGCATCGTGCCGGCCGAAGACGGCCTCCTGCAGGTCGAGCACCCGCTGCCGGATCCGCGCCCGCTGGTGAGCGTGATCGTGCCGACCCGCGACCGCCTCGACCTGCTCCGCCCCTGCCTCGACAGCCTGGCGGCCTGCACCGACTGGCCGAATCTCGAGATCCTGGTCTGCGATAACGACAGCCGCGAGCCGGAGACGCTGGCCTTCCTCCAGGCGCTGGAGCGGGAGGGGAGGGGGGGCGTCGTGCCCTGTCCCGGGCCGTTCAACTTCGCCGCCATGAACAACGCCGCCGCCGCCCGCGCCCGCGGGGCGCTGCTGGTCTTCGTCAACAACGACGTCGAGGCGTTCCGGCCCGACTGGCTGGCCCGGATGGCCCGGGAGGCTTTGCGCCCGGAGATCGGCGCGGTCGGCGCAAAGCTCCTCGACGGCGAGGGGCGGATCCAGCACGGCGGCATCGTGCTCGGCACGGGCGGCGGCCTGGTCACCCACGCGCACCGCCACTTCCCCGGGGACGCGCCGGGTTACCTCGCCGCCTTGCGCGCCACCCACGCGGTCGCGGCGGTCACGGCCGCCTGCCTGATGGTCGAGACGCAAAAATTCCGGGCGGTCGGCGGCTTCGACGCGGCGGTCTTCGCGGTCGATTTCAACGATGTCGACCTGTGCCTGCGCCTCAACGCGGCGGGCCACCGCACCCTGCTGGTGCCCGGAGCGGTGCTGCATCACCGCGAATCGGCGAGCCGCCGGTGGACGCCGGAGGCCCGCGCCCGCCACGCGCGCGAGATCGCGGCGCTCAAAGAGCGATGGGGGCCGCTGCTGGCGCAGGACCCCCATTATCATCCAGGCTTCGACCCGGACCTCTCGACCCACGCACGTCTGCGCGCGGGTTTCTGGGATGCAGGGCCGGGGCCGATCCGACGCCCGCCTGCCTGACCGGCCTACTGCACGAGGCGCGGGCCGCCGGTCTGAACCTTCTCGTTCTCCGACATGATCCCGAGCCGCTTGGCGACTTCCGTGTAGGCCTCGATCAGGCCGCCGAGATCCTTGCGGAACCGGTCCTTGTCGAGCTTGTCCGAGGACTTGATGTCCCACAGCCGGCAGGAATCCGGGGAGATCTCGTCGGCGACGACGATGCGCATCATGTCGCCTTCCCACAGGCGTCCGGTCTCGATCTTGAAGTCCACGAGCCGGATGCCGACGCCGAGGAAGAGGCCCGACAGGAAGTCGTTGACGCGGATCGCCAGCGCCATGATGTCGTCGATCTCCTGGGGCGTCGCCCAGCCGAACGCGGTGATGTGCTCTTCCGAGACCATCGGGTCGTTGAGCGCGTCGTTCTTGTAGTAGAACTCGATGATCGAGCGCGGCAGCTGGGTGCCTTCCTCCAGCCCCAGCCGGGTCGCCAGCGAGCCGGCCGCGACGTTGCGCACCACCACCTCGAGCGGGATGATCTCGACCTCCCGGATCAGCTGCTCGCGCATGTTCAGCCGGCGGATGAAGTGCGTCGGCACGCCGATGTCGTTGAGGTGCTGGAACACGAACTCCGAGATCCGGTTGTTCAGCACGCCCTTGCCGTCGATGATCTCGTGCTTCTTCGCGTTGAAGGCGGTCGCGTCATCCTTGAAGTGCTGGATGAGCGTCCCGGGCTCGGGCCCCTCGTAGAGGACCTTCGCCTTGCCCTCGTAGATGCGACGGCGGCGGTTCATAGGCGTGTACCGTGGTTTGAGGAAGTCCATGGGCCGAGGCTCCTGATGCGCGACGAGTGGGAGGATCCGCGGCGCGGCGACCGAATGCGAAGGTCGGGCAGCCGGACGGCCTCTGCCCGAGGGCCCGGCTACTGCCGTTCAAACTAGCCGAACCGGGCTTCCAGCACAACGCGTTAGCCCGCAGGGCGGGATTGCGTGCGCGGGTCCGGACGTGGGTCCGGGCCCCCTTCGGACCCGGCGCCTCACCCGGTCACGCGGCGGTCTTCGACGGGTAGCGGCACAGATCCGCGATGAGGCAGCGCGGGCATTCGGGCTTGCGCGCCTTGCAGGTGTAGCGGCCGTGCAGGATCAGCCAGTGATGGGCGTGCAGCCGGTAGGGCTCCGGCACGATCGCCTCCAGCCCGGCCTGGACCTTGTCGGTTGTGGTGCCGACGAACAGCGGGATCCGATTCGAGACCCGGAAGATATGGGTGTCGACCGCGATCCGCGGCACCCGGAAGGCGATGTTCAGCACGACGCTGGCGGTCTTCGCGCCCACCCCGGGCAGCACCTGCAGCGCCTCCAGGCTCGCCGGCACTTCGCCGCCATGCTGCTCGACCAGGATGCGCGACAGGGCGACGACGTTCTTGGCCTTGGTGTTGAACAGCCCGATCGTGCGGATGTAGCCGCGGACCGTCTCCTCGCCGAGCGCCAGCATCGTCGCGGGGGTGTCGGCCACCGCGAAGAGCGGGCCGGTGGCGAGGTTGACGCCACGGTCGGTCGCCTGGGCCGACAGGACCACCGCAACGAGGAGCGTGAACGGGTTCACATAGTGCAACTCGCCCTTCGGCTCGGGTTCGGCCGCGTGGAAGCGCCGGAAGATCTCGGTGAGCGTCGCCGCATCGACCGCCTCCGGCGCTGTGTCGATATGGACGGTGGAAACCGGCGTGATCCGTCCGCCGAGCCGCCCGGAGGCGGCGCCTTTCCCAGTGGTGCCTGCGTCACGCGGGCGAGGCGCGCTCTTTACCGACGGCGGAGTCTTTCTGGCGGGCATCGGCGCGTTATATGGATCGGATGGCGAGCGGCAATCCTTCAGTCCATCCCTACGGGCTCGACCCGGATACGATCGGCCGGCCGGTCTTCTCGGCCACGATCCGGCCGCACCAATCCTTGAGCCGTCTCGGCTTCCGGGTCGTGATGACCGGATGCTGCCTGGTCTCGCTCACCGTCTCGGTCTGGGCCTGGCGGATGGGCTTCTGGCCGGTGGCCGGCTTCTTCGGTCTCGACATGCTGGCGATCTACGCGGCCCTGAAGGTCAGCCTCCGGCGCGGTCGTTCCTTCGAGGAAGTGATGATCTCGCAGCTCGAGATCCTGCTCGCCCGGGTCAGCCACCGGGGTGAGCGGCACGAATGGCGGTTCAACCCGCTCTGGACCAAGATCGTGACCATCGAGGACGACGAGTACGGCCTGCAGCGACTCACCCTGGTCTCGCGGCGCCAGCAGGCGCTGGTCGCCCGCGATGCCGATCCGGATGAGCGCGCCCGCATCGCCCACGGGCTCGGGCAGGCCCTGGCCCAAGTGAAGAAGGGCTACTGAGCGCGCTGCTGGCCTGTCTCACGGCCGTCATCGGGCGGCGCGAGAAAAAACGATCGCACCGCACAAAGCCGGTTGACGGGTCCGGGGCGCCTGTCTATACCCCGGTTCATCGGCGCCGGCCGCGGAAGTGGCCCGGGCGCTGACGCATCTTCTGACAGGATCGGCGATTGGCCGGCGGGTTTGCCGGGCGGTTGGCTGTTTTTGTCCGATGCGGCTTCGGGGTCGGGTTCG
>NZ_JAKSYJ010000258.1 GCF_022829365.1 Methylobacterium sp. J-077 | reverse complement strand
CCGTCCTCCGAGCCCGCCGGTCAGCCACCGAACGGACCCCCGAGGAGCGCCCCGGGATCGCTCCCGAAGCACCGAAGGACAGGTGACGGCTAATGAGCACAAAATAGGAACATTGTCAAGGGAAGAGACGCAGGATTTGCGTGCTCCGTCTTCGCGAGCGAAGCGAAGCGACTCAGGGATCCGCTACATTCGGAAAGCAAACGCAATCCTAAGTTGCTTCGTTGCGCTCGCAATGACGGCGGAGGCCGCGGAGCCCGTCAACAATCCGTTTGCGCGCTCAGCAATAAGGGACCCCGTCTCACCCCACCCGTTCGAGCCGACTCGCAAAGAATCCGTCGAGGCCGCCCCGGGCGCCTGGGATCTCAGGCAGATGGCACGGCAGGGTGCGCAGATCGCCGTTGCCATCGATCATCTCGGAGGCCCCCCCGACCTCGTCCGGCTGGACCGGTACGCGCCGGTAGCGGGCGTCGCGGGTCAGGAAGGCCGCAATCTGCGCCTCGCCTTCTTCGGGCTCCAGCGAGCAGGTGCAGTAGACCAGCCGGCCGCCGAGGCGGACCAGCCCGGCCGCGTGGTCGAGGAGTTTTGTCTGGAGCGTCGCAAGCCGGGCGATATCGGCTTCCGACTTGGTCCAGGCCACGTCCGGATGGCGCCGGATCGTGCCAGTGGCGGAGCACGGCGCGTCGAGCAGCACTGCATCGTGCTCCTGTGATTCCAAGGCCAGGGCGTCGGCCACCGCGATCGTGACGTCGAGACCGAGCCGGGCGACGTTCTCGCGCAGCCGCTCCAGCCGCGGCGCCGAGCGGTCGACCGCCGTGACCTGGGCGCCGGTGGCGGCGAGCTGCATGGTCTTGCCGCCGGGAGCGGCGCAGAGATCGAGCACGCGGGTGCCCGGTTGCGCGGCGAGCAGGCGGGCCGGGATCGCCGCGGCGGCGTCCTGCACCCACCAGGCGCCCTCTTGGAAGCCCGGCAGATCGGGGATCGCCGGGCCGTTCTCCGGCAGCCGCAGGGAGCCGGTCGGCAGCCGCACCGCGCCGAGCGGCTCGACCCAGGCGGCCGCGTCCCCGCGCGGGGTCAGGTCGATCGCTGCGCCGGCGAGATGAGCGCGCGCGATGGCCGCCGCCCGCTCCGGCCCGTAGGCGGCGGTCCAGCGGCTGGCCAGCCAGGCCGGCGTGTTGATCGCGAGGGCGTCGGCGGATTCGGCCAGGATCGCGTCGCGCTCCCGGGCGACCCGGCGCAGCACCGCGTTGACCAGCCCGGCGAGATGGGTCGTCCGGTTGTCCGCCTTGGCGAGCCGCACCGCGCAATCGACCGCCGCGTGATCCGGGACCGCGAGATCGAGGATCTGGGCGGTGGCGGTGGCGAGCAGCGCCGTGAGCCGCGGCTTCTCGACCGGCAGGCCGCGCTCCAGCCGGGCGGCCAGGGCAGCGCGGATCAGACCGTAGCGCCGGAAGGTCGCCACCGCGATCGCTCGGGCCAGGGCGGCGTCAGACGGGCTCAGGTTCTCCGCCCGGAGGGCCAGCGCCAGCGACTCCTCCAGGGCGGGGGGGCGCTCCTGGCCGATGATCTCGGCCACCGCCTGCAGGGCGGCCCGCCGGGCGCCGAGACCCGCGGTGTCGGGCGTGCCCGTCGATGTCTCGACCCGCGTGTTGCGGCCTGTGTCCCGCGATGCCACTTCTGCTCCTGAACCCGATTGTCCTCAGACTCACGCCCTCACACCCGAGCGACCGCGATGCAAGACCCGAACGGACAGGATGCGGCCGATGGTGGCGCCGCCCCGCGCAAACTCAGCCCCGCCGCGGAGCGCGCGCTGGCCGAGGCGGCCGAGCGCCGGGCTGCGATCGACGCCCGCGCGGACTCGATCCGCGCTGCCCCGGAGCATCTGGGTCGCGGCGGTCTCGAGCCGGTGCGCTACCAGGATTGGGAGGTGAAGGGACTCGCGGTCGACTTCTGAGCCCCGCCGGGCGCCTACTCGGCGGCGGCGCCGCCGTAGAGCACCGACGGCGGCTCGGGTCGCGCCTCGGCCGCGCCCGCTCCGAACCGCCGGTACCAGAGGCCGGTCAGGATCGGCACCACGATCGACGTGACGATGATGCAGATCGTCACCAGCACCGTGGCGGTCTGCGCCGCGGGGGCGAATTGCGGCGCCACGGCCGCGATCGCCAGGGGGTTGGCGGCGGCGGCGCCGGCGGTGGACGAGGCCGCGAGCCCCGCAGTCCCGGTGCCGCCCCCGATGGCCTTGTCGGCCAGGATCAGCGGGATTCCGGTGAGCACGATGACCGCCAGCGCCAGGACGATCCCGAGCCCCGCCAGCGGCGAGAGCAGGTTGTTGAGGTCGACCGTGTTGCCGAGCGCGAAGGCGAAGAACGGGATCATCAGTTGGCCGCCCGGGGCGAACAGGGCACGCAACTTCGGGTCGAGATTGCCGAGCAGGAAGCCGACCAGGAACGGCAGCACCGCGCCGACGAAGATCTGCGGCTCGAAATGTGCCGCCCCGGAGGCGCCGAGGATGATCATGCTCATCAGCGGGCCGGACTCGATCGAGGTCAGGATGAAGGCGCCGGCCTCCTCTCGGCTTCCGTAGGTCTGCATCAGCGAGGCGTAGAGGCCGCCATTGCTCATATCCATCGCGCAGACGATCGCCAGGATCGACAGGCCCGCGAAGAAGCCGGTCTGGATGCCCTCGGGCGGGATGACCAGCGACGCGACCAGCACGATCGCCCAGGCCGACAGCAGCTTGGTCAGCACGAGGGTGCCGGACTTGCGCAGGACCGTGCCAGTCGCCCGCAGGCTGACCGATGCGCCCATGCAGAAGAACCAGACCGCCAGGATCGGGATCACTCCGGTCATGATGCCTTGCGTAAAACCCTTGAAATAGGCCGGCGCCCCGGGTGCGAACGTCTTGCACAGGGCTCCGAGCAGGAGCGGGACCAGCATCAGGCCACCGGGAATCCTGTCGATCGCCGCCTTGATCTGCATGGCGCGTTCCTCCGATCCGTTCGCCGACGCGCGAGACCTGGACGGATCTGGGGCGTCGCGCCGATCCACGCCTCTGTCGGGCGCCTTTGGACCGGTGCGCGATCCTGTTGCCGCATGGCCGGAGGCGTCAAGACGAGGCCGCGACACCGGGCGCGGAACGTCGCGAGCCGGGCGCCGTTGGGCTGGTTCACCGACAGGAGACTCGAATGGCGACGAAGGTATCGGCCCACGGCGCGGCCGCGGGACCGCACGGCGAGATCCCCCTGGCCCGGGGCGAGCGGCTCGGCATGCGGATGTGGCGGGCCGAGGAGCCGAACGCCGACAAGCCGATGACGTCCTCCCCGCACGAGACCGTGGGCTACGTGATCAGCGGCCGGGCGGAGCTGGTGGTCGGCGGCGAGACCGTGGCGCTCGCGGCGGGCGATTCCTACTGCGTGCCGGCCGGCGCCGAGCACACCTACCGGATCCTCGAGACCTTCACCGCCGTGGAAGCGACCGCGCCGCCGGCAAAGTAGGACTTATCGCAGCGGATCCCTGCGCGTCACGGCTGACCCACCCGGTGACGCAAGCATGCGAGCGTCGCCGGCGTGCTGTACAGTCCGCGGCATGAGCGATGCGTTTGCCAGGGACAGGCTCGTGCCGCCGCTGGGTGCGGCCGTCGAGCGTCTGTGTGCCGTCGCGCCGGTCGAGCGTGTGATCCTGTTCGGCAGCCGCGCCCGGGGGGATCACGACGACGCCAGTGATTGGGATCTGTGCGTCCTCCTGGACGACGACATTCCGGCGGGCCGCTACACACCCACCTCCCTGTGGGCGGCCGTCCGCGATCTCGGCGCGTCGATCCAAGCGGTCCCGATGCGCAGCAGCGTCTTCGAGACCAGCCGTCTCGACATCAATGCGTTGGCGCACGATGTCGTACAGGACCGTCTCGTCCTGTACGACAAGGCGAAGGGTTTTCGGCTGTGAGTAGTCTGATCACCCCCACGCGCTATCCTCACCGCGTCATGTAGACCTGCGCGCCGACATCGACCCGGGCGTAGAGATCGACCACATCCTGGTTGTACATCCGGATGCAGCCATAGGACGCCCAGGTACCGACCGAGTTCGGGCGGTTGGTGCCGTGGATCGCGTATTCGCCGCCGGCCAGCGTCATGGCGGCGGCACCCATCGGGTTGCTCGGCGAGCCGCCGGCGATGAGGTTCGGCAACCGAGGATTGTCGCGCTTGACCTCGGCCGGCGGCGACCAGGCCGGGGCGACGTATTTTCCGTCGATCGCGGCGGTGCCGAACCATTGCTTGCCGGGCTTGCCTACCGCCACGGGGTAACGGATCGCGGTGCCGTCGCCGTTCACCAGGTAGAGCTTGCGCTGGGACACGCTGATCACCACCGAGCCGGGCGCCACGCCGTTCTGGAACGGCACCACCTCCCGGGCTTGGGCCGTCCCCAGGCAACCCGCCAGCATCGCGCCGGCCATTCCGAATAAAGCCAACCGACCCGACATCCTGGACATCCTCGACAAGCGTGAGCGTATGCGGGCCAGTAATCCATGGCCGCGCTTGTCGTTCCAGGAAAAGCTATGGTTGACGGGCCGCTCATCCCGGGAAGTCTTGGGGAGGGTAAAGGAGTAGCGTAAACCCGGCGGATCGACCGCTCAGCGTTCGAACAATACGGTTCCGCGCGGATCCTCGGCCTGCCAGCCGTGGCGCTCCAGCTCCGGATCGAGATGCTCCTCGACCGGGTGGCCGACGCAGAGATAGGCCACGAGCCGCCAGGTCTCGGGCACTGCCAGGATCCCGGTGACGCGCGCCGGCTCCAGGATCGAGACCCAGCCGACGCCGAGCCCGCGTGCCCGGGCGGCCAGCCAGAAGCACTGCACGGCCCCGACCACCGAATAGGCCAGGGTCTCCGGCATGCTGGCCCGGCCGAGCCCGAGCCCGGTCTGGGTGGCGTCGTCGCAGAAGACGGCCAGATGCTCCGGCGCCTCGTTCAGCCCGGCGAGCTTGAGTGCTCGGTAGCGGGCGGCGCGGGCCGGATCGTAGCCCTCCGCGGCGGCTGCGTTGCAGCGGGAGAAATCGTTCGCGATGGCGGCGCGCCGGGCCGGGTCGGAGACGCGCACGAATCGCCAGGGCCGGCTGTTGCCCACCGACGGCGCCCTGTGGGCCGCAGCCAGGCAGGCACGCAGATGATCCGGGTCGACCGCGTCCGGCCGGAAGCGGCGCACGTCGCGGCGCCACGCGAACAGCGTGTCGAGGGTCTGGATGAAAGCGTCGTTGAAGGCGGGCGGACCCATGATGTGGTTCGCCATACCCGTATCTCGCGGTCAACGGGAGACAAAAAAGGCCGCCCGGAGGGGCGGCCTGAAGTCCTTGGGTCTCGAAACCTCAGAGTGCCGAATTCTGGGATCCCGACCGGCGACCGAAGTCTGGGGAGTTGGGTAACGGCCGCCGGCCGGGCAGGACCCGGCGAGGTTCAGTGGCTGTGGTACCGACGCAACGCGGCTCGCAAAAGGCGCAAATCGGGCGGAACCATGTTTTTTGCCACTAGGATGTGTCTCGCGCGACACGGGGCCTCGCCGAGGTTACCCTTGCGGGGGGCGGCGGCGAGGGCCATCATCCGGCAAAGCAAGGCATCACGGAGCGACGATGACGGAGCGGACGAGCGCGGAGTCGAGGCCCGACGATGCGGCAGGCCATGTCATTCCCTTCCCCGCCCGCGCGGCTCCTCCGCAGATCGCCTTCAACCGGGACGAGCTGCGCACGATCTTCAACCTCTACGGCCGGCAGGTCGCCGCGGGCGAGTGGCGCGACTACGCCATGGATTTCCGCCGGGACAAGGCGGTGTTCTCGATCTACCGCCGCGCCTCCGAGATGCCGCTCTATCGGATCGAGAAAGACCCGAAGCTCGCCCGCCGCCAGGGCGCCTATGCGGTGATCGCGGCAGGCGGATTGGTGATGAAGCGCGGGACCGAGCTGGCCCGGGTGCTGGCCGTGCTGGAGCCGCCGCCCCGGGCGGTCTGAGCCTCTCAGGCCAGGTTCAAGGTCCGGACGGTGGCGACGACCTCGTCCCGGATCTCCGGCGTCAGCGGCAGGATCGGCCGTGGCGGCTCGGCCCGGCAAAGCTCGAGATGTTCGGCCAGCGCGTAGACGACGCGCAGGCTCGAATGCGCTTGGAACAGCGCCCAGAGCGGTGCAAGCTCCGCGTTCCGCGCCCGGGCTTGCGCGGTGTCGCCTATTTGGACGGCGCGGGTGATCGCCAGGCAGGTTTTCGGGAACAGGCCTCCCGCTACGCTGAACCAAGCTGCGCCGCCGGCAATCAGGGCCTCGGTCACGTTCCAGTCGCCGCTGAATCCCACGGGAAAACCCGCCGGGACGGCGTCCCTGAGAGCCGTAACCCCGGCAACGGCGGCCTCAGGCTCCGGGGCGGGGCATTTGGCGGCCACCACGCCGGGCAGGCGCGCGATCCGTCCGATCAGGGCCGGCGAGAAGCGGAAATGCGTGGTCCCGGGATTGTCGTAGACCACCAGCGGCAGCCCGCCCGCGCCGGCCACAGCCTCGAAATGCCGGAACACCTCCTCGTCCGTGAGCGGCGTGTAGGAGACCAGCGCCAGCAGGCCGGCATCGGCCCCGGCCGCCCGGGCGTCTTGGGCCAGCCGGATCGCCTCGTCGGTGCGCAGCGCCCCGATCCCGACGAGGATCGGCATCCGGCCGCCTACGGCCTCGGCGGCGATGGTCACGGCGCGGCGTCGCTCCGCCCGGGACAGGTAGGCGTAGGTCCCGGTGCTGCCGAGCAGGCCAATCGAATCGACCTCCGCTGCCACGAGGCGCGCGAGCAGCCGACGCAACCCCTCGGCATCGACGCGGCCCTCGGCGTCGCTGGGAGTGATCGGGAAAGCGGACAGGCCGGTGATCGTTTCGCGCATCGCTCGACGATAGCGGGTGGAGGCCGCCGGTACAGACAAAAAGAAACCCCGGCGGTTTCCCGCCGGGGCTCCGGGATCCTGGTTCTCGTACAGGGCTCAGCGGCGGTCGCCGACCAAGCTCAGCAGGAACTGGAACATGTTGATGAAGTCGAGGTACAGGGTCAGGGCGCCGTTCACCGACATCTTGGCCGCCGTCTCACCGTCGAAGCTGCTGGAGAGATACATCTCCTTGAGCTTCTGGGTGTCGTAGGCGGTCAGCCCCGCGAAGATCAGCACGCCGAGCACCGAGATGGCGAACTGCAGGGCCGACGACGCGAAGAAGATGTTCACCAGCGAGGCCAGGATGATGCCGATCAGGCCCATCATCAGGAACGAGCCCATGCCCGACAGGCTGCGCTTGGTCGTGTAACCATACAGGCTCAGCGAACCGAACGCCGCCGCCGTGATGAAGAACACCCGCACCACGCTCGCCCCGGTGAAGACCAGGAGGAGCGAGGACATCGAGGCGCCCATCACCGCCGCGAAGGCCCAGAACATCGTCCGGGCCGACGAGGCCGACATCCGGTCCATCCGCATCGAGAAGACGAAGATGAACGCGAGCGGGGCGAGCATCAGGACCCACTTGAGCGGGCTGGTGTAGAGGACCTGACCGAAGGGAGTCAGGACCGGGCGCGAGCCCTGGTAGGCCGCGACCGACGCCATGTTCAGGCCGAGGGCGACGAGGCCGGAGAGGCCGAGCCCGACGACCATGTTGTTGTACACGCCGAGCATGAAGGTGCGCAGGCCCTGATCGACATCGACCCTGGTGCCGGCGTACCCGGACGGCTGCTGGGCGCCGTACCGGAAAGGAGAGTTCTCGAATGCCATGGGAGTTTCCTTGCGGAGGCTCTCTCAGCGTGGTGTTTCAGGCGAGGCCCACGCAGGACCTCTGGCGCCAGGCTGGCGCCTCGGGCAGGAATATGTTGCGCCGCCGCCGCCGGCACAAGTCCCCGGCCACGGTTGCGGAGGCGCTTTTCCGGTCCTGGACGATGTATTTTTGTCCATGAAGTCAGGGATTAAAAGGGATTCCCACGCTCTCGGCCCATTGTTCGACTGACGGTTGCCCGGATCGCGTCCGTTCGATGTCTCGGGAGCCAAGTCTTAACCATCCGCCGCGACCGAAAGTGGGGGCGGGAAGACCGGACGCTAGATCTGCCGCAGATACGGCGCCGGCTTCTGGCCGAGGATGCGCCACGTGCCGGCCAGCCCGATCAGGATCGCCAGCGCCACCGCGGCCAATGCGGCGACCAGCGCGCCGGACAGGTCGAGGCGGAAGTCGAGATGCATGACCTTCGCGACGATCACCCAGCCGGCGAGGCTGCCGGCGGCGAGGCCGAACAGGGCGGTGGCGAGCCCGAGGGCCGCGTACTCGATGGCGTAGGCCGAGAGCAGCCGGGCCCGGCTGGCGCCCAGCACCTTGAGCACGACGGCGTCGTAGAGGCGCGCCCGGTGGCCGGCCGCGATGGCGCCGGCCAGCACGAACAGGCTTGCCAGCACAGCCACCGCGCTCGCCCCCCGGATCGCCAGGACCAGCCGGCCGACGAGGTCGCCGATCGCGTCGAGCGCGTCCTTGACCCGCACGGCGCTCACCGACGGAAACGTTTTCGCCACGTCGCGCAGGATCCGGTTCTCGGCGCCGGCATCGGTGCCGCCCGGGAGCGACAGGGTCGCGAGGTCCGAATGAGGCGCGCCGCGGAAGGTGCCGGGCGAGAACACCATCACGAAGTTGATGCCGAGGTTGCGCCACTCGACCCGGCGCAGGTTGAAGATCGTCGCCGTGAGGTCCCGTCCGAGCACGTTCACGGTGACGCTGTCGCCGACCTTTATCCCAAGCTGGCGGGCGAGCTCGGCCTCGAACGAGACCAGGGGCTTGGACCCCTGCTCGGTGCTCCACCACGCGCCGTCGGTGAGGGTCGAGCCCTCCGGCACCGTATCGGCGTAGGTGATGCCCCGGTCGCCGTCGAGGACCCAGGCGGCGTCCTCCGGGGGCCGGATCTTGCTGGCCGGCACGCCGTTCAGGGCGACGATCCGGCCGCGCATCATCGGCACGTCCTCGATTTTCCCGTCGGGGGCCGAGCGCGCCAGGAACGTCCGGAACGCGGCCGCGTCTCGGGCCGGGATGTCGAGGAAGAACAGATTCGGTGCCTTGGCCGGCAGGGTCGCGCTGATCGTCCGGCGGACATTGGCATCGATCAGGCTGAGGGTGACCAGCAGCGTCACCCCGAGGCCCAGGGACAGCACGATGGCAGGCGTCAACGCCCCCGGCCTGTGGAGGTTCGCCAGCGCCATCCGGGGCGCCGGCCAGCGCGGATGCGGCAAGCGGCGGGTGAGCGCCATCAGGCCCAGCGCCACCCCATGCAGCAGCGCGAACGCGATGGCCGCGGCGGCGATGAAGATCAGCGCTACCCGCCGGTCGAACGCCGTCCCGACCGACAGTCCGACCAGGGCGGCGAGGCTGAGGGCGAGCCAGATCCGGTAGCGCCAGCGCGGGCTGACCCGGGCCGGGTCGACCGTATCGCGGAACAGCCCGGAGACCGGCACGTCGTGGGCGCGGCCCAGCGGCGTGATCGCGAACGCGAAGGCGGTGAGCAGCCCGTAGGCGGCGGCCAGCGCCAGCTCGCCCGGCGCCAAGGTCGGGTTCAGCGGCAGCGGCAGGTCGGTGGCGAACAGCGCGTCCAGGAGGAACGGCAGGCTGGCGCCGATCGCCAGCCCGATCAGCGTGCCGATCCCGGCGATCAGCATCACCTGGGTCAGATAGAGGGCCACCACCTGCGAGCCCGGGGCGCCGACGCTCTTGAGCGTCGCGATCGAGGGCCGCTTACGCTCGACGAAGGCGTGGACGGCGTTGCCGACGCCGACGCCGCCGACGATCAGCGCGGTTAGCCCCACCAGGGTCAGGAACTGGGTGAAGCGCTCGATGCTCTTGGCAAAGCGCGGGTCGGCGTTGCCGCGCGACCTGATCTCCCAGCCGGCCTCCGGGGTCGCGGCGCGGATCCGGGCTTGCGCGGCGTCGAGATCCGAGTCCCGGGCGGCATCCTTGGGCAGGACGATGCGGTAGCTCCAGCGATTGAGGCTGCCCGGCTGGACCAGGCCGGTGGCCCGGAGCGTCGGTTCCGAGATCATCAGCCGCGGGCCGAAGCCGATGCCGCCGGCGATCTTGTCGGGCTCGGACGTGAGCGTGCCTCGGATCGCCACCGGGTGCCCGGCGAGCGCGATCCGGTCGCCGACCTTGACGTCGAGGCGGGTGAGCAGGGCCGGATCCGCCAGCGCGCCCGGAACCCCGTCCCGCTCGGCCAGGAGGTCGGCGAGCCGGCCCGGCGGTTCGGTGACGAGTTCGCCGGCCGCGGGGTAGGTCGCGGGATCGACGGCCTTCAACTCGACGAGCGCGGCGTCGCCGCTGCCCGCCACCGCCATGGCGCGCAGGGAGGCCACGGCGTCGATCCGGCCCTCGCGCGACAGGGCCTGCCGCTCCGCGTCGGTCGCCTCGCGGTTGATCAGGTTGTAGGCGAGGTCGCCCCCGAGGATCCGCCGCCCTTCCCGGCCGAGACCGTCGGACAGCGAGCGCGAGATCGACGCCACCCCGGCGATCGCCGCGACGCCGAGGGCGATGCAGGCGAGGAATACCCCGAAGCCGGACAGGCCGGCGCGCAATTCGCGCACCGCCAGGTGCAGGGTGAGCGGGATGCGGCGAGGCGCAGGTTCGGGGCGGGTGACCGTGCCGTGCATCAGGCGTTCACCGCCTCCTCGATCCGGCCCGAGCGCAGGCGCACGGTGCGGTCGCACAGGCGGGCGAGGCCGTTGTCGTGGGTGACCAGCACCAGGGTGGCGCCGCGGTCGCGCTTCAGCCGGAACAGGAGGTCGACGATCTGGCGGCCGGTGGCCTCGTCGAGATTGCCGGTGGGCTCGTCGGCCACCAGGATCGCCGGATCGGGGGCGACCGCCCGGGCGATGGCGACGCGCTGCTGCTCGCCGCCCGAGAGCTGGGCCGGGTAATGGTGCAGCCGATGGCCGAGGCCGACCGCCTCCAGCTCGGCGCGGGCCCGCTCCAGGGCGCCGGGCCGGTCGGCGAGTTCCAGCGGCAGCGCGACGTTCTCGAGAGCCGTCATGGTGGGAACGAGGTGGAAGGCCTGGAACACGATGCCGATCCGCCGGCCCCGGAACCGGGCGAGCGCGTCCTCGTCGAGGCGGGCGAGGTCGGTGTCCTCGATCACGACGCCGCCGGAATCCGGCCGCTCCAGCCCGGCCATCACCATCAGCAGGGTCGACTTGCCCGAGCCCGAGGGGCCGACCAGCCCCACCGCTTCGCCGCGATCGACGCCGAGCGAGATGCCGCGCAGGACGTGCACCCGCGCGGCGCCGCGGCCGAGGCTGAGATCGATGGACGACAACGCGATCGCCGGCTCGCGCAGCACCTTGTCGTGGCTCACGGGGCGGACGATCTGTGGGCGATGACGAGCATGGCGCGCGAGGTCCTGTCTTGGCTGCGAACTTGGCTGCACGGGCCTTTAGTGCACCGCGATATGGGGGGGGCATTGGGGCCGCGCCATGACGCCGTTCGCCGGGCCCGACGGGCGGCCCTGTTTGTCGCAGCGCTAGCGGGTCTGGTGGTCCCTTTCATGACAGCGACGCAGGCGGCGCCCGGCGGGCCGATCAAGCTGGTCGCCCTCGGCGACAGCCTCACGGCCGGCTACCGCCTGCCTTCTGATGCCGCCTTTCCGACCGTGCTGGAGCGCCTGCTCAAGGCCAGGGGCGCGGACGTGACGGTGGCCAATGCCGGCGTCTCCGGCGACACCGCCACGGGCGGCCTCGATCGGGTCGACTGGTCGGTACCGGACGGGACCGCCGGGGTGATCCTCGAACTCGGCGCCAACGACATGCTGCGGGGCACCGACCCGAAGGTCACCGAGGGCGCGCTCGCGGCGATCATCGAGCGGCTCAAGGCCCGGGGGATCCCGGTGCTGCTGGCCGGCATGCAGGCCGCGCCCAATCTCGGCCCGGACTACAAGGCGCGGTTCGACGCGATCTTCCCGAATCTCGCCAAGCGCTATGACCTGATCCTCTACCCGTTCTTCCTCGACGGGATCGTCGGCGACCGGGCCCAGCACCTCGACGACGGGCTGCACCCGAACCGGCAGGGCGTTGAGACCATCGCGGCCCGGATCCTCCCCACGGTCGAGATTTTTTTGGATGGCCTCCGGCAGGGGGCGTCGCGGTAGTGCCGCGCCTGTTCACCGGGCTCGCGGTGCCGCCCGAGGTCGCGGAGGCGCTGCGGATCTTCCGGGGCGGCCTGCCGGGCGCGCGCTGGATCGAGCCCGGCGACTATCACGTCACCCTCCGCTTCCTCGGCGATATCGCGATTCCCGTGGCCGAGGACGTGCTGGAGGCGATGGCCGAGATGCGGGTGCGCCCTGCCCTCGCGGTGACCCTCGACGGGCTCGGCATCTTCGGCGGCGACCGGCCCCGGGCGCTCTACGCCTCGGTGGTGCCGAGCCCGGAGCTGATCGATCTCCAGGCCGAGCAGGAGCGGCTGGTGCGCCGGGCGGGCGTCGAGCCGGAGCGCAGAAAGTTCACCCCGCACGTCACCCTGGCCCGCCTGAAGCGCGAGGCCAGCCCGGAGGCAGTGGCGATGTACCTCTCGCAAGGGCCGGCCTTCGCGCCGCTGGTTTTCACCGCAGACCGGGTGACGCTGTTCTCGGCCAGAGAGTCGACCGGCGGCGGACCGTATGTGGCGGAGGCGGAGCTTCGGTTCGCGTGAGATAGCAAGCTGGATTGGTGCACCTTGTTCGCCCTTTCGACCGCCTGCAAGGATGGACGTAGGTGAGGCGGGCGCCTCGATACTACGCCCAGTCGCTCGCCCCATCACGAGCGATCAAGCTGCGCGGACGGTGGCCAGGAAGCGGTTGACCTCAATTGTGAGACGATCGGATTGATCTGACAGCGCCGAGGCTTCCTCTAGGACCTGACGGGCTGCTGTCCCGGTCGCTTCCGCTGTTTCTGCAACGCGTGTGATACTGCCCACCACTTCACCCGTTCCTGCCGCCGCCGCGGAGACGTTCAGCGCAATTTCCTGGGCTGCCACACCTTGTTCCGCCACCGTCACGGCAATCGATTTCGTGACGTTGTTCATATGTTGGATCCTCTTGATAATCTCGCTGATCGCGGAAACAGCCTGACTTGTCGACATCTCAATATGCGCCACTTGGTCCTCGATTTGGTCCGTTGCCTCGGCGGTCTTACCAGCGAGTTCCTTGACCTCACCGGCGACCACGGCAAAGCTGCGGCCGACCTCGCGGGCCCTGGCCGCCTCGATGGTCGCGTTCAGGGCCAGGAGGTTCGTTTGTCGAGCGATGCTCGCGATCAGGCCAGCCACATTTCCGATCCGTGATACGGCTCCGCTCAATTCGTTCACAAGCATTCCCGTCCGGTCTGCCTCGAAGACTGTCGTCTGGGCGAGTTCTGCCGAAGTGTCGACTTGACGTCTGATCTCCAGAACTGACGTGCGGAGTTGGTCCGCGGCGACGGCCACGATTCCCACATTCACCGCTGCTTTCTCAGCAGCCGTTGTTGCGCCCAACGATTGATCGGCTGTCTCGCCGGCAGTGCCGGCCATACATTCAGCGGTGGCCTGTAATTCGGTCGCAACGCCCGTCAAGCGGCCGATGATACCGCCCACCGTCGATTCGAACTTGTCAGCAATCAGAGACATGCCGACGGTGCGCTGTACTTCCGCTGCGACCCGGGCAACGGATTTTTCCTCCTCCAGGTGCCGGGTGTGGATCAGGTTATCCTTAAACACCTGCACAGCAGCCGCGATCGCGCCGATCTCGTCACCGCGGTTGCGGTAAGGCACCGTGATGTCGACGTCACCGTCTGCCAATCGTCCAATCACCGATGTGATCTGGATTACCGGACTTGAAATGCCGAGTCCGACCACCGACAGAAGGGCTAAGATCGGCAGAACGACTCCGGCAGACCAGAGGGCGATCACGACTCCGCGCGCCAGAACCGTTTCTTCGACATCATCAAGATACAGTCCGGTTGCGATCACCCAGCCCCAGGGCTCGAAAAGTTGGACGCTGGCAATCTTCTCGACAGGGTCCGCCTTGCCCGGGCGCGGCTTGCGATAATGTACGAGCCCTGAACCGTGTAAACGAGCTTTGGAAATTTGTTCAGCGAAGTAGAGCTTTCCGCCAGGAACATCGATCTCATCTGCAACATATTTGCCAATCGAATTTTTATTATAGTCATTGGCAAGAAGGATGCCGTCCAGGCTTTCAACCCAAAAATAATCATTGTTGCCGTAGCGCATGGCGGTGACCGCTAGGAGAGCGGCCTGTTTAGCCTGCTCCATCGGCATCCTCCCGGATCTGGCGAAGCTCTCGTAATGAGCCACGACGCTCAACGCAGCTCGAGACAGGTTGGTAGTCATCTCTGCCCGATCAGCGAGCGCAGAGCGTCGAATTTCCGAGAGACTGAGCGCTGCTAAGAATGCAATCATGACGATAATGATGCCAGCTACGACGCCAAGTTTAATTCCAATTCTCAAGTGGGTGAGAGTTATAATAGACCAAGCGCGTCTCATTATATCAGCAAATCCTGAGTCCCGGGGAGGGATTTGTTTCATAGGAAGAAAGCCTTTTAACGAGCGTCCCTCGGGCTTCGCAAAAACTCATAGGACGAGGCTCAAGCCTGAAACGACAAGCAGGATGTTGATGGCCTTCGCAAAATGGAAATCCGAAAGCCGCTTATAAAGCAGCAGGCCGAACGCTGTGCCTAACCAGGATCCTGGAACGCAGAGCAGTGCTGCGAAGTCGAATGCG
Source organism: Methylobacterium sp. J-077 (assembly GCF_022829365.1). Lineage (GTDB taxonomy): Bacteria > Pseudomonadota > Alphaproteobacteria > Rhizobiales > Beijerinckiaceae > Methylobacterium. The sequence goes on along the minus strand of NZ_JAKSYJ010000258.1, from coordinate 61,958 downwards.
GGACCACCGCCGAACCCACGGGCGGCGGCGATCGAGAACAAGGCGGCGACCTGCAGGATCAGGATGAAGGGTTGGAAAAGAGCGCGCTGCTCGTTCTTGTTCCATTCCTTGAAATTGCACCAGATGGTGACCGAAGCGCCGGGAAAGCCGATAGATCCGCCTGTTATACCTCCAAGGAAGCCTGTGATCACGTCATAAGCTGGATGCTGATAAGGGCAGATAGAGGCGGGGCGCATCAGCATGAAACTGCCATATATGATAAGGAAGACGCCAATGCCGATCGTAAACAAATGTCGGTCCGCGTAGAGGAGCATCGATACACCGAGCGGGAGTCCTAGGGCGCCGCCGGTCAAGAAAACGGCCAGATTCTTCCAATTCACTTGATGTCGCAGATCCCAAACCATCGCCGCCTGATTAGCGATGCTGCAGGTGATCATGATCTGCACCACCTCTACGGCGTCGCGGTTCAGGTGAAACAGAATAGCGCCACAAATGGCCGAGAATGCGAAGCCGCCAATGCTCGATAGCGCAGAGGCGGCGGCCGTCGCGAGAATCACGGCGGCGCTCAGCTTGGCAGAGTTGATGCTGTAGGCAAGGCAGGCGAGGCTTCCAGCCCCGAGCGTGAGCCAAAGCCAGGGTAGGCCGGCGATTTGAGCACGACGCATCTGGTCGAGAGGCGAGAGAATCCCGCTGAAGATTTTGGAAAATGTCATCTCCGATACGACTTCAATCCGTTGTGCCGAGTATCCGGCTGCCTGGCGCACCGGACTCTTCGGCTTCGAAAGGGTGCAACCTGACGCGGCAGTCGATCTGCGCGATAGCCAGAAGGCTGAGAGTGACGAGGATCGCATATCGCATTGAGGCCTCTGGCTCGCAGTTGCGGGATGATTCGGTTGCGTCGCATCAATGAATATTTGAGCGGATTTGATCGCCAACTCAGAATAAACTCTTACAAACGACAGCTATCCAGTTTATATTTCTGTATAAAACATCTCGAGGCACACAGTTTTACCCTCGTTTTATTTCAACTATATCACAATTTTACGATTTTATGGCTTCTTTGTGGCATATTTTGATAACAGCAATGTTGTTTTTAAAAAATAGTTCAGATTTAATGTCTATATCTTGGGCTCGTATTTTGTTGATTCGATAATATTTTACAAATTAAATTGGCACGAAAAAGAAAAAATCGAGATAGCTAGCGTGTGATCAGACGACCGCGAAGATAAAGGTCGGATGGTGCGATGCTGCACGGTGGCAAGGTTCGGTATGCAGTCCCGGTGCGTGATGGTGCATCTCGTCCCTGACGCCTCGGGAGGAAGATGGCCGGTGGCAAGCGTCCTTCACGGCAGTGCTCGCATGACGCCGCGTATTCGATGCGTGCGCGAAGGGCCGAAAGACAGTCGCCACCCCCTACCCGCCGCTTAGGGCGTGAACCCGAAGACGGTCGCCAAATGGCTTGGTCAGGCGCTGACGACCGACGCGCCAATGGGCCCGAAATCGCCCAAGTTTACGGTGCCGACGTCAACCGATGAAACGCGCGTGATCGAGGTCCGGCACCGGACGCTGCTGTCGCTCGACGATGTCCTGGGCTACCAGCGCGACACGATCCTGAATTTGAGCCGCCCCGCCTAGCATCGGTGCCTACGGCGGGACGGCATTTCTCGCCTTCCGGCAGCCGGGACGGCGGAGACACGCAAGCACTTCAAGACCGACGAGATCGGCATCGTGCCTATCGACAGGTTCGAGTTAGGCCGTGCCGCAGGCGAACTGATCAAGGCCCAGGCGATCGATCGTGTCTCGAAGTCTATAGTCGTCCAGCTCCACGACCCGCGGGCACGATGGAAGGATCAGCCTTCCTCAAGAAGGTTGTGGCAGCTTTTCCCTACAAGATTTACGCGGTGCTGACTGACACCGGCATGGCGTTCGCCGACCCGCCGAAGAACACTTCGCTAAGCACCTCAAGGCGCTCCGCTGGAAGACCCCGTTCCAGACCATCTGTCAGGCCTGAACCGAAGACCCAGATCGGTTCAGGATCGACCCAAACTACCTCATCCCGAGACCACACACTTAGATTGCTGCGCCTTCGGAACTGGTCACAACCGCCGCAAAGCCACGCTCTCGATCCGGTGGCTCGCGCCCTTGGTGAGGATCAGGCTCGCCCGCTGGCGGGTGGGTAAAATATTCTCGCGCAGGTTCGGCAGGTTGATCGTCGTCCAGAGCCGGTCGGCGATGTCCAGGGCCTCGCGCTCGGGCACCTCGGCGTATTTCCGGAAGTAGGACCGCGGGTCGCGGAAGGCGGTCTGGCGCAGGCGCATGAAACGGGTGACGTACCAGCGGTGCAGGTCGTCCTCGTGGCCGTCGAGATAGATCGAGAAATCGAAGAAGTCGGAGACGAACGGGATCGCGGTGCCGTCCCGCGGCAGGCGGGCGGGCTGGAGCACGTTCAGGCCCTCGACGATCAGGATGTCGGGGCTCTCCACCACCCGCTCCTCCCCGGGCACCCGGTCGTAGACGAGGTGCGAGTAGAGCGGCGCGGTCACCCGCTTGTGGCCCGCCTTCACGTCGTGGAGGAAGCGCAGCAGCGCGGCGGTGTCGTAGCTCTCGGGAAAGCCCTTACGCTCCATCAAGCCGTGCTCGGCCAATTCGGCATTGGGCAGCAGGAAGCCGTCGGTGGTGACGAGATCGACCTTCGGGGTGTTGGGCCAGCGCGCCAGCAAGGCGGCCAGGATCCGGGCGGTGGTCGACTTGCCCACCGCCACCGAGCCGGCCAGCCCGATGATGTAGGGAGCCTTGGTCTCGCGCTCGGCCAGCAGGAAGCGCTGCGTCGCCTTGAACAGGCCCTGCGTCGCCGCGACGTAGAGCGAGAGCAGCCGCGACAGCGGCAGGTAGATCGCCACCACCTCCTCGACCGAGATCGGGTCGTTGATCGATTGCAGCCGCTCGATATCCTCGGCCTTCAGCGTCAGGGGCGTGTCGGCGCGCAGCTGCGCCCATTCCTCGCGGCGGAAGCGGCGATAGGGCGAGAGCCGATCCGATGCGTCGAGGATCGCCTCGACCGAGCCCGGCAGCGCGGCCGCGTTCACGCGGGGCGCCTCGCGGCCTTTTCGGCGATCCCGCTCTGGGCGGTGCGGCGCTCCAGCTCCGCCATCACGGCGTCGAGCTCGACGCCCCCGGCCCGGAGCAGGACCAGGAGGTGGTAGAGCACGTCCGCGGCCTCGTTCCGGAGGCCGGTCTTGTCGCCCTGCACCGCCGCGATGGCCGCCTCCACGGCCTCCTCGCCGAGTTTCTTGGCCGCCTCGGCGGGGCCTTTGGCCAGGAGCTTGGCCGTGTAGGAGGTTTCCGGGTCGGTCCCGGCGCGGCTCGCGACGAGCTTGGCGAGGTCGGCGAGCGTGTAGGCGGTCATGAAGCGATCTGCATGTGAGGTCGGCCTTGAGGGGTCGGCCGAGGCCGTATTCGGCAGGAAACTGCGCTACGGCCGCCCCGCGGGCAAGCAGCGCAGGTGAAGGCGGAGCGGCTTTGTCCGACCTAAAACTGATTCGAGGGTCGTGTTCAGCCGTTCGGCAGGTGCCGGGCCAGCGCTTCCAGCACCGCCATGCGCACCGCTACCCCCATCTCGACCTGCTCGCGGATCAGCGACTGCGCGCCGTCGGCGATCTCGGAGGAGATCTCGACGCCGCGGTTCATCGGGCCCGGATGCATCACCAGGGCGTCGGGCTTGGCCAGCGCCAGCTTCTCGGCATCGAGGCCGAAATACCGAAAATACTCCTTCACGGAGGGCACGAACGAGCCGTTCATGCGCTCGCGCTGGAGGCGCAGCATCATGACGATGTCGCAGCCGTCCAGGCCCTTGCGCATGTCCGTGAAGGTCTCGACGCCGAAGCGGGCGATGCCGGCGGGCAGAAGCGTCGAGGGCGCGATCAGGCGCACCCGCGCGCCCATGGCCTGCAGCAGGATGATGTTCGAGCGCGCCACCCGCGAATGCAGGACGTCGCCGCAGATCGCGACCTGAAGACCCTCGATCCGACCCTTGTTGCGGCGGATCGTCAGCGCGTCGAGCAAGGCCTGGGTCGGATGCTCGTGGGCGCCGTCGCCGGCATTGACCACGGCGCAATCGACCTTGCGGGCCAGGAGGTGCACGGCGCCGGCCGATTCGTGGCGCACCACGATGATGTCCGGCCGCATCGCGTTGAGCGTCGCGGCGGTGTCGATCAGGGTCTCGCCCTTCTTCACCGAGGACGAGGCCACCGACATGTTCATCACGTCGGCGCCGAGCCGCTTGCCGGCCAGCTCGAAGGAGGATTGCGTCCGGGTCGAGGGCTCGAAGAAGAGGTTGATCTGGGTGCGGCCGCGGAGCGTCGTGCGCTTCTTCTCGACCTGCCGGGAGATGTCGACGGCGGCCTCGGCCGCGTCGAGCAGCACCTCGATGTCGGGCCGGGTCAGCCCCTCGATGCCGAGGAGGTGCCGGTGCGGGAAGGCCGGAGGCGCGGGACTCGTCATGATGAGACGGGGGTGTAGGTCCGGCTCGCCGCCCCGGCAAGGCGGGCAAGCGCCTGCGGCGTTTTTCATGGCCTATGCCTGCGGCCTTTTTTCATCGGTTGGTAACTTGCGCATCTGCGCCACGTATCAGCGGCATCCGCACCGCCACGATCCTCGCGAGACGCACGCTTGAGTACCGAAAGCCTGGACGCGACCCCCGCGCGCGAAGCCCCCGAGACCGTCGACGCCTCGGGGCGCCGCTGGTTCTACCGCCATCCCGCGGTGATCCGGGCGGCGCACTGGATCAACGCCGCGGTGCTGCTGGTCCTGCTGATGAGCGGCTTGCAGATCTTCAACGCCCACCCGGCTTTATACTGGGGGGCGGCCTCGACCTTCGATAATCCCGCCCTGGCGATCACCAGCGAGCAGGGACGCGACGGCACGAATCGCGGCATCGTGACGATCGGCTCGCACAGCTTCGAGACCACCGGGGTGCTGGGCCTGTCCCGGGAGGGCGGCACCGCCGTGGATCGAGCCTTCCCGGCTTGGGTGACCCTCCCGGCGGACCAGGACCTTGCGACGGGACGGCGTTGGCATTTCCTGTTCGCGTGGTTCCTGGTGCTGAACGGCGCCCTCTATCTCCTGTACGGGCTGTTCAGCGGCCAGCTCCGCCGCCGGCTGATCCCGGACGGCGACCAGATCAGCGACTTCGGCGGCTCCGTGAAAGAGCACCTGCTGCTGCGCTTCCCCGAGGGTGAGGAAGCCAAGCGCTACAATGTGATCCAGAAGCTCACATACCTGGTGGTGGTGCTGGGACTGCTGCCCGCGATGGTTCTGGCCGGGCTCGCCATGTCCCCCGGGGTCGACGCGGCCTGGCCCTGGCTGACGGAGCTGTTCGGCGGCCGGCAATCGGCGCGCAGCATCCATTTCATCGCCGCTTGGCTGCTGGTGCTGTTCGTGGTCGTCCACGTGGTGCTGGTGCTGGTCTCCGGCTTCGTCAACAACATGCGCGGCATGCTCACCGGCTGGTTCAGCCTCGGCCGTCCCGAGAAGGAGACCGCGCGATGATCCTCCACCGCCGCAAGCTGCTCACCGCCGGCGCCGGCCTCGCCGGGACCGCCCTGCTCGGCGGCTGCGACCGTTTCAGCGGGACGGAGACCGGGCGCCGGACCCTCAAGGTCGGCGAGGACGCCAACCTGTACGTCCAGCGCCTGCTCATGTCCCCCGCCACCCTGGCCCGGGAATTCCCGGCCGCGATGATCTCACCCTGGTTCAAGCCGAACGGCACCATCGACCCGCCGGACCGGAAATTCCGCGCCCTGGCGGCGAAAAAGTTTTCGGATTTCAAGCTCACGATCGACGGCCTGGTGCAGAAGCCGCTGTCGCTCAGCCTGGCGGATCTGCGCGGGCTGCCGTCGCGCACCCAAATCACCCGCCACGATTGCGTCGAGGGCTGGAGCTGCATCGGGCAGTGGTCCGGCGTGCCGCTGGCCGAGTTGCTGAACCGGGCCGGGCTGAAGCCGCAGGCGCGCTACGCGGTGTTCCACTGCGCCGACACGCTGGAATATGCCGGCGGCGGCCTCGAAGGCGGCGACGGTGCCTCCCTGTGGCGCCCCGAGCATCCGAGCCATGTCCGTGACGGCGCTATCCAGCTCGCCGCCGCCGAGGATTGGGGCGGCGGCGCACCGACCGCGACCGACGCGCCCAAGGACGATTGGGGCCAGGGCGCGCCGGAGCCGGAGGCGCCCGAGGATAAGCGCACGCCGATCCGCTACTATGAGAGCATCGACCTGTTCGATGCCTTCAACCCGCAGACGATCCTGGCCTACGACCTCAACGGCAAGCCGCTGCCGGTCTCGAACGGCGCGCCCCTGCGCCTGCGGGTGGAGCGCCAGCTCGGCTACAAGCAGGCCAAATACGTGATGCGGGTCGAGCTGGTGGACTCGCTGGCGGGCTTCGGCCAGGGCGCCGGCGGCTACTGGGAGGATCGCGGCTACGAGTGGTACGCGGGGATCTGAGCCGGTCGGACGATGCGCCACCGTCATTGCGAGCGCAGCGAAGCAACCTAGGGACGCGCCAGGTTCGGGGATCGCACGACGCTGGGTTGCTTCGCTGCGCTCGCAATGACGGCGCGGGGTAATTCAGACAACCGTCGGTGACCGCGCCCAAAGTTGCCCGCTCGGCCAAGGTCCTGCCGCGTTTGGCCGGATCGACGGTGACCGCCCGCCATTTGACAACCCGCCCCTCGTAACCCACTTGTCCCCGGCGCGCGGCCCCGGCCCGACGGCGGGCACTCGTCCCACGCGAATTTCGAACAGAATTCGTCCGTCGCGCCCAGGCTCCGTCGAGGGGCAGAGGTCTGAATGAAAGTCGTCGTCGTCGAGTCGCCGGCCAAAGCCAAGACGATCAATAAGTATCTCGGCCGCGATTATGAGGTGATCGCCTCCTTCGGGCATATCCGCGACCTGCCGGCAAAGGACGGCTCGGTCGATCCCGAGCAGGATTTCCACATGGTCTGGGAACTCGCGGACCGGGGCGCCAGCCGGGTCAGCGAGATCGCCAAGGCCTGCAAGGGCGCGGACAAGCTGATCCTGGCGACCGACCCGGATCGCGAGGGCGAGGCGATTTCCTGGCACGTCCTGGAGGCGCTGAACGCCCGCAAGGCGCTCAAGGGCATCCCGGTCGAGCGCGTGACGTTCAACGCCATCACCAAGGCCTCGGTCGAGGCGGCGATGCGCAAGCCGCGCGAGATCGACCAAGCCCTGGTCGACGCCTACTTGGCGCGCCGGGCGCTGGATTACCTCGTCGGCTTCAACCTCTCGCCGGTTTTGTGGCGCAAGCTGCCCGGCGCCCGCTCGGCCGGCCGCGTGCAGTCGGTGGCTTTGCGGCTCGTGGTCGAGCGCGAGATGGAGATCGAGAGCTTCAAGCCGCGCGAGTACTGGTCGATCGTCGCGACGCTGACCACCACGGACGGCGCGACCTTCGAAGCCCGCCTGGTCGGGGCAGACGGCAAGCGGATCCAGCGCCTCGATGTCGGTACCGGCGACGCGGCGGCGGCGTTCAAGCGCGACCTCGAACTCGCGACCTTCCAGGTGGCGAGCGTCGAGGCGAAGCCGGCCAAGCGCCACCCGCAGCCGCCCTTCACCACCTCGACCCTCCAGCAGGAGGCATCGCGAAAACTCGGGATGGCGCCGGCGCAGACCATGCGGGTCGCGCAGCGGCTCTACGAGGGGGTCGATGTCGGCGGCGAGACGGTCGGCATCATCACCTACATGCGGACCGACGGCGTCGACATGGCGCCGGAGGCGATCCAGGACACCCGCAAGGTGATCGGCAAGGAGTTCGGCGAGCGCTACGTGCCAGACGTGCCGCGCAAGTACAGCGTCAAGGCCAAGAACGCGCAGGAGGCTCACGAAGCCGTGCGCCCGACCGACATGAGCCGCCTGCCCAAGATGGTGGCCCGCCATCTCGAGCCGGAGCAGGCCAAGCTCTACGACCTGATCTGGACCCGCACCATGGCGAGCCAGATGGAATCGGCCGAGCTGGAGCGCACAACCGTGGACGTCACGGCCAATGTCGGCCCGCGCCGGATCGACCTGCGCGCCACCGGCCAGGTCGTGAAGTTCGACGGATTCCTGGCGCTCTACCAGGAGGGCAAGGACGACGAGGAGGACGAGGAGAGCAAGCGCTTGCCGCCCATGAAGGCCGGCGACCCGCTCACCCGCGAGCGCATCACCGCGACCCAGCATTTCACCGAGCCGCCGCCGCGCTATTCCGAGGCGAGCCTGGTCAAGCGTATGGAGGAGCTCGGCATCGGCCGGCCCTCGACCTACGCGGCCGTTCTCCAGACCCTTCGGGATCGTGAGTACGTAAAAATCGAAAAGAAGCGGCTGCAGCCGGAGGACAAGGGGCGGCTCGTCACCGGCTTCCTCGAAAGCTTCTTCCGTCGCTACGTCGAGTACGATTTCACCGCCGATCTCGAAGGCCAGCTCGACCGCGTGTCCAACGCCGAGATCGACTGGCGGGCGGTGCTGCGCGATTTCTGGAAAGACTTTTCCGCGGCGATCGGCGAGACCAAGGAACTGCGCGTCACCGACGTGCTGGAGGCGCTCAACGGCCTGCTCGGCCCGCACATCTTCCCCGACAAGGGCGACGGCTCGAACCCGCGCACCTGCACGGTCTGTGGCACCGGCCAGCTCTCGCTCAAGCTCGGCAAGTTCGGCGCCTTCATCGGCTGCTCGAACTACCCGGAGTGCAAGTACACCCGCCAGCTCTCGGCCTCGGGGGTCGACGGCGACGGGGACGGCTCCTCGGGGGAAGGCGGCCAGCCGGGCGTCCGGGTGCTGGGCAACGACCCGGTGACCGGCATGCCGGTGACGATCCGCGACGGGCGGTTCGGGCCGTTCGTGCAGCTGGGCGAGGCCTCCACCGAGAAGGACGGGGCGAAGCCGAAGCGCTCGTCCCTGCCGAAGGGCCTGTCGCCCTCCGAGGTCGGCCTGGAGAAGGCGCTCGCCCTGCTGTCGCTGCCGCGCGAGGTGGCGCGCCACCCCGAGACCGGCGAGCCGATCCTGGCCAATCTCGGCCGGTTCGGTCCCTACGTGCAGCACGGGAAGATGTACGCCAATCTCGGCAAGGACGACGACGTGCTGGAGATCGGCGCCAACCGCGCCATCGACTTGATCGTCGCCAAGGAGCAGGGCGGCGGCCGCGGCCGTCCGGCCGCCGATCCGGGCCGGCCGCTCGGCAAGGACGAGACCAGCGGGCGCGACTTGGTGGTCAAGGCCGGCAAGTACGGCCCCTACGTCACCGACGGCGAGATCAATGCCACGCTGCCGAAGACGATGAATTCCGAGGCGCTGACCCTCGACGAGGCGATCGCGCTGGTGAACGCCAAGCGGGCCTCGGGCGGCGGCAAGCCGGCCAAGCGCGGCTCGGCGCGCAAGAGTCCGGCCCGGGCTTCGGCCGGCGACAAGCCGGCGGCGAAGAAGAGCGCTGCCAAGAAGCCGGCGGCCAAGCGCGCTACGGCCAAGAAGGCGCCTGCGAAGAAGTCGGGCGCCGGTTGAGACCGGTCGCTCGCGGCGGCGGGATCAGACCAGGTAGCTGATCGTCGCCGCCAGGGCGGTGGCGAAGGTCGCAATCGCGACGGTCGCTGAGGCCACGAGCAAACGGGATTGCGGTGCCGTGACCGCTTCCTCGTCGCACCCGAAGGCGGTGCCGGCAGCATGCTCGAAGCGGATCAGGGTGAGGCGGCGGGCCTCGATCGCGGCGTTGCTCATCGACGGCGGCTCCCTGACCACGGTCAAGCTCGTTCCGGACGTAACGCGGCTGGGGTCGCGCGGTTCCGGTTCGGGCGACTGCTGAGAATGCGTTAACCCACGATTGTGCAACGTCGTGATGACGGCGCCCGCCGCGCCGAACCGGCCGGCGCCGTCCGCGCCCCTCGCTCGCGGCGGCGCAGCATGCGATGGTGGGGCGGTTCGGCGACGCACCGAACGCTCTGGATGTTTCTGTTTTGTTCCGCTATGATGCGGGGATGAAGGCGCATGCTGCACGCTCCCAGGCCGGTCCGGCCGACGCCCGTCTGCCCAACACCGAGCCGGCCGATGCGCCGCGTTCACGGAGGCCACGCGTGAGCGATCCGGCGCGCGACCTGTTCGGGCCCGGTGCGAAGCCCCCTGCCCCGCGTCCGGCGGAGCCGCGACGGCGGCTTGCGGAATCAGCCTCGGTCTCGACCATCGCGGCGGCCGAGCCCGAGGCCGGCTACACCGCCTCCGACATCGAGGTGCTGGAAGGCTTGGAGCCGGTCCGGCGCCGACCCGGCATGTATATCGGCGGCACCGACGAGCGGGCCCTGCACCACCTCTTCGCCGAGGTGATCGACAATTCCATGGACGAGGCGGTGGCCGGCCACGCGAGCTTCATCGAGGTCGAGCTGGAGGAGACCGGCGCCCTCGTGGTCACCGACAACGGCCGCGGCATCCCGGTGGACCCGCACCCAAAATTCCCCGGCAAGTCGGCGCTCGAAGTCATCATGACGACGCTGCATGCCGGCGGGAAGTTCGACTCGAAGGTCTACGAGACCTCCGGCGGCCTGCACGGCGTCGGCATCTCGGTGGTCAACGCCCTGTCCGACCTCTTGGAGGTCGAGGTCGCCCGCAACCAGACCCTCTATCGCCAGACGTTTTCGCGCGGTCATGCGCAGGGGGCGCTGGAGCTGGTCGGCCGGGTGCAGAACCGGCGCGGCACCCGGGTGCGGTTCCACCCCGATGCTCAGATTTTCGGCTCGCTGAAGTTCGACCCGCGCCGCCTGTTCAAGATGGCGCGCTCCAAAGCCTACCTGTTTGGCGGCGTCGAGATCCGGTGGCGCTGCGCCCCCGCCCTGCTCGAGGGCCTGGAAGGCGTGCCGGCCGAGGCGGTGCACCGGTTCCCGGACGGTCTGCGCGATTACCTGGCCCGGGATATCGAGGGCAAGGAACTGGTCACCGAGGCGATGTTCACCGGCAAGGTGACCAAGCCCGGCTCGCACGGCTCGCTCGAATGGGCGGTGGCCTGGATGGTCGCCGAGGATGGCTTCTCGCATTCCTACTGCAACACCATCCCGACGCCGGAGGGCGGCACCCACGAGGCCGGCCTGCGGGTCGCGCTGCTGCGGGGCCTGCGCGAGCACGCCGAGCGTGTGAACCAGGCCAAGCGCATGAATGCGGTGACCACCGACGACGTCATGGCGACCTGCGCGTCGATGATGTCGGTGTTCATCCGCGAGCCCGAGTTCCAGGGCCAGACCAAGGACAAGCTCGCCACCGTGGAAGCCCAACGCATCGTCGAGACGGCGGTGCGCGACGCCTTCGACCATTGGCTGGCCGCCTCTCCGGCCCAGGCCAACAAGCTGCTCGACTGGGTGATCGACCGGGCCGAGGAGCGGCTGCGCCGGCGCCAGGAGAAGGAGGTCGCCCGCAAGAGCGCGACCCGCAAGCTGCGCCTGCCTGGCAAGCTGGCCGATTGCTCGGCCGCCGGCACCGCCGGCTCCGAGATCTTCATCGTCGAGGGCGATTCCGCCGGCGGCTCGGCCAAGCAGGCCCGCGACCGGACCACCCAGGCGATCCTGCCCCTGCGCGGCAAGATCCTCAACGTCGCCTCGGCCTCCCGGGACAAGCTCGGCGCCAACCAGCTGATCTCGGACCTGACCCTGGCGCTCGGCTGCGGCACCGGCGCGGCCTTCCGCGAGGCGGATCTGCGCTACGACAAGGTGATCATCATGACGGACGCCGACGTCGACGGCGCCCACATCGCCTCGCTGCTGATCACGTTCTTCTACCGGCAGATGCCGAAGCTGATCGACCGCGGCCATCTCTACCTGGCGATCCCGCCGCTCTACCGGCTGCAGCAGGGCTCGAAGGTGGCCTATGCAAGGGACGACGCCGATCGGGAGCGGATCACCAAGACGGTGTTCAAGGGCGGCAAGGTCGAGATCGGGCGCTTCAAGGGCCTGGGCGAGATGATGCCGGCCCAGCTCAAGGAGACCACCATGGACCCGAAGAAGCGCACGCTGCTCCGGGTCGCGATCCTCGACGAGGCCAGGGAATCCACCGGCGACACGGTGGAGCGCCTGATGGGCAACAAACCGGAAGCCCGTTTTGCCTTCATCAGCGAGCGCGCCGCCTTCGCCGACGGGGTCGATCTGGATATCTGATAGGGCGCCTTGCCTCTCGTCAGATCCATCGCAAGCAAGCAGGCCTATGACAACTTACGATGTCATAGGCCTTTTCTCTAATGGGGGGCGGGCTGTGGCCCGTCAAACCGCCTAGCCAGTCCAGGACCGGCGCTGGTGAAATCAATCCGCCAACGCCTTGGCCGGATCGAAGGGCTGGGCGGCCGCGATCGTGTCCTTGCTCATGTTGAGCACGGCGGAGAATCGATCGCCACCCGGCCGCAGCACGAGGGCGTCGGGCTCTACGGCGATGCGCTTGCTGCCGAGACCCAGGACGCCGCCGACATCCAGCACCACCGCCTTGAGAGCACCGCCGTCGGCGATCAGCAGGTCGTCGATCTTGCCGACATCGTCGCCGGCCGGATTGCGCACCACTACGCCGATCATCTTGGAGGCCATGAAGGAGGCCGGCTTGAGCCCCTGCCGCTTGGCTGCAGCCTCGGCGCTTCCCGCTGTCATCAGCCTGCCGCCGCCCTCGCCCCCGGTCGACGTGCCGGGCCCGGTGCCGGGCAGCACGGTCTTGTTGCCGATCACGCTGGAATCCTGGGCTCCGGCCGGGGACCCGGCCAGGGCGATGACGGCAAACGGCAGGAAAAAGAAGGCGTTTCGCATGAGAGATCGCTCCCGAGCGTCCGGGCAAGCGCGGCGCTGCGGTCATAATTCCGCGTTGAAACGGCCGTTCCTGTCGTCTCTGTCGCACCGGGAGGCCCGGAAACGACAAGAGACCCGACCTTACGGCCGGGCCCCTCGTCTCGACAGTGCCGGCTGGGCCGGCGCCGAGGTTCGATCCTAGTACGAGCCGAACTTGTAGTTCAGGCCGGCGCGGACGACGGCGAACTCGGTGTTGGCGGCAGCGCCGTTGAGGTAGGCGGTGCCGTTCGGGGCCAAGATGTTGCCGTAGTACACGCCACCGGCGGTGTTCTTCTGGCGGTCGAGGTTCACGTACAGGCCTTCGACCTTCAGCGTCACGGCCGAGGACTTGAAGAAGTTCAGGAACGAATCGGTGGGCAGGGCGTACTCGAGACCGCCGCCGACGGCGTAGCCGGAGCGGAAGCTGTCGCGGAAGCGGTTGCCAGCGAAGTTCTGGTCGTCCTGGCCCGAGCCGTAGGCGTAACCGCCGGTGGCATACACGAGGGTCCGGTCGAAGGCGTAGCCGAGGCGGCCGCGCACGGTGCCGAAGTAGTCGAGGCCGTTGCCGCTGGTGGCGACGAAGGCGCGCGGGTTCGAGAACGCGGTACCCGGAGCGCCGACGAGGCCGTAGTTCTGGGTGGCGTTGGCGCGGCGGGCGAAGTCGACGTACTGGGCGTCAGCCTCGATGCCGACCACGAAGCCGGAGCCCGGCGTGAACTGGTAGTTGTAGCCGATCTGCGCGCCGCCGGTGAAGCCGTCGTTGTTGTTGCGGTTGTTGACGCTGACGATGGCGTTCGTGTTCGCTGAATTGATCACCGAGCCCGTCGGCAAGGCGTAGTTGGTGGTGTTGCGGCTGCTGGCATCGAAGCCGTAGCCGGCGTTCACGCCGACATAGAAACCGGTCCAGGTGAACACCGGCACAGGCGTGAACACCGGCGGCGGCGCAGCGCGACGCGGCAGGTCGGCCGCGGAAGCGGCGACGGTCATGCCGGCGAGGACGGTCGATGCAAGGAGAACTTTTTTCATAATCTCTTGGGTCCTGGGATTGGCTTAAGCCGGCTGCCTTCTAGGCGCTCTCTGTCTGCGGGTCTGTTGCTTTCCTGCAACAAGCTTGCCGAGACTAGCCCGATCTCGTCAACGAAAGATGAAGGTTACGTGCACACATTCCCGTCATCACCATGCGACCGAGCATCGGAAGCTGCATCTGAACTCTAACAAAATCTGAAGACTAGCCGGGATCGAAGGGCAGATCGGCTGCAGGGTCTAGCCGTTTCTGGGCGCGCATTGATGAGAGTCTTGCGATCGGGTTTCGGTGGCGGCGTTTTATTTCGGCACGCTTGGTGCGTCGGTCGCCGGTCTTGCGTAAGCCGCCGATTAACCCTGTTCCCTTAAGCCTGCCGGCATAGCCCGTTGCCGGTGTCGCGGCCTGGCAGAGAGGATCGTCCATGCTCGCGCCCGGCGAACGGCCGACAAGATCATTCGGGACCCGCCGGCCCACCGCCGAGACGGAAGCCGGGTTCGCGTCGAGCCCCGGCGCGGGAGCGCCGGATCGGCCCGCTGGATCTTTGGCCTGGGCGTTGCGCATCTCGGCTTTCGTCGGGCTGCTCGCCATCCTGGCCACCCATCAGCTCGCCCGGCTGAGCCGGATCGACCCGGAGCTGGCCCAGCTCGCCCTGGGCGGGCGGGTACTCCCAGTCGATCCGGAGACAACCGGCTCGATCACGCCCGCCGACGTCGCCGCCCGGGCGACCCGCCTCGATCCCTGCCTGTTGCCCGCCGTGGACCGCCGCCAGCCCTGATCGGCTGTGCGTGGAGCCCGGATGCGCGCATTGCGAGATTGACAAGCTGCGCCAAGCCCCTAACTGACTGCCACATGCGCCCCGCGGCCACGGGAGCGTTCGTGCGCCCTATCAGAGCCATCCCGAGCCGTTGCCGCGACGGTGTCCACCGCGCCGGCCGGGCGCGCAACGGTTCCTGAACGCAGATGCCTTTTTCCGACCTGGGACTGAGCGAGAAAGTCCTGAACGCCGTCCAGACGGCGGGTTACACCGAGCCGACGCCGATCCAGGCCCAGGCCATCCCCCACGTGCTGGCACGCCGGGACGTCCTGGGCATCGCCCAGACCGGCACCGGCAAGACCGCGGCGTTCACGCTGCCGATGCTGACGTTGCTGGAGAACGGTCGCGCCCGGGCCCGGATGCCGCGCACGCTGATCCTGGAGCCGACCCGCGAGCTGGCGGCGCAGGTGGTCGAGAATTTCGACCGCTACGGCACCAACCACAAGCTCAACGTCGCGCTGATCATCGGCGGCGTGTCCTTCGCCGACCAGGATGCCAAGCTCACCCGCGGCACCGACGTGCTGATCGCGACGCCGGGCCGACTCCTCGACCATTTCGAGCGCGGCAAGCTGCTGCTTACCGGGGTCGAGCTCTTGGTCATCGATGAGGCCGACCGCATGCTCGATATGGGGTTCATCCCCGACATCGAGCGGATCGTGAAGATGGTCCCGTTCACCCGGCAGACCCTGTTCTTCTCGGCGACCATGCCGCCGGAGATCGAGCGGCTGGCCGACATGTTCCTGCACAACCCGCAGCGGATCGAGGTGGCGCGGCCGGCGTCCACGGCCTCGACCATTACGCAGCGGCTGGTCGCGGTCGGGTCCGAGGGCCATGCCAAGCGCGAGCGCCTGCGCAGTCTGATCCGCGGCGAGGCCGAATTGAACAACGGCATCATCTTCTGCAACCGCAAGCGCGACGTCGCGCTGCTGCAGAAATCGCTGGTCAGCCACGGCTTCGACGCCGCGGCGCTGCACGGCGACATGGATCAGCGGGCCCGCACCACCGCGCTCGACGCGTTCCGCGCCGGCGAGACCGCACTCTTGGTCGCCAGCGACGTGGCGGCCCGCGGCCTCGACATCCCGGCGGTCAGCCACGTCTTCAACTTCGACATCCCGCATCACCCGGAGGATTACGTCCACCGGATCGGCCGCACCGGCCGGGCCGGCCGCAGCGGCGCGGCCTACACGCTGGTCGCCCCCGGTGACGATCGCTCGCTGAGCGCCATCGAGGCGCTGATCGGGCAGCCGATCCCCTGGCTGGACGGCGACCTGACCACGGTCGCCGACGATTCGTCCGCCGATACTGGCACGCGCCATCGCGGCCGGTCGGGCGAGGGCCGCGGCGGGCGGCGCTCGGGCAGGTCCGAGGGGCGCTCCGACGGGCGCTCCGCTGAGAAGCGCGCGCCCGAGGGCAGGTCGCCGGAAGGCCGGTCGTCCGAGGCCAAGGTGTCCGAGGCAAAGCCCGAGGTTCGGGCCGAGGCCAGATCCAACAGCCGCGGCGCTGGCGAAGCCGGGGGCCGTCAGCGGTCGCGCGGCGGCTCCGGTAGCCAGCGCAGCGAGAGCCGTCCCGCCCCGCGCTCCGAGCCGGTGCGCGAGGACAGGGAGCGTGATGAACGCGGCCGCCGCGTCGACGCCGACGGCGATACGCCGATCGGACTTGGCTCGCACGTTCCGGCCTTCTTACTTCGACCAGTCTTGGCAAAGAAAGATAAGTAACGCATATCGGTCTTGGCTTAACTTTCCAGCTACCAACCTGCTTTAGACTGAGATTCGGGCCGTAGTTTCTCAATCCACCGGCGGCCCCGGACGGCGGGATGCGGATGAGCCACGAGCACTCTTCGGATCGCGATCGCAGCTTGGCGCTGGCCAAGCGCGCCCATGACCTGATTCACGATTACGGGCCGTCGGCGACGCCGCGTGCCTACGCGGTCTGGTACGCCTATGTGTCCGGCGAATTGCCCCTGCTCGGCGACTCGGTCAAGCGCTTGACCACGCAGAACGGCTGCCTCACGGAATCCGATATCGACGATCTACACGAGGCCTATCTCGACGGCCGGCAGCTCACGAGCGCGGCGGGTGATGTCAGCCTCGGGGTGCTGGACGAGATCGCCGCGGTGACCGAGATTTTGGACCTGTCCCTGGGCTCGACTGCGCAATACGGCGAGGCCCTGCGTGGGCTGGCCCAAGACTTGGCGCAGGAAGGCATGCCGACCCGGGCGCGGCTCGGCGAGATCGTCTCGACTCTGGTCTCCACCACCCGCGAGGTCGCGGTGAACAACCGGGTTCTCGAAGCGCGGATGCGCGAGACCCGAAGCGAGATCGAGACCCTGCGCGAGAAATTGGAGGCGAGCCGGCTCGAGAGCCTGACCGACGCGCTGACCGGATTGGCGAACCGCAAGCATTTCGAGGAGATGCTGAAAGCCTCCGTTGAGGCTGCCCGCGCCGGGGCCGCCCCGATGAGCCTGATCGTCCTCGACATCGACTTCTTCAAGCGCTTCAACGACCTCTACGGTCATCTGACGGGTGATCAGGTGCTGCGGCTCGTCGCGATCGTCATGCGTGAGAATGCCGGCAAGCAGGCGCAACTCGCCCGATTCGGCGGCGAGGAATTCGGGATCCTGCTGCCGAGGGCCGACCGTGCCCTGGCGCGGCAGGTGGCCGAGACGGTCCGGGCCAGCGTGATGGGCCGGGAACTCGTGAAGCGATCGACCGGTGAATCGCTCGGCAAGGTCACGGTCTCGCTCGGCATCGCGGTGCTGCACGCCAGCGACAGCCCGGCCTCGCTCTTGGAGCGGGCGGATTTGTGCATGTTCGCGGCCAAGCGCGCAGGCCGCAACCGCGTCGTGGACGACGCGGCCGAGTCGCTCTCCCAAGTCGCCTGAGGCGAGCCCGAGGATTTCGATGTCGCATCACCCCGAAAGCCGCAAACCGCCTTTCGGGATGATGCTTCAGACCCGTGCCGGGATCCGGTCCTCGGAGACCGGGGTGATCGCAACCGACTCGCCACAGCCGCAGGCCGAGGTCTGGTTCGGGTTGTTGAACACGAACTGCGAGGCGAGCTTGGTGGTGGTGAAGTCCATCTCGGTGCCGAGCAGGAACAGCACCGCCTTGGGATCGACGAACACCCGGACGCCGCGATCCTCGACCACGTCCTCGCCGGGCTTGGCCGCCTCGGCATATTCCATCGTGTAGGACATGCCGGCGCAGCCGCCGTTCCGGACGCCGACCCGCAGGCCCGCGATCGGCCGGTCGGCATCCGCCATGATCGCCTTGATCCGCTCGGCCGCACGATCGGTCAGCGAAAGAACCTTGAAGTCTGAAAACATCGTCACCCTCCCGCCCATCCGGGTTCAAGGCCCGGGAGCGCGTATTCTGACAAGCACAAGATAAGCATCCGTCCCCGCCCGGTCCACTCCGGCCGGGCCACAGGGCCGCGGCATTCGGCGCGTCAGCTTGATCGACCGACCAGATGCGCGAAGGTCGCGAGATCGACGTTGCCGCCGCTGATCACCACGCCGACGCGCTTGCCCCTCACATCGACGAGCCCGTGCAGCACGGCGGCTGCTGCGAGGCAGCCGGTCGGCTCGACCAGAAGCTTCATCCGCTGGGCGAAGAACCGCATGGTCTCGATGAGCTGCGCGTCGGAGACGGTGACGATGTCGGCGACCTCGCGCTGGATGATCGCGAAGGTGAGGTCGCCGAGTGCCGTCGATTGCGCCCCGTCCGCGATGGTGCGCGGGACTGGGATCGTGACGATCCTGCCCGCACGGAACGATTGCTGCCCGTCATTGCCGGCCTCCGGCTCGACGCCGATCACCCGGCAGCCCGGCGACAGCGTGGCCGCGGAGAGCGCGCAGCCCGCGAGCTGGCCGCCGCCGCCCAGGCAGGCCACCAGCACGTCCAGCGGCCCGGTCTCCTCGATCAGCTCCTGCGCCAGTGTCCCCTGCCCAGCGATCACGTCGCGATGGTTGAACGGCGGGATCACCGTCATGCCCCGGGGCTCGGCGATCTCGCGCCCGAGCGCCTCGCGATCCTGAGTGTAGCGGTCGTACAGCACGACCTCGGCACCGTAGCCCCGAGTCGCGGCGATCTTCGCCGCCGGTGCATCCTTTGGCATGATGATCGTCGCCGGGATGCCGAGCAGACGGCTCGCCAGGGCGATTGCCTGGGCGTGGTTGCCCGAGGAGAACGACAGCACCCCGCGGGCGCGCACCGCCTCCGGCAGGGCGCTGATCGCGTTGTAGGCCCCGCGGAATTTGAAGGCCCCGCCCCGCTGCAGATTCTCGGCCTTGAAGAACAGGTTTGCGCCGGTCTGTGCATCCGCGGTGCGCGAGGTCAGAATCGGCGTGCGATGAGCGATTCTGGCGATGCGCTCCGCCGCCCGGGCGACATCCGCGTAGGTCGGCACAGCGTTCATGCTTATCGTCTCTGCTGGCTCCGTCATTTTATCCCCGACCGCTTCCGCACTGCACGTAGCCGCTTCAATAAGGACGATTCGGCTCCGGCGCATCCCGTCGGCTCACAGGCCAAGGTTCCTGCCAAGTTACAGGTCAAGCGGAGCCATTCGATGGCCCGGAGCTTGTATTCCTGGACAAGCTTGGGAGGAGCGTCGCGATGCTGGGCGAATCAAATGGCGGGACCACGTCCGCAGCCGGGATGAAGCACGGCATCGCAGGCGCTCGATGAGCGACAGGATGCGCGATCGACGGACCGGTGACGAGGCGACGGAGGTCACATTCCGGGGGCGCGGGCTCGCGCTCCGCTCCGGCGGCCGGCTGATCCTGCTCGTCTGCCCGCTCTGCTCGCAGCGCAATGCCAGCCGTGGTGCTGAACGGGGCATCTGCGCGTGGTGCGCCTACGTACCCTCGCAGGATCAGGCCGAGCCGGTGGAGCGCGGGAACGGCTGACGCACCTTCGCGACCGTTCATTCTCAAGCGCGCGATCCCTTGAAGTTTTCGGGCAATCGGGTTCGACTGGCCATATCGACCGCCACACCGCGTCCGCGAGATGAGGTGTCCGCGAGGTCGAACCGGTATCGATCGAGGGACACGCTCGCCGGACCGAATGGCGACGTCATCGTGCGCTGCGTACTATTTACGATTGCAAATTCTGGCCGAAATTTTAATTATAAGTTAGGGAGCTGCCGACCGGGAGGAATCATGCAACCGTCGGAATGCTGCATCTTTCGCATGATCATCGCATCCGTGATCGGAAGCTTTGTCACACTTTTGCTCGTCCGAGGCTTCGACCCTTGGGCGTTGGCGCTGATCCCCGTCGGGGGAAGCTTGGCGACCCTGTTCGTGATCGCCCTGTTCCAGGCCGTGAGTCTCGCCTTGACGGCTCGGTCGACCTCGAACACCGAGTCGCCGACCTAGCAGCTAACGGAGAGGGCGTTTCCATCGGGCCCTTTTTCGGGAGGGGTGAGCGAAGCGAGCTTCGGAGGCGCCCTCTGGTCGGCTGCGCGATTCCTTGACCCCCCTTCGCGGCTGCGGTGCAGCCCAACGGACTGCGGTGGGATGCGGGCCGACGAAGGGCTCGTCACGCCCTTCGTCGATTGTTTCCCGGCGCCGTATCGAACGTCAGGTGTGGATTACCTTCCCGTAGGCGTCGAGCACGCTCTCGTGCATCATCTCGCTGAGCGTCGGGTGCGGGAACACCGTGTGCATCAGTTCCTCCTCGGTGCTCTCCAGGTTCATCGCCACCACGTAGCCCTGGATCAGCTCGGTCACCTCGGCGCCGACCATGTGGGCGCCGAGCAGCTGGCCGGTCTTGGCGTCGAACACGGTCTTGATCAGCCCGTCCGGCTCGCCCAGCGCGATCGCCTTGCCGTTGCCCGCGAAGGGGAACCGGCCGACCTTCACGGCAAAGCCCTGCTCCTTGGCCTTGGCCTCGGTCAGCCCGACGCTGGCGATCTGCGGCTGGCAATAGGTGCAGCCCGGGATCTTGGCCTTGTCCATCGGGTGGGTGTGCAGGCCCTTGATCGTCTCGATGCAGAGGACGCCCTCGTGCTCGGCCTTGTGGGCGAGCATCGGCGGGCCGGCGACGTCGCCGATCGCGTAGAGGCCGGGCACGTTGGTGCGGCCGAGCCCGTCCGTCACCACGATCCCGCGGTCGATCTTAACCCCGAGCTTCTCCAGGCCGATATTCTCGATGTTGCCGACCACGCCCACCGCCGAGATCAGTTTTTCCGCGGTAATCTGCTGGGTCTTGCCGTCGCCGCCCTCGATGGTCGCCGTGACGGAGTTCGCGCCCTTCTCGACCTTCGTGACCTTGGCGCCGGTGAGGATCTTGATGCCCTGCTTCTCAAAGCGCTTGCGGGCGAGGCCGGCGATCTCGGCATCCTCCACCGGCAGGATCTGCGGCAGCAGCTCGACCACGGTCACCTCGGCGCCCATGGTGCGGTAGAACGAGGCGAACTCGATGCCGATCGCGCCCGAGCCCATCACCAGCAGGCTCTTGGGCATCGTCTCCGGGACCATGGCCTCGTAGTAGGTCCAGATCAGCGTCTTGTCGGGCTCGATCCCGGGGATCGCCCGGGGGCGGGCGCCGGTCGCCACGATGATGTGCTTGGCGCCGTAGGTGCCGGCGCCCTTGGCGCCCTTCGGCGGCTCGGCGCGCTTGCTCTCCGTCACGGTGACCTGACCGGGCTGGTTGCCCTTCGCGACGCTGTCGACCGCGGCCTCGCCCCAGATCACGTCGACCTTGTTCTTCTTGAGCAGCATGCCGACGCCGCCGTTGAGCCGGCCCGAGACGCCGCGGGAGCGCTTCACGATCGCGGCGGTGTCGAACCCGACCTTCTCGGCGGTCAGCCCGTAATCGCCGGCGTGCTGGAAGTAGTGATAGATTTCCGCGGAGCGGAGCAGGGCCTTGGTGGGGATGCAGCCCCAGTTCAGGCAGATGCCGCCGAGATGCTCGCGGTCGACCACGGCGGTCTTGAAGCCGAGCTGCGCCGCCCGGATCGCCGTGACGTAGCCGCCCGGCCCGGCGCCGATGATGAGGACGTCGTAGGTGTCGGACATTTGCTATACCTATTGATTCTTGATGGCGACAACGACCGCGACGATTATCGATGAGCTGCCTACAAGTGCCAAAATGGCACGCTTCAAGAGTAGGAAGCTGGCTATCTGGCCCCCATGGCGACTTCTGTAATCCTCTAATTCAGCTGCGTCGGGAGTGGCTCCGGCTTCTCTCTGATCACGTAAGAAATTAAGTACTTCGACGGCGCTCTTTCTTTCATACAAGCTCTGTAGAACGTCGCTGAGAGAACTCAAAACTCCGCACACCGCGCCCAGAAGGAAATAGATAGAATATTTTTGCCATACAGCGTTGGTTGATGGGCTAAACACGAAGCCATAAATTGTAAGACTAAGTCCTAGGCTTATAGTTCTGATAGTTGACGAGGCGGTTTCGCTAGATTTTTGGCGTAAATCGACCAATCGATTGCGATAACTTTTAATTTCTTCTATTTCTAAACTGTCACTCATCGAGCTTTTTGGGCCGATTGGGCTGTTCGCGCTTCTCGATTTTATCAGAGCCTTCAATGTCGTGATCAAAAATCATACTGCGAAGGGGCTGATTTTTGACGGGTTTGGGTTGTTCCTTGTCGGGCTTGGGTGGATCTTCCTTCTTGGGCGTTCCACCCTTGTTGTCGCGGCCATCCGTCGTCATTCAAATACCCCGAATAATATAATTGCTCATCCAGTTGCACGCTGCCTACACCAGCATGCCCATCGGGTTCTCGATCAGCCCCTTGAAGGCCGAGACCAGCTCTGCGCCGAGCGCCCCGTCGAGCACCCGGTGGTCGCACGACAGGGTGCAGGTCATCACCTGGACCACGGCCGGCGCCCCGTCCTTCACGACGACGCGCTTCTCGCCCGCGCCCACCGCCAGGATGCTCGATTGCGGCGGGTTGATCACCGCGGTGAAGTGCTTGATCCCGAACATGCCGAGGTTCGACACCGAGGTGACGCCGCCCTGATATTCCTCCGGCTTCAACTTCTTGGCGCGGGCGCGGGCGGCGAAGTCCTTCATCTCGTTGGAGATGGTGGACAGCGTCTTCTCGTCGGCCCGGCGGATCACCGGGGTGAACAGACCGCCGTCGATCGCCACCGCGACGCCGACCTCGGCATGCTTGAAGCGCAGCACCCGGTCCTCGGCCCAGACCGCGTTGGCGGCCGGCACCCGGGTCAGCGCGAGGCCCATCGCCTTGATGACGAAGTCGTTCACCGAGAGCTTGAAGGCGGGCTTGCCGTCCTTGTCCTTGGCCGCGGAGCCGTTGAGCGTCTCGCGCAGCTTCATCAGCGCGTCGAGCTCGCAATCCACCGTCAGGTAGAAGTGCGGGGCGACCTGCATCGCCTCGGTGAGGCGCTTGGCGATGGTCTTGCGCATGCCGTCCAGCGGCACTTCCTCGTACGAGCCCTTGGCGTAGAAGCCCCGGACCTGATCGAGGGTGAGGCCGGCCGGCGCACCGCCAGCGGGGGCCGCCTTCGGGGCCGGCGCGGCCGTCTTGGGCGCCTCGGCGGCGGACTGCGGTGCCGGCGCCTTGGTGATGCCGGACGCCTTGGCGGCCTGAACGTCGCGGGCTATGATACGGCCGTGCGGGCCGGTGCCCTCAACGGCGGCGAGGTCGACGCCCTCCTGCTTGGCGATGCGGCGCGCGAGCGGCGACGCGAACAGCCGGCCGCCGGCGCCCTGGGGCTGCGGGCTGCCGCTGGGCTGCGCACCTTCCGGCGCCTCGTTCACCCGTTCGTAGGACATGTGGCCGCCGCCCGGCGTGGTGTTCTGGTCGGCCGGCGACGGCGCGGCGGCCGATTTCGCCTCGCCTTTGGCCTCCGGCTGGGCCTTGCCGTTGCCGCCGCCCGCGGCCTGCACGCTCGACGGATCCTCGCCCTCCGCGGCGATCACCGCGATCAGGTCGTTGACCGGCACGTCGGCGGTGCCCTCGGGCACGACGATCCTGGCGAGCACGCCCTCGTCGATGGCCTCGACCTCCATGGTCGCCTTGTCGGTCTCGATCTCGGCGAGGACATCGCCGGACTTCACGGCGTCGCCCTCCTTCTTCAGCCACTTGGCGAGGTTGCCCTTCTCCATGGTCGGCGAGAGGGCGGGCATGAGCACGTTGATCGGCATGGCATCAGGTCTCGGGCAAGGCCGGGGCGGCCGGATCGTCGAAGGGAAACAGGTCGTCGAGGGGGAACGGGACGGCGTCGAAGGGCGGCAGCGCTACGGTCTCGCCGCGCTGGACGGTGGCCAAGACCACCCAGCGCCCGTCCGCGAGGCCAAAACCTTCCAGAAAACCTTCACCCGGATCGAGCAGCCAGAGATGGCCGATTCCCGCTTCGGCGTAGATGCGGCGCTTCGGGCCTCGATCGAGCCGGGCTGTCGAGGGCGAGAGGATCTCGCAGACCCAGTCCGGTGGGGTCTCAATATACGCGGACTCCGTTATGGACGGCATCCGAGGTCGGCGCCAGCCGGCGAGGTCCGGCACGACAACATGGGCCCCGAGATGAAGCTCCGGCTCGATCATGAAGAGCCAGCCGCCGGGACCGCCGCGTCCTTGGCGGAAAGGCGGACCCAGCACGGTGTTGAGATCCGATACCGCCAGCGCATGTCGTGGGCGTGGCCGCGGATGCGTCTCCAGCGTCCCATCGACGATTTCGGCCACGAGATGCTCCGGCACCGCCATGAGATCCGCGTAGGTT
The DNA here is from genome assembly GCF_022829365.1 of Methylobacterium sp. J-077. GTDB lineage: Bacteria > Pseudomonadota > Alphaproteobacteria > Rhizobiales > Beijerinckiaceae > Methylobacterium. The sequence goes on along the minus strand of NZ_JAKSYJ010000258.1, from coordinate 37,603 downwards.
GCCGAATGGAGAGCGGCCACAGCCATGGTCGGCACCATCGCTAGTTGAAGCCGCCGGGGTCGAGCCCCTCGGCCTCCCAGCCGGCGCGGATGCGCTCGAACGCCTCCTCCTCCGACATGTCGGTCTCCAGCGCGTAGGCGCGGGCCGCCTGCCGGCCGAGGTCGATCAGCAGCCGGCCCCAGATCGCGGGATCGTCGAAGGAGCGGCGCAGGGCGACGCTCACGGCGCCGTCCACCACGGCGGCGCGCAGCACCTCGATGCCGCCCTGGGCACGGGCGTCCGGCGGCACGGCGAGTTCGACGAAGTCCTGTGTGGGATCCTGGCTCATGGTGCGCCGGCTGGTCTCCGAACCCGGACGGGGCGGGAGGACGGCGCTGCGGTGCCGCCCGCGGGTCCCGTCACTTGTAGCAGACGCTCTTGGCCGCCTCGACGACCTCGGCCACGTTCGGCAGCGCGAGCTTTTCGAGGTTCGCCGCGTAGGGCATCGGCACGTCCTTGCCGGTGATGCGCAGGACCGGGGCATCGAGATAGTCGAAGGCGTCGACCATCAGGCGGGCGACGATCTCGGCGCCGATGCCGGATTGCGGGAAGCCCTCCTCCACGGTGATGCAGCGGCCGGTCTTCTTGACCGAGCGCACCACCGTCTCGGAATCCATCGGCCGGATCGTGCGCAGGTCGATCACCTCGGCCTCGATGCCTTCCTCGGCCAGGATCTGCGCGGCCTTGAGCGCGTAGGTCATGCCGATCGCGAAGGACACGATGGTTACGTCCTTGCCGGTGCGGTGGACCCGCGCCTTGCCGATCGGCAGCACGAAGTCGTCGAGCTGCGGCACCGGAAAGGACTGGCCGTAGAGGATCTCGTTCTCGAGGAAGATGATCGGGTTCGGGTCGCGGATCGCGGCCTTGAGCAGGCCCTTGGCGTCCGAGGCCGTGTAGGGGGCGATCACCTTCAGGCCGGGTACGTTCGAGTACCAGGCGGCGTAATCGTGGCTGTGCTGGGCGCCGACCCGGGCGGCGGCGCCGTTGGGGCCGCGAAACACGATCGGGCAGCCGAGCTGGCCGCCGGACATGTACAGCGTCTTGGCCGCCGAGTTGATGATGTGGTCGATCGCCTGCATGGCGAAGTTGAAGGTCATGAACTCGACGATCGGCTTCAGGCCGGAGAGCGCCGCGCCGACGCCGATGCCGGCAAAGCCGTGCTCGGTGATCGGGGTGTCGACCACCCGCCGGGCGCCGAATTCCTGCAGCAGCCCTTGCGTGATCTTGTAGGCGCCCTGGTACTCGGCGACCTCCTCGCCCATGACGAACACGTCGCCGTCGCGGCGCATCTCTTCGGCCATGGCGTCGCGCAGGGCCTCGCGCACCGTGGTGGTGACCATCGGGGTGTTGGCCGGGAACTCCTCCATCACCGGCTCGTCGGCCTTGTTGGTGATGACGGCCGGCGCCGCGGGCGCCTTGGGGGCGTCGGAGCCCGTTTTCGCGGCCGGCGCCGGCTTCTCGGCCATGCCCTCGGCCTGCATGTCCGGCGTTGGCGCCGGGTGACCGCCGGCGCCGTTGGGCTTCGGCTTGCCGCCGCTGGCGGCCGCCTCCGACACGTCCTCGCCCTCGCCGGCGATGATGGCGATCGGCGTGTTGACCGCGACGCCCTCGGTGCCCTCCTCGATCAGGATCTTGGCGAGCACGCCCTCGTCGATGGCCTCGACCTCCATGGTCGCCTTGTCGGTCTCGATCTCGGCGAGCACGTCACCGGACTTGATCGGATCGCCCTCTTTCTTCAGCCACTTGGCGAGCTTGCCCTCCTCCATGGTGGGGGAGAGGGCGGGCATCAGGATGTCGGTCGCCATGCTCAGCTCTGCGGTCGTCTCTATCGGTCGGGGCGGCCAGTGTTTCGGGAACGCGCTAGGCGTGCGCATCCAGCAGGATGTCGGTCCAGAGCTCGGCGGGATCCGGCTCGGGATCGTTGGTGGCGAACTCGGCGGCCGCGTTCACGGTCTCGCGGACCTTGGCGTCGGTCGCCTTGATCTCCGCTTCCGGCACCCCGTGCAGCTCGAGCAGGCGCCTGCGCACCATCTCGATCGGGTCGTGCTCGTCGCGCATCTTCGAGACCTCGTCCTTGGTCCGGTACTTGGCCGGATCGGACATGGAGTGGCCGCGATAGCGGTAGGTCTGCATTTCCAGGATGTAGGGTCCCTGGCCCGTGCGGGCGTGCTCCACCGCCCGCGCCGCGGCCTCGCGCACCGTACGCACGTCCATGCCGTCGACCTGCTCGCCCGGGATGCCGAAGGAGAGGCCGCGCTTGGAGAAGTCGGTCTGCGCCGAGGCCCGGGCCACCGAGGTGCCCATGGCGTAGCGGTTGTTCTCGATCACGTAGACAACCGGCAGCTTCCAGAGCGCCGCCATGTTGAAGCTCTCGTAGACCTGGCCCTGGTTGGCCGCGCCGTCGCCCATATAGGTGAGGCTGACCTTGCCGTTCTCCCGGTAATGGTCCGCGAAGGCTAGGCCGGTGCCGAGCGAGACCTGCGCGCCGACAATGCCGTGGCCGCCGAAGAACTGCTTCTCACGGCTGAACATGTGCATGGAGCCGCCCTTGCCGCGGCTGTAGCCGCCCCGGCGCCCGGTCAGCTCGGCCATGACGCCTTTGGGGTCCATGCCGCAGGCCAGCATGTGGCCGTGGTCGCGATAGCCGGTGATGACCTGATCGCCGTCGATCGAGGCCATCTGCATGCCGATCACCACGGCTTCCTGGCCGATATAGAGGTGGCAGAAGCCGCCGATCAGGCCCATGCCGTAAAGCTGGCCGGCCTTCTCCTCGAAGCGCCGGATCAGCAGCATCTCGTGATAGGCGTGGAGATCTTCCGCGCGGGTGAATTGCGGCATGTTCGGCGCAGGCTTGTGCGCCTCAATGACTTGAGGACTTCCGGCCTGGGAGCTTCCGGCTTCCGGGCTCGCGACCTGCGGTTGCGAGGACGAAGCGTCCTTCGCAGGCTCCTTGGCAGCGTCCATCGGCGCTCTCCCCGTGATTCCACGCGACTGGAACGGGGTGTAGGACAGCACCGTTTGGAAAGCGAGGGTTGACGCTCTGACAGGAAGGCGCTCTTGTCAGAGGGAGTCTAAGGTCGCGCCGGGACGTCAGGGCGTGATGATGACGACGTCGTTGGCGTGGACGCGGCCCAGCACGATCCGGGCTCGCTCCTCGAGGAGGTCGCGGTCGATCTGGTCGCTCTTCAGAAGCGCGACCCGGTGTTCCCAAGTCGCGCGCTCCTCCCGGACGGCCGCGAGTTCCTGCGTCAGGCCGTAGGCGCGGATCTTGAGCACCTTCTTGGCTTCCAGGCCGCGGTTTCCGCTCTCGGCCTGCCACACGAAGAAGCCGACCACGAGCGCCGACAGGGTCCAGAGACCCAGGGGCAAGACGACCATTCTGACGCGGCGGCGGACGACCATGGCGGGAACCTCGCGCGGAAAGGTTAACGGAGCTTTTCGGGGCTGCCGGATCGTGCCCGTAGGGTATGATCCTGTTCGGCCGGATCACGGAGCGACCCCGCGCAGATGGACATGACCGAGCTGGCGCGCTGGATCGCCGAGCACGCCACCGCGACCGACGATTACGAAACGCTGCTCGCCCGGGTCTGCGAGGGCTTGTGCGAATCTGGCGTCCCCCTCTGGCGGGTCAGCGTCATGACGCCCGCCATCGACCCGATGGTGCGCGGCGTCAGCTTGAACTGGCATCTCGGCCAGGGCCTGAGCTTCGTGCCCAATCCCCACGGCGCCGAGCAGGAAGCGGATTGGCTGCGCAGCCCGATCTTCGCGATGCTGGAGCGCGAGGAGGTGTTTGGGCGCTGGTGCCTCGACAGCCCGGGGCCGGAGACCGACTATCCGGTCCTGCACGACCTCCGCGCCGAGGGCGGTACCGAATACGCGGTCCACATCGTCGGCTTCGCACCTGGCACGGCGCTACGCGGCGTCGCGCTCTCGTTCTGCACCTGCGCGCGCGCGGGCTTCTCGCAGGCCGACCTGGCGGCAGTGGCCGAAGTCCTGCCGGTCCTCGCGCTCGCGGTGGCCAAGCTCGGCTTGGGGCATACCCTGCGCGAGGTCACGGCCACCTATCTCGGGCGCTCGACGGCGGAGCGGGTGCTCGACGGCCAGATCCAGCGCGGCCAGGGGCGGGCGGTGCCGGCCGCGATCCTGCTGACGGACCTGCGCGGCTTCACGGCCCTGTCCGACCGGGCCGATCCCTACGACATGGTCACGTGGCTCAACGCGCATTTCGACGCGCTGGGCGATCCGGTGGCCCGGCACGGTGGCGAGATCCTGAAATTCCTCGGCGACGGCTTCCTGGCGATCTTCCCGGTGGCCGATGCCGGCATCCTCCCCTGCCCGGTCTGCAGCAGCGCCCTCGACGCCGCCGCGGACGGGCTCGCGGCCAACGCCGCGCTCAACGCCCGGCGCCGCGAAGCGGGGCTTCCGGAGCTGACGGCCGATTGCGTCGTGCATTTCGGCACGGTGGTCTACGGGAATGTCGGGACGGAGCGGCGCCTCGACTTCACGGTGATCGGGCGGGCGGTGAACGAGGCCAGCCGGATCGAGAGCCAGTGCGAGGTACTCGGCCGTTCGCTGCTGATCTCGGATTCCTTCGCGGAGCGGTGCGGCCGGGCGCTGGACGCCGTGGGCGTCATCGAGTTGCGGGGCCTGGCGCGCCCGCAGAAGGTCTGGACGCTGCCGGCGGAGTGATGTCACCGTCATTGCGAGCGCAGCGAAGCAACCCAGTGCAGCGCGCAATCTCAGAATGTTGCGGTTCCCTGGGTTGCTTCGCTGCGCTCGCAATGACGGTCCGGGCGAGCGATCTTGAGGGAGATCGTTCACCCGTCGCTTTCGGGATCGTCCGGGCCCGAAAGACGAGCCGCTTATGTCGTCCCTCACCGCACGGTGGCGAGAGACGACGCGGGCGCGCTCAGCCCCGCGCCAGATGCTTGATCGCCGAAGCGCCGGCGTAGAGCGCCTGCGGGCCGAGGCCCTCCTCGATGCGGATCAGCTGGTTGTACTTGGCCAGTCTGTCGGAGCGGGCGAGCGAGCCGGTCTTGATCTGCCCGCAATTCGTCGCGACCGCGAGATCCGCGATGGTCGAATCCTCGGTCTCGCCGGAGCGGTGGGACATCACCGCGGTGTAGCCGGCGCGCTGGGCCATATCGACGGCGGCCAGGGTCTCGGTGAGCGTGCCGATCTGGTTGACCTTGATCAGGATCGAGTTGGCCGTGCCCTCGGCGATGCCGCGGGACAGGCGCTCGACATTGGTCACGAACAGGTCGTCGCCCACGAGTTGGCAGCGTGCGCCGATCTTGTCGGTCAGGAGCTTCCAGCCGGCCCAATCGTCCTCGGACATGCCGTCCTCGATCGACAGGATCGGATAGTTGGCCACCAGCTGCGCCAGATAGTCGACCTGCGCCTCGATCGAACGGATCGTGCCCTCGCCCTCGTAGGCGTAGGCGCCGTCCTTGAAGAACTCGGTGGCGGCGCAGTCGAGGCCGAGGGCGATCTCGGTGCCGGGCTTGAAGCCGGCGGCCGTGATTGCGTCCATCACGAAGTCGAGGGCGGCCTCGGCGGACGGCAGGTTCGGAGCGAAGCCGCCCTCGTCGCCGACATTGGTGTTGTGGCCGGCCTTCTTCAGCTTGCCCTTGAGGGTGTGGAACACCTCGGAGCCCATGCGCACGGCGTCGGCGAGCGACTCCGCCCCCACCGGCAGGATCATGAATTCCTGGAAGTCGATCGGGTTGTCGGCATGCGCCCCGCCGTTGATGATGTTCATCATCGGCACCGGCAGGACCCGGCCCTGCACGCCGCCGACATAGCGGTAGAGCGGCAGGCCGGAGGCCTCGGCCGCAGCCTTGGCGACCGCCAGCGACACGCCGAGGATCGCGTTCGCCCCGAGGCGCGCCTTGTTGGGGGTGCCGTCGAGCTCGATCATCGCCTCGTCGACGGCGACCTGCTCCTCGGCCTCCATGCCGCCGATCGCGTCCAGGATCTCGGTCTGGGCGGCCTCGACCGCCTTCAGCACGCCCTTACCCAGGAAGCGGCTCTGGTCGCCGTCGCGCAGCTCGACCGCCTCGTGCGCGCCCGTGGAGGCGCCGGACGGAACCGCGGCGCGTCCGAACGAGCCGTCCTCCAGCAGGACATCGACCTCGACCGTGGGGTTGCCGCGGCTGTCGAGGATCTCGCGGGCGCTGATATTGGTGATCGCGGTCATGGAACGTCCTCTCACGGGGCCGCTTGTCGGCGGCGGCAGCCCCGATCCGGGGTGCGGCGCATCGCGGCGGCTTATCCGTCAAGCCGCGTCCGGCGGCAAGCACTGGCGTAGGCGCTGCCTGTGCACGTGCCGTGACAGTGCAGGGCCGCAACCCTACCGTGCTCGCGCCGAAACCGGATGCCGGATCGGCACCGCGGATAGCGACCGATTCAGCTTGCGCAACTGCCTGTCGTTGCGAGCGCAGAGATCATGTCGGCTCATGGCGTCCAGCATGCGCTGAGCAGCGTCGTTCCCGCTGGCCTGGGCGGGGACGGTCGCAGCTGTGATGACGCCGATCAACCCGAGGACGGTGAGACGCATGGTGCCGGGGCTCGCATCAGACGACACTGACGGTCGCGCGGACCCTGGCTGAGGACGGTAAAGATTGGGTCGTGGCGCGAATGGGTGCGCTGGACCGCGCCCGGCTTTATAGGGACACTATGACCACGTCTGATACCTTACAGCTGGGCCAGCCCACGGCGCTGCCCGCCTCGCCCACCGAGGCCCGCCTCGACCGGGTGCCGAATCCGCATGCCGACACCGACTATGTGGCACGCTTCACCGCGCCGGAGTTCACCTCGATCTGCCCGGTCACCGGACAGCCGGATTTCGCCATCTTGGTGATCGACTACGTGCCCGGCGACTGGCTCGTGGAATCAAAGTCGCTGAAGCTCTATCTCGGCGCCTTCCGCAACCACGGGGCGTTCCACGAGGATTGCACGGTCGCGATCGGCAAGCGGCTGCGCGACCTGCTGGAGCCGCGCTACCTGCGCATCGGCGGCTACTGGTACCCGCGCGGCGGCATCCCGATCGACGTGTTCTGGCAGACCGGCGAGGCGCCCAAGACGATCTGGCTGCCCGAGACCGGCGTCGCTCCCTATCGCGGGCGCTGAGCCCGACACGAAAAAGGCGACCGACTCGCGCCGGTCGCCTTCTGATCCGTTTGGATCGCAGTCCTTAGTAGGGCGCGCCGTAGTAGCCATAGGCCGGAGCGCCATAGCCGTAAGCCGGGGCGCCGTAGACCGGGCCATAACCACCGCCATTGTAGTAGTTGCTCGCCGCACCGGCGGCGACCGCACCCGCCGCAAGGCCGGCGATGCCGAGGCCGATGGCCGCACCGGTGCCGATGCCGCGACGTCCACCCCGGTAGCCATAGCTGTGACCATACCCGTGGCCGTAGCCACCGTGGAAGCCGTAGGGACGGGCTTCGGCGCCGGTCGTGGCGGCGACGCTGCCGAGAGCCAGGGCGGCTGCGGTGGCGATGATACCAATCTTGCGCATAATGTTCCTTCTCGATCCTCGATCGAACATGCCCATTAACGTGGCCGCTCGGCGAAGGGTTCCAAGTTTTCGCGGGCGATTTCCGACGGGATCGGCGGTCTGTGTGAAATTTATCTTCGTCGCTCGGTCTGGAGGCGACGTCTGGTGCCTGAGCTCGTCGGACCGCCGCTCGATCGTCTTGCGAATATTTTCCGTTGCGTGGCGCCGACGGGTCGAAGTCCTTCGTCGAGGCTCCTTGGTCGCGCGTCGAGACGATCGCGCCCGAAGCGCATCAGCCGGGATGACGCCGAGCCACGCATCCTGTTCCAATCGAAAAGTGCTTAAGAGCAGGGGCGCTGCGAATAACGCGGTTCCGGAGAGCCACACGATGGATGCCCTGACGCTGATCCGCGACACCTTCGCGCCGCTCTCCGGCAAGCGTATCCTCGACATCGGCTGCGGACCGGGGACCCTGGCGAAACGGCTCGCCGAGGATGGTGCGACCGTCACGGGCATCGATCCGGGCGCGGCGGCGCTGGAGAAGGCCCGGGCCGCCGTGCCGTCTGCGCGGTTCGAGGCCGCCTCCGCCGAGGCTCTGCCGTTCCCCGATGCGAGCTTCGACGGCGCCGTGATGCTCAACGCCCTGCACCACGTGCCCGACCCGGCCGTAGCGCTTGCCGAGGCCGCCCGGATCCTGGCGCCGGGCGGGACCCTGGTGGTGGTGGAGCCGCTGGCGGAGGGCAGCTTCTTCGATGCCCTGCGGCCGATCGAGGACGAGACCGCAGTGCGAGCCGCCGCCCAAGACGCTATCGCGGCGGCGCTAGGGAGCGGCGCCTTTCTATGCCGGCAGGACGTGACCGTGGCGCGGCGCGAGAGCTTCGCCGCCCTCGACGCCTTCCTGGCACGGGTCAGCGCGGTCGATCCCACCCGCGCGGCGACGATCGAAGCGCGGCGGCCAGTGGTGGAGGTCGCGTTCCACAAGGCGGCCGAGCGCGAGGCCGACGGGCGCTACGCCCTGGTCCAGCCCCTGCGCATCCACGTGCTCCAGCCGGCCTGATCCCGGATCAGGCGGAGCGCTTCTTGGCGAGGCGGTCGAAGGCGATCAGCTCCTCGAGGAGCGCCGGCATGTCCCGCAGGGCCACCATGTTGGGGCCGTCCGAGGGCGCCCGGTCCGGATCGGGGTGGGTCTCGATGAACACCCCGGCGACGCCGACCGCCACGGCGGCCCGGGCCAGCACGGCAACGAATTCCCGCTGGCCGCCGGAACTGGCGCCCTGGCCGCCCGGCTGCTGCACCGAATGGGTGGCGTCGAACACAACCGGCGCGCCGTGGGTCACCTGCGCCATGATCGGCAGGCTGCGCATGTCCGAGACCAGGGTGTTGTAGCCGAACGAGGCGCCGCGCTCGGTGACGATCACGTTCGGGTTGCCGGCTTCCGTCACCTTGGCGGCGACGTGCTTCATGTCCCAGGGCGCCAGGAATTGGCCCTTCTTGATGTTGACCGCCCGGCCGGTGGCGGCGGCGGCCAGGAGCAGGTCGGTCTGGCGGCATAGGAAGGCCGGGATCTGCAGCACGTCCACGGCCTCGGCGGCGAGTCCGCAGTGCTCGGCGGCGTGCACGTCGGTGAGCACCGGCAGGCCCAGGGTGTCCCGGATCTCGGCGAAGACCGGCAAGGCGCCTTCGAGACCGATGCCCCGGGCCGCGCTGCCGGAGGTTCGGTTGGCCTTGTCGAAGGAGGTCTTGAACACGAGGCCGATCCCGAGGGCCGCCGCCATCTCCTTGAGGGCGGCGGCGATCTCCAGGGCGTGGTTGCGCCCTTCGAGCTGGCACGGGCCGGCGATCAGCGTCAGCGGCAGGTGGTTGGCAAAGCGCGCCGCGCCGACTTGGACGACGGGGCCGGGTGTTTCGCGTGTCGACATGGGCTGCGCTCTACCCCGCGCGGCGGATTCGCGAAACCCCGGCCCGGGGCGCGACCCGGCAGACCGTGAGGTCGTCCCGCAGCCCATCCGCCCGGGGGCCGGTCTCGCACAGCATCAGCGCCCGGACGGTGCCGCCCCGCTGCGGCGCGTCGGCCAGCAGGCTGTCCTGATGGAGGTTGAGCGCCAGCACCTCCGCGGCGGGGACATCCACCCCGGTGAGGGCTCGGGCGGCGAGCCCCACCAGGGTGAAGTAGGCGCGCGGCGGCTCGCGGTCCCGGGAGGCGATCGTGATCCGGGCCGGCGCCCGGCAATCGAGGCTCATCCGCTCGGCATCCTGCGCGCGGAACACCGCGAACGGGCCCTCCCGCCCGGCCAGCGAGGCGCCGGTGATCCGGATCACCTTGGCCGCGAGGGCGTCGCAGGCATCCGCGGCCTGGGCCGGCACCGCGGCGAGGATCAGGGCGCCGGTGAGGACTGCCAGAATGGGGAGGCGCATTGGGACGAGGCTCCTGCGCACCGCGTTGGGGAACGGCGGGACGTCTCAGAGATAGCGCGGGCTGGCGCGGTCGCGAAGATGCGTGTCACCGACGATTGGACAGGCTGGCCAGGATGCCCAATCTGAGCGGACAACGCGGCGCCTCATGTCGGTCAGGTTTCCAGGTAGCTCATGCTTCGATCCGTCCTTGCATCTCTCATACTGGTCCTGGGGTACCCCGGCGCTGCGTCGGCCAACCGGCTGCCGACACCGTCGTTTGGATCGCAACTCGAAGGGTTCGAGTACCCCTTCCCGGTGCAGCGCTTCACATTCCCGTCGCAGCGCCAGGCGCTGGAGATGGCTTACATCGATGCCGCACCGGAAAACCCGAACGGGCGCACCGTCGTGCTGCTCCACGGCAAGAATTTCTGCGCGGCGACCTGGGAGAGCCAGATCCGGGCGCTGACCGGGGCCGGCTATCGGGTGATCGCACCGGACCAGATCGGCTTCTGCAAGTCGAGCAAGCCGGCCGCGTACCAGTTCACGTTCCGCCAGCTCGCCGAGAACACCCGTGCCCTGCTGGACAGGCTCGGGATCGCGCGGCCGATCCTGGTCGGCCACTCCACCGGCGGCATGCTGGCCGCGCATTACGCCCTGATGTACCCGACGGATGTGGCGCAGCTGGTGCTGGTGAACCCGATCGGGCTGGAGGATTGGAGCGCCAAGGGCGTGCCCCCGGTCTCGGTGGAGCAATGGTATCAGCGCGAGCTGAAGGTCTCGGCGGAGTCGATCCGCGCCTACGAGACCGCGACCTACTATGCCGGCCAGTGGGAGCCCCGCTACGAGCCCTGGGTGAGGATGCTGGCCGGGCTCAACGCCGGCCCGGGCAAAGAGGCGGTCGCCTGGGACTCGGCGCTCCTCTACGACATGATCCTGACCCAGCCGGTGGTCTACCGGCTGCCGCAGATCGCGGTGCCGACCCTGCTGATGATCGGCCAGAAGGACAACACGGCGATCGGCAAGGACCTCGCTCCGCCGGAGATGCGCGGCAAACTCGGGAATTACCCCGAACTCGGCAAGGCTGCCGCGAAGGCGATCCCGGGGGCCCGGCTCGTTGAGTTCCCGGCGCTGGGCCACGCGCCGCAGATGTCGGATCCCGACGGGTTCAACAAGGCGCTGATCGACGGCATTTCTGGGCCCTGACCGCCGCGTCGCCCTCTCCCGTGCAGAGGGAGGGCGACGGCTCAAGTCCTAAAAATACGACTTCAGCACGCCGCGGCGGCGGACGTCGAGGGTGGCGCAGTGGAACGAGCCGCCGAACGGGCCGTAGCTCAGAAACGGCGCCGGGATCGGGTCGAAGCCCCAATCCTTGAGCGCCTTGATCAGCGTCGGCTGGCTCTGGTCGACGACGATCTTCTTCTCGGTGATGGCCAGGACGTTGATCGAGGTCCAGGGCGAGCACATCGAGATCTTGCTCATGAAGCCCTCGACCGGGTCGGGGCGCGGGGCGATCAGCACGTCCCACTTCTTGAGCACGGCGGGGAGCTTCTCGACATCGATATAGTCCGGGTTCACCAGCACCTTGCCGGGAGCGAGCGGCATGAACGACGAGTCGATGTGCATCGGCTGCGGGCAGCGGCTCTCGATCTCGTGGATGCGGAAGCCCGGGCCGAGGTGACGGCGCAGCCACTCGATGCCCATCAGGTTAGTGACGTTGGAGCGGGTCACGAACAGATCGCGGCCGCAGCGGACGAAGTCGGCGGCGTCGAAGACCGGCTCGAATTCGTTGACAGTGAACTGCATCGGCTCGCCGGCCTTCAGGTTCGGCACCCGGTAATCGTAATTGTAGAGGTCGTCGGTCAGCTGCGGCCGCGGGGCCGAGGTCCAGCGGGCGCCGGCGCGGAAATATTCCTTGAACAGCGACCGGTAGGCGTCGCCCTCGAAGTACCGGGAACGCCAGCACATCGGGCTCTCGATGATCTCGTCGCCGATGACCAGGTACGGGTCGCGCGGGCAGGCGACGCAGAAGCCCCGGGAAGTCCAGCGCGGGGCCTTGAATGTGCGGGAAAAGTCCACCGCGTCGGGACGGCGGATCTTGACGCCCTCGCCGGCCAGGATCTTGATGAAATTGTCGAGTTCCTGCTGCGCCAGCTTCTTCATGAACTTGGGGTATTTCCAGCCGCTGGCGAAGCGGTAGAACGGCTGGGCCGCCCGCGGCAGGTTGAAGATCACGGTCAGGTGGTGGGTCGGGATGGTGGCGCCGTCGAGGGATCCGACGATCACCTCCTCCAGCGGGTCCCACTCGTTCCAGGCCATGACCGGGGAGTGAGGGGCGGGCACGCCCGGCTCCATTCCACCCCGGAAGCCGTCGGCATGCGTGTCGTCGCTCACGGCCTCGACGGCCGTGATCGGTGATTCGCGCTCCATGACGTGTGCCCCTTCTGCGACGTGCCGCGGTCTTCTGCGCGGGCTCCTCGGCCCGGCCACCGCTTTGGCTCCCGGTGTGTCAAACGGGTGATAGACACCGGTAATCCGTGCTGCAACGTGGCAGAAACGTTCCTGGTCGCCCGGACCTATTTCTGCCGCGACCGTGACCGATTTCCCGCATCAAGCCATTTGCGAGCTTGAAAGACCATTATGAAGCGCCTGACGACCTTGGCCTCGATCGCCGGTCTCTGCACGGTCGTCGGCCTGTTCATTTCCTCCGGCCTGGAGGACGTGTCGGCCGCCGTCGTGAGCGCCGGCTGGGGCGCCGCCCTTGTCGTGGCGGCCCGCGTCGCGGCCGTCGCCTGGGCGGGACTCGGCTGGTACGTGGTGTTCCCGGCGGGCGCGGCCAGATTGGTCGACTGCGTGTCGCTGCGGTTCGTCCGTGAGGGAATCAATACGCTTCTGCCGGTGGCCACTGTGGGTGGCGACTTCGTCGGCGCGCGGCTGATGGCCAAGCGCGGCGTCCCGGGCGCCCTGGCCGGGGCCAGCATGTTCGTGGACCTGATGACGCAGGCGCTGACGCAGCTCCTGTTCACGGTGATCGGCCTTGGCCTATTGGTCCTGATCGCCGGCGACGGGCCGATCGCCCGGACGGTCGCGTGCGGGCTGGCCGTGGCGGTTCCGGCGCTGGGCGCGTTCTACCTGATCCAGCGGCGGGCTGGGCACCGGATCATCCAGGGGCTGATGAGTCGCTTCGCCTCGGGCCGTGAGTGGCGCGCCTTCGGTGCCATCGATCAGCTCTACGACAGCCTGCGCCGGATGTACGGCAACCACGGCCGTTTCGCTTCGGCGCTGGTGATCCACCTGGCTGGCTGGGTCATCGGCACGCTGGAAGTCTATGTGTGCCTGCATTTCATGGGCTACCCGGTCGATTTCGCGCAGGCCCTGGTGATCGAGAGCCTCGCCCAGGCGGTCCGCGGTGCGGCCTTCGCGGTGCCGGGCGCGCTGGGTGCTCAAGAGGGGGGGCTGATCGCCCTCTGCAGCCTCTTTAACATTCCCGCCGAGGCGGCGCTGGCCCTGTCGCTGGTCAAGCGCTTCGCCGACCTGGGGGTCGGGATCCCGAGCCTCCTGCTCTGGCACCGGATCGAGGCCAAGCTCACGGCCGAGACCGCCGCGGAGGCCGAGCGCGAGCCGGAAGCCGGCATCGGCCGCACCGCCAAGATGGTTCCGCAGCCGGCGACGCTTGGGCCGTTCTACAGCTACGCCCCGCCTCGGATGGGCGCGCGGATCGGCGACGGCGAGGAGTTCAAGAAGTGCGCCTGACCCGTCGGCTCGCGGCCGTCGCCCTGCTGGCCGCTCCCCTCCTCGCCCCGGTCTCCGCCTGGGCCGCGGACGATCCCGCAGTGCAGACCGTGCGCGACCTCTACGCCGCGTTCACCGCCGCCTTGAAGGACGGCCCGAGCCCACTGTCCGCCCGGGTCGCGGCCATCGGGCCGGCGCTGGAGAAGGCCTTCGATTTCCCGGCCATGGCCCGCGTCGCGGTCGGCTCGAAATGGTCGAGCTTCACCCCGGAGCAGCAGGAGGCGGTCACCGATGCGTTCAAGCGCAGCCTGACGGTCACCTACGCCAATCGCCTGGCCCGGGCGGCCGGCGGCAAGTTCGAGGTGACCCCGAAGGTCGAGGAGCGCGGCAGCCAGCGCGTGGTGCCGACCCGCGTCACCGCGGCCGACGGCGACGATTCCGCGGTCGACTTCGTAGTCAATGCCGGCAACCGCATTCAAGACGTTCTGCTCAACGGCGACGTGAGCGAGATCGCCGCCCAGCGCAACGCTTTGTCGGCGCCCCTGAAATCCGGAGGCGCAGACGCGGTGGTAAAATTCCTCCGCCAGCGCGCCGACGGCATGCTCGCCGCAAAACCGACGCCGTGACTCAAGACGCCGTGAAGATAGCAGCCGTGCCTGCCGCCCTGACAGGGCCGCACGCGGCCATCGCCGCCTGAGGCGGCCGGACGACCGCACGGACCCGACCGGATGGATCTCACCTCACTGGCGCTCACCGTATCGTCGTGGCTCTCGCTGTTCTGCCTTCTCCTGGCGGCGGCGGGCTGTCTCTATGCGTTGGCCGCTGCCTATTGCGCCGGCCGCTTCGCTGCCCGGCCTGTGCCGGCGCTGCCTCCGGAGGCGCCCCGGCCGTCCGTGACGGTGCTCAAGCCGCTCTGCGGCCTGGAACCCAACCTGTACGACAATCTCGAGTCCGTGCTGCGCCAGGATTACGCCGGCGAGGTTCAGGTCGTGTTCGGTGTCCAGAAAGCCGCCGACCCGGCCATCGGGGTCGTCGAGCGGCTGCAGCAGGCCTACCCGGCCGCCCGCATCGACCTCGTGATCGACGGGCGCCAGCACGGCTCGAACCGCAAGGTCTCGAACCTGATCAATATGGCCGAGCGGATCGCCCACGATGTGATCGTTCTGGCCGACAGCGACATGGTAGTGCGGCCCGACTACCTGGAGCGGTTGGTCGCCGAGCTGTCGCAGGAGGGCGTCTCCGGCGTCACCTGCCTGTATCACGGCGTCCCGGCCTTCAGGGGCCTCTACGACCAGCTCTCGGCGCTGGCGATCGACGCGCAGTTCCTGCCCAACGTGGTGATGGGCCTGAGTCTCGGCCTAGCCAAGCCGTGCTTCGGCTCGACCATCGCGTTCACCCGGGCGAGCCTCGACGCGGTCGGCGGCTTCCGCAGTTTCCGCAACGATCTAGCCGATGATTACGCGATCGGCGCCGCGCTCCGCAGCCTCGGCGGCCGGGTGGCGATCCCGAGCTTCACCATCGGTCATACCAGCGTCGATACCGAGCTCTCCGGCCTGTGGCGGCACGAGCTGCGCTGGAACCGGACCATCCGCAACGTCGATCCGGCCGGCTATGCCGGCTCGATCGTCACCCACGCCTTCCCGCTGGCCCTGGTCGGCGCGCTCCTGCCCGGTGCCGGCACCGGCGCCCTGGTGGTGGCGGGCCTCGCTCTGGCCGGCCGGATCCTCCTGTGCCGACAGCTGGAGCGGGCGTTCGGCCTCGCCCCGCACCCCTACGGACTGTTGCCGATCCGCGACATCCTCTCCTTCCTGAACTTCTCCTGGGCCTTCGTGTCGGGGGCGGTGACATGGAAAGGTCATGATTATCACGTGGTTGCGGACGGTACTCTGATCCCGGACGCCGAACTCGGCCGCGACGCTGGCGCACCCACACGTTGAACGCGGCCCCCGCTTTCTCACCCCTCCCCCGGCAACGCCCTGAGGCCTTGAACCCCATGCGCACGCTCTTCCTCCAGGCCCCCACCTTCGACGGTTTCGACGGTGGCGCCGGCTCCCGTTACCAGGCCAAGCGCGAGATCAAGTCGTTCTGGTACCCGACCTGGCTAGCCCAGCCGGCCGCCCTGGTGCCGAACTCGAAGCTGATCGACGCACCCCCGCACAACATCAAGCTCCCCGAAATCGTGGCCCAGGCCAACGACTTCGACCTCGTCGTGCTCCATACCTCGGTGCCGTCGTTCAAGTCCGACGTGAAGACGATCGAGGCGCTGAAGGCCGCGAACCCGAAGCTCATCGCCGGCCTGATCGGCGCCAAGGTCGCGGTCGACGCCGCCGGCGCCATGGCCCAGGCCCCGGTGGTGGATTTCTGCGCCCGCAACGAGTTCGACTTCACCGTCAAGGAAGTCGCCGACGGCGTCCCGATGGCCCAGATCAAGGGCCTGTCCTATCGCGATGCGAACGGCGTCGTGGTCCATAACGAGGACCGCGAGATCATGACCGACATGGACCAGCTGCCCTTCGTCACCAGCGTCTACAAGCGCGACCTGGAGATGGAGAAGTACTTCATCGGCTACCTGAAGCACCCCTACATCTCGTTCTACTCCGGCCGGGGCTGCAAGAGCCGCTGCACCTTCTGCCTGTGGCCGCAGACGGTCGGCGGGCACACCTACCGCACCCGCTCGGTCGCCCACGTGATCGAGGAGATCAAGTACTGCCTGAAGGAGTTCCCCCAGACCAAGGAGTTCTTCTTCGACGACGACACCTTCACCGACAACCTGCCGCGTGCGGAGGAGATCGCCCGCGAACTGGGCAAGCTCGGCGTGACCTGGTCGTGCAACGCCAAGGCGAACGTGCCCCGCGAGACCCTGAAGGTGCTGAAGGAGAACGGCCTGCGCCTGCTGCTCGTCGGCTACGAGTCCGGCAACCAGACGATCCTGCACAACATCAAGAAGGGCATGCGCGTCGAGGTCGCGGAAAAGTTCACCCAGGATTGCCACGAGCTGGGCATCGCCATCCACGGCACCTTCATCCTCGGTCTGCCGGGCGAGACCAGGGAGACGATCCAGGAGACGATTGCCTTCGCCAAGCGGATCAACCCGCACACGATCCAGGTCTCGCTGGCCGCGCCCTACCCGGGCACCTTCCTGTACAAGCAGGCGGTGGAGAACGGCTGGCTCGACATCGAGAACGCCGAGCTGGTCGACGAGAACGGCGTGCAGGTCGCGCCGCTGCACTACCCGCACCTCTCGCACACCGAGATCTTCACGTCGGTGGAGGAGTTCTACAAGAAGTTCTACTTCCGCGCTCCGAAGATCGCCTCGATCGTCGGCGAGATGGTGCGCTCCCCCGACATGATGAAGCGCCGCCTGCGCGAGGGCGTGGAGTTCTACCGCTTCCTCAAGGAGCGCCAGGGCACCGCCAAGGCGGCGTAAAAACAGGGGTCCGGGGCCTGCGGCCCCGGCGGGGAGCGGGGCGGAGCCCCGCACCTCTTCCAGGGCTCCGCCCTGGACCCGCGAGAGGGCTTGCCCTCTCGACACCCCTTACGAGGTCCCCGTGAAGCGTCTGGTCGTCACCGCGGATGATTTCGGGCTGAGCCTTGAGGTCAACGAGGCCGTCGAGCAGGCCCACCGGGAGGGGATCCTCACCGCGGCGAGCCTGATGGTCTCGGCGCCGGCCGCCGCCGACGCCGTGGCCCGGGCGAAGCGGATGCCGTCCCTTCGGGTCGGCCTCCACCTCGTGCTGGTGGAAGCCTGGCCGACCCTGCCGGCGGCGCAATTGCCCGACCTGACCGACGCCGCCGGCCTGATGCGCGCCGACATGGCTCGGGTCGGCCTCGACCTCGCCCGCAAGCCCGCTGCCCGGCGTCAGCTCGCCGCGGAGATCGAGGCCCAGTTCGAGGCCTATCGGGCGACCGGCCTGCCCCTCGATCACGTCAACGCCCACAAGCACTTCCACGTCCACCCGCTGATCGCCGGCGCGGTGCTGCGCATCGGGCGCGGCTACGGCATGCAGGCGATCCGGGTGCCTCGCGAGCCCCGCGATCTGCTTCGCCGGGCCGAACCCAGCGCCCGGCCCCGGCCGGCCCTCGACATCGCCCCGTGGGCGGCCCTGCTCGCCGTGCGCGCTCGCCAGGCCGGCCTGCTGATCCCCGACCGGACCCTCGGCCTCGCCTGGTCCGGCGCGATGACCCCACCGCGGGTGGCGGCGCTGCTCGCCCAGCTCCCGGACGGTCTGACCGAGCTCTACACCCACCCCGCCACCGCCGGCGAGTTCCCCGGCGAGGCGCCGGGCTACCTCTACGCCGCCGAGCGCGACGCGCTGATTGCCCCGGCCTCCCGGGCAGCTGCCGATGCGTCGGGCGCGGTCAGGGGTGGGTTTTCCGACTTTTCGGGTTAGGGGCCGAGCCTGGTTCGGCGCCTGTGATTGACCGCTCATAATGCCTGACTAAAGTCAGCTATTATGATGTCTGATTCCATCGCCCGCTTCCGCCGCTTCGCCCGTGCCGTCACCGCGGAGGTCGGCGCCCTCGACACCTCGTTCCTCGGCCGGGGCCGACCCCTCGGCGCGGCCCGCGTGGTGAACGCGATCGGCGCGGGGCGCACGGACGTGGCCGAGATCCGGGCCTATCTCGACCTCGATTCCGGACTGATGAGCCGCCTGCTGCGCAGCCTCGAAGACGAGGGCCTGCTCACAACCGAGCCACATCCGGACGATGCCCGCCGCCGGGTCGCACGACTGACCGAGGCCGGGCAGCGGGAGTATGCGGCCTACGAGGACTTGTCCGACGCGCGCGCCTCCGCGCTGTTGGCCCGGGCGCCGCGGGCCGAGGAGCTCCTGCGCGCGATGGATCTGGTCGCCCTGACCCTCGGTCGCGACCGGTTCGCGATCGAGGAGGTCGATCCGCGCAGCGAGGCCGCCCGCACCTGCCTGCAGGCGTATTACGCCGAGCTCGCGCGCCGGCTGAAGACCGGGTTCGACGTCAAGCTGTCTCGCGATCCGGAGGCGCAGGCCATGATCCGGCCGCGCGGCGCGTTCCTGCTCGCTACGGCGGACGGCTTGCCGGTGGGATGCGTTGGCCTGAAGGGCCGCGGCGGACCGGTCGCCGAGATCAAGCGGCTCTGGATCGACCCCGCCGCCCGGGGCTTCGGGCTGGCCCGTCAACTGATGGAGGCCGTCGAGGCCGCCGCCCGCGACCTGTCGATCGCGGTGCTGCGCCTCGACACCAACAGCGCCCTCCCGGAGGCCCTGGCGCTCTACCGCAAGGCGGGCTGGGTCGAGATCGATCGCTTCAACGACGATCCCTACCCCGACCACTTCTTCGAGAAGGTCCTCTGAAGGGGCCGGGACACTCTACTTGGCCGGCACCGGCTCCGGGAGGGCGTGGCTCTTCCGTAGCGCGGCCGCGGCGGCCTTCTCACCCTCCGGGCGGTCGTCGTCGCCCTGCGCGGGTGGCTCACCCAGCGTCGCCGGCACCACGAAGAACGCCGCGATCAAGGTGAAGAACAGCGACAGCGCCAGCAGCTTGCCCATGCTGGCTGTGCCCGGGTGGCTCGACAGGACCAGGGAGCCGAAGGCGCTGCCGGTGGTCAGCGCCGAGAAGAAGATCGCCCGGGTCAGGCTCGAGGCCAGCATATCGGTGACGCCAGCCCGCCAGGCGATCACGTAGTAGATGTGGAACGCGACGCCGACCGCGAGCATCAGCGGCAGAGCGATGATGTTGGCGAAGTTCAGCGGCATGCCGATGATCCGCAGGGCCATGAGCGTCCACAGGGTCGCGATGACCAGCGGGCCCAGCGTCATCGCCACGTCCCAGGGCTTGCGCAGGGCCACCGACAGGATGACGAAGATCAGCACGAAGGCGGTCACGGCCGCCTGCACGAAGGCGCCCAGGATCGTGTAGGTCGATTGCGTCGTGGCAACCGGCGCACCGGTTGCGTGGGGCGCGACCTTCAGAACCTCGTCCGAGAAAGTACGCAGCACCTCGTCGTCGTTCGAATTGCCCTTGGGATGGACCTCGATGCGGGCGCGCCCGTCCGCCGCGACCCAATCGGCCTTCAGCTGCGGTGGCAGGTTGTCCAGCGTGATCTTTTCCGGGTGGAGCAGATCGCGCAGGCGCTGCAGCAGCGGCACGAGATCCTTGGTCAGGGCGACCGAAGCCGCCTCGCGCAGCTGCACCGGCCCGCCGGCGAGCTTGTCCAGCGTCCCGGCGAGCTGCTTGGCGGTCTGCGCGCCCGCGGCGTCTTTGCCGTCGCCTGCGACGCCGTTCAGCGCCGTGGCGGCATCCTTGAGCGCCTTGACGTTCTCGGCATCGGTCGGCGGCGGCGGCTTGCGGCCGGGATTGAGTACCGGATCGAGGAGCTGCGCCGTATCGGCGATCGCCGCGAGCTTCTTGTCTTGGTCCCGCGGCACAAACGTGTCGATGCTGTTGACTGTGGCGGTCACCGGCAGCGCCGCCAGGGTCTTCGACAGGGCCGGAACCGCGTCGACACTGGGGGCCAGCACGTCGATCAGGTTCGGGCTGGTCTCGGGGTTCTTGATCAGGTCGAGATAGGTGGCGATCGATTCCGTCTTCGTGCTGCGCAGGTGCATCGGGTTGGAATCGAACGGCAGGTGCCACAGCAGCGGCGCCCCGGCCAGGGTCACAAGCCCGACCGCGATCAGGATCGGCTTGCGGTGGCGGATGATCCACGGATCGACACCGACCAGCCACGCGGTCTGCACCGCTTCCTTCTCGCCCTTGGGCTTGAACACCGCGATCAGGGCCGGCAGCAGGGTCAGAGCGAACAGGAAGGCCACGACCATGCCGACGCCGGCGATCAGGCCGAGCTCCGAGACGCCCCGGAAGGCGGTGGGCAGGAACGCGAAGAAACCGGCCACCAGGGACACGGCGGCCAGCGTCAGGGACCAGCCGACCCCGCGGGCGGCGGCCCGGATCGCGCTCTGGAGGGTCGGCTGCTCGTAGCGGTCCGCCCGGTAGCGCACGGAGAACTGGATGCCGAAATCGATGCCGAGCCCGACGAACAGGGCCGCGAAGGCCACGGAGATCGGGTTCAGCTCCTTGACCATGATCAGGCCGAGGGCGGCCGTGACGATGAGGCCCGCGAAGGTGGTGATCAGCACCGCGCCGACCAGCTTGCCGGAGCGCAGCGCCAGCCACAGGAACAGCACGATCGCGCCGACGATGATGCTGTTGTTGAGACCGGCATCCTCCGAAAGGGTCGCGAATTCCTCGTCCGCCACTGCGACCGTGCCAGTCAGCCGCATGCGCAAACCGTGCTCGGAATCGATCTTGAGGTCCTGGGCGACGTTGCGGATCAGCTTGGTCGCCTGATAGCCCGGCTCCAGGGCGTTGAAGTCCAGCACCGGCTGGATCATCACAAACTTCATCTTGTCCGTGACGCTGCTCTCGCCGTTGGCCAGCAATTCCTGCCAGGACATCCGCGCGGGCTTGCCGGCCAGCACCTTCTGCAGGGTGGAATCGATCTGCCCCATGGGCTTCTCGAGGTCTTCGAGCTTGGCGTCGCCGGACTTCACGCCGCGTGCGCCGAGCGACAGCACCCGCATCACGCCGCGCAAGGACGGGTCGGCGGCCAGCGGCCCGAGCAGGCCCTGCTGCTGAGTAAGTTCTTCCAGCGTCTTGTCGAGCTGGGCCTGGGGCATCAGCAGCAGGCCGTTCTTGTCGAAGAACGGGCCGCCATCGGGCCGGTAGACGGTTTCGATCAGGTTCTTGTGGGCGGTCAGCGCCTTGGCCAGGTTGGCGGCCGCCTCCTCGGTCTCCTCGGGCGTCTCGCCGTTGATGACCGCCACGATGGTGTTGCCGCGCTGCGGGAACGCCGTCTCGAAATTGATCTCGTCCTGGCGCCAGGGCTCCTTCGGGTCGATCAGCCGCTCCACATCGGTGTTGATGCGGAACAGATGCGCCGCGACTCCGAGGCTCGCGACCGTGACGAACGCCATCAGGGCGATCACGATCCACCGATACCGCACCGAGAACGCGACGAGACCTTCGATCACGAGCACCCTGCCTGTTCGCCCCGGACGCGCCCCATGCGCGGCCGGCTTATCCCAACTGTTCCGGCCGGATCGGCGCGACCGGGCTCGAACGCCCGCGTGAAGGCCGCCCCGCGATCCGCGCGAGCGCCCTACGGTGTCTGGGAACGCCGCACCGCTCAATCTGGTCGCACGGCGCGCCTGTGCAAGCCGGACCCGTCCGATGCGGGATCGCCCGCCGCAGGCCACCCCTTGCATTGCGGCCACAGGGCTCAGTAAAGAGCGTGATCCCAGATTGCAACGCAATGGCCCCGGCGCAGCCCTTGCCTAGGCGGACGTGCGATATCGCACCGCAATCCCGGGGCCGAGACCAAATTCTTTGGGATTCCGGTCGCATTGCGGACGCAATGCACGTGCTGTCCTCAACCGTCAGGTGACCCGATCCGCAGATCCTGCCGTACGCCACCCATGTGGCGCGCTTGCGTCAGGAACGGGATAAGTCGTTATGGCCTCGCCGAAACGGGGCCGGTTCAGATGAGTTCCAAGCTAGAGTGCTGGAATTCGCGTTTTTTTCGCGGTAAGCACCCCGACGCCCCGGGGCCGACGCAGTAAGGAGCCGCAATCTTGGGTATCCCCCTCCGGTACGTCGCGAAGATCGGCGGCTACATCCTCAAGCAGCACCTCACGGGCCGCAAGCGCTATCCGTTGGTGATGATGATGGAACCCCTGTTCCGCTGCAATCTCGCCTGCGCCGGCTGCGGCAAGATCGATTACCCGGACGAGATCCTGAACAAGCGCCTGCCGGTCGCCGACGCGCTCGAATCGGTGCGCGAGTGCGGTGCCCCCGTGGTGGTGATCGCCGGCGGCGAGCCGCTGCTGCACAAGGATCTGCCGCAGATCGTCCAAGGCATCATCGATCAGAAGAAGTTCGCGATCGTCTGCACGAACGCGCTTCTGCTCGAGAAGAAGATCAAGGACTACAAGCCCAGCCCGTACTTCACCTGGTCGATCCACCTGGACGGCGACCAGTCGATGCACGACCAGTCGGTGTGCCAGCGCGGAGTCTACGACAAGGCGGTCGCGGCCATCGCGAAGGCTAAAGAGATGGGCTTCCGGGTCACCATCAACTGCACCTTCTTCAACAATTCTTCGCCCGAGAAGATCGCCGACTTTTTCGACAGCGTGACCCGGATGGGCATTGACGGCATCACCGTCTCTCCCGGCTACGCCTACGAGCGCGCCCCCGACCAGAAGCACTTCCTGAACCGCAAGGCGACCAAGGAGCTGTTCCGCGGCGTCTTCCGTCACGGCAAGGAGAAGGGCCGCGAGAAGTGGACCTTCCAGCAGTCGGGCCTGTTCCTCGACTTCCTGGCTGGCAACCAGACCTACCACTGCACCCCCTGGGGCAACCCGACCCGCACCGTGTTCGGCTGGCAGAAGCCCTGCTACCTGCTCGGCGAGGGTTACGCGGCGACCTTCAAGGAACTGATGGAAGAGACCGACTGGGATTCCTACGGCACCGGCAACTACGAGAAGTGCGCCGACTGCATGGTCCATTCCGGCTACGAGGCCTCCTCGGTGGTCGATTCGGTCCGCAAGCCGTGGAAGCCGCTGGTCCACGCGATCCGCGGCATCAAGACCGACGGTGCGATGGCGCCCGAGGTCAGCCTGGAGAACCAGCGCCCGGCTGAGTTCGTGTTCTCGCGCAACGTCGCCCAGAAGCTCTCCGAGATCAAAGCCGCCGGCGTCGACACCAAGCAGGAAGCCCGCAAGCGCACCGCGGCCTGATCCGCCCGCATCGGATTTGTCGGCAAGAACCCGCGGCCTCACGGCCGCGGGTTTTTCTTTGCGGGATCGAGCGCCACAGGCGGCTGCATCGGTCGAGCGGACCGTACGGGGTGCCGTCGACACGGGGGGCGAACGTCGGGCCGTCAGATCGGCAAGCTTGACCGATGGGCTACGTCCGAAGGATGAGGCCGCTCAGACGGCGGTTTTAGCAGTCGTGCGGAACTCAGGCACCTGAGACGATTTATGCGTCCGTCGATTATCAATAATCACGGGTGAATGCTATGATCGGGCCTGGCGGCGAAAACAGACGAAGCGTCGCCCGGACCCTGATCTTAGCTTCGATCCTGTCGCTTCCTGCCGCCGCGGCTCGGGCTGATCAATCACCGGGCATGGAAATCCGATCCGGCCCGGATCAGGTGAGCGGCCCGAAGCGGGAAGCACCGGTCTTCACGTACCGCCAGTTCACCGCGCAACTGCCTTCACTGTCATCATCGATCGAGAATACAGATCCGCCGGAGGCGTCGTCCTTCAGCCTGCCCGCGCAGCCGACGTTTCCGGCATCGGTCCATTCGGCCGGCCAGGAACAGGCCGGTCTCATGGGGCGCTTCGGCCAGCGTGTGGATCCGGTGTTGGCACAGGACGGGCTTGCCGGAGTGCGATCGGAACCTTTGAGCGCCGAGCCTTCCGGTGCCGAGCCGTCGACCACGGAAGCCGTCGCTGAGCAGCCGGCACCGCCCGATCCTCAGACCGGACACGATGGGGCCGCGGCCAAGCCGAAACTTCTCGGGAGCGGCCGGGCGAGTTGGTACAAGCACTCGGGCCGGACAGCCAGCGGCGAGATATACGACCCGAACAAGCTCACGGCCGCGCACCACACCCTCCCGTTCGGGACGAAGGTGAAGGTCGTCAACACCCGTAACGGTCACTCGGTCATCGTTCAGATCACGGATCGGACCAACGAGCACACCAAGGCCAAACGGAACTATCTGATCGATCTGTCGCGCGCGAGCGCGCAGAAGCTCGGCATCGCGGGCATTGGCCGCGTCGCCCTGTACCAGGTCGATTGACGCGCGCTGCTATCCTTCAGCCGCGAGCCCTTGGTGATGGCGATCGTGTCACCCCGCCCGGATGCGGCGCCCCACGAACAGCCACGGCAGCACGCAGGCCCCCGACAGGGCGATCGATACGGCGTAGGCGATGATCATGTCGGTCCGGCCGAGCAGCAGGTGGATGCACACGTAGAAGGCCAGCACGCCGAACGCGCCCTGGGCGCTGCC
Source organism: Methylobacterium sp. J-077 (assembly GCF_022829365.1). Lineage (GTDB taxonomy): Bacteria > Pseudomonadota > Alphaproteobacteria > Rhizobiales > Beijerinckiaceae > Methylobacterium. The sequence continues at coordinate 12,893 of NZ_JAKSYJ010000258.1, read as the reverse complement.
GCGCACCACGTCGAGGGAGGCGCGGACGCCGTCCTGGAAGCGGGCGAAGGCGATGAGCGGCCAGGATATGATCGGGATCGGCGCCAGAAGGCCGCTCAGGCCCGCGCCGAGATAGGGCGCGAGCGTCGAGACCAGCAGCACGAGCGCGGTCGCCGCCGCGAGGCGCGCCGGCATGTCCCAGCGCGGCGGCCGCGGGCGCGGAACCGGTGCCTCGGGCTCGGTCGTCCGCGGGCACAGCGCCACCACGAGCGCCATGGCCGGAACGTCGATCGCGGTGGCGAGCCACAAGCCCGGCCGGATCAGCCCGTGCAGCAGGGTGCCGCCCAGCACGAAGGCCGACAGGGCGGCGCAGAGGGCCGGGGCCGGGCCCATCCGCGGCGCGCACAGGGCGTAGGCGCAGTAGCAGAGGGTCACCGCCCCGAGCCCCTCCACCGAGCCGATGGCGGCGTCGGCGGCGAAGCCCTCGCCCTGCTCGACGGCGAGGTAGATCGAGATCGGCGCCGAGGTGAGCGGCAGGCCCGAGAGCAGGCCGCCGATCAGGCTGCCCCAGCGGCGCGACGCCGTCGACACGGCCCACATCAGCGCCGGGGTGATGGCGATCTTGGCGACGATCAGGCTCATCGCGGATCCCCGGCTCGCCCCGCCCCGTCTCAGGCGGCCTCCGGCGGCTCCCCGTCTTCTTCGGTGGCGGGCGAGTTCAGCATGTCTTCCAGCTCGTCCACGAGCCGATCGATCTGGTCCTCGGTGGCGAGCACCTTCAGGACCTCGCCGGATTCGGTCTCCACGGCCAGCTCGATATGCGGCCCGACCCGGGTCGTCAGAACCCGGGCCAGGATCTTGATGGCGCTCATGCGAATGTATCCTCCGAGGCGATGAGGCCGACGGCCACCGCCGGCCCGCAGGTCGAGATCCAGTCGGGCTCCCCGGCGATCCGGTCGTGCAGCAGATTCACGAGCGGGACGGCCTCACGCCCCAGCCGTTCGGCCAGGCGCGGCCCGAGAAAGGCGCCCGCGCCGCAGACGATGAGCGGCGCCCCCGCAGCGAGGTCGGGCCGGCTGAGCAGGATGGCGGCGGCGTCGTGCAGCCGCCGCAGCTGCGCTTCGGCGAAATGGCCCGCCAGCAGCGCCCAGGCTTCGGCGGTACCCTCACCCCGGTCGCGCCCGACGATCCGGGCGAGCCGGGTCTCGCTCTCGGGGATCGACTTGCCCTTGCGGTCGCCGCTGGCCTGCTGGTCGGCGCCTTCGGGGAGCAGGCCCAGGATCCGGTACACGTCCGCCATATGCGCGAAGGTCTCGGTCATCAGCCGGGTGCGGCGGCCCGCGAACGGGGCGTGGTCGGCGAGCGCGATCACCGGCGTGCGCACGATCCCGGTATAGACCAGCTCCCCCGTCTCCAGGCGCTCGGCATCGCTGTAGCCGGCGGCGGCCGGGCGGCCGTGGACGATGGGGATCAGGTCGGCGGTGGTGGAGCCGATATCGACGAGCAGCGCATCCGGGGCGTGCCGCCCGGCGAGCGCCGCGGTGGCGTGCCAATTGGCCGAGGCCACGTCCGCGAACACCGCCGCGGCCGCCTCCGGGGCTACGAGGCCGGAGCGGCCGGCATAGATCCGCACGCCGCCTGCCAAGTGCGTGTCCGCCCAGCCCGAGAGCGCCGCCACGCCCTCGCGCCGGTCGGCGAAGCAATCGGTCAGCTCCCCCGTCATGGTCACGGCGTGCTGCGCTGCGCCGCGCGCCCAGTCCGGCAGGGCCGCCAGGGAACCGTCGAGCGCCCCGATCCCCTGCCAGAGCGGGCACGGGACCTGGGTCGCCGCAATCACCCGGCCGTCCTCGACCAGAGCGGCCTTGACGTGGACCCCGCCGAGGTCCCACCCAATCGTCTTTGCCCCTGGCATGCGCATATGACCGCGACGAACGCCTCAATGAACGACGGACTCGGGCGCTCCGGCTTCGCGGTGATCCCGGTGCTCGACCTGCGCGGCGGCCGCGTGGTGCGGGCGCGCCGGGGCGAGCGCTCCTCCTATGCCTCGATCGAGACGCCCTTGGCAAAGGGCTCCGGACCCGCCGCCGTGGCGCGCGGGCTGCTCGACGCCTGGCCGGCTGAGACCCTCTACGTCGCCGATCTCGATGCGATCATGGATGGCGCCGGGCCAAATCTGGCCGCTATGGAGGCCATCGCCCGGGCTTGCCCGGGCATCAACCTGTGGGTCGATGCCGGCTTCGCCGAACAGGACGGCGTCGTGGCGTTCCTCGCCACCGGCCTCGGGCGGCCGGTGATCGGCAGCGAGAGTCAGACGGATGCCGGGCTGGTCGCCGGTCTCGGGGCTCGCGCCGTGCTGTCCCTCGACACGCGCGGCGCCGAGCGCCTCGGCCCGGCGGCGCTCCACGACCATCCGTCGCTCTGGCCGCCGGACGTGATCGCGATGACGCTCGCCCGGGTCGGGGCCGGCACCGGCCCCGACCTCGAAGCCCTCCGGGCCCTGCGTGCGCCGGGCCGCCGGGTCTACGCGGCCGGCGGCGTGCGCGGGCCGGACGATCTGCGGGCCCTGCGCGAAGCCGGGATCGCCGGGGCGCTGGTGGCCTCGGCGCTCCACGACGGCACCCTGCGGCGCGCCGAGGCCGGGGATCCGGCCTGACGCTTCCGGACCGCCCCCGAGGCTGCTAAACCAGCGCCAGACCCAGCCTTCAAGAGCCTCGAACGATGGAAAAATTCACCACGCTGGAAGGCGTCGCGGCGCCCATGCGGATCATCAACGTCGACACCGACCGGATCATCCCGAAGCAGTACCTCAAGACGATCAAGCGCACCGGGCTCGGCAAGGGCCTGTTCGCCGAGATGCGCTACGCGGACGATGGCTCCGAGAACCCGGATTTCGTACTCAACAAGCCGGCCTACCGGAACGCCAAGATCCTGGTCTGCGGCGACAATTTCGGTTGCGGCTCCTCCCGGGAGCACGCCCCCTGGGCGCTCAGTGATTTCGGCATCCGCTGCGTGATCTCCACGAGCTTTGCCGACATCTTCTTCAACAATTGCGCGAAGAACGGCATCCTGGCGATCACGGTCTCGCCGGAGGATCTGGAGAAGCTGTTCGAGGATGCCGAGCGCGGCTCGAACGCGACCCTGTCGGTGGATCTCGAAGCCCAGACCATCAAGGGGCCGGATGGCGGCACCCTGCATTTCGACATCGACAGCGGCCGCAAGCACACCCTGCTGAACGGCCTCGACGAGATCGGCCTGACCCTGCAGCGCGGCGCGGCGATCGACGCCTACGAGCAGAAGCTCGCCGCGCGGGAATGGGCCTGATCGAGACGGCTGTCATTCAGAACTCGACGGCGGGCGCCTCGACCTGAAGAGGGCGGCCGTCGCGCTCCAGGTCGAGGCGCCGAAGCGTGCCGGGCCGGCCCCGGAGCGCGTCCCAGGCGAATTCGGACGCCGCGCCCCGGAGCGGGCGGCCATCGACGGCTACGAGGCGGTCACCGGGTTCGACGCCTGCGACAAGGGGCTGCCCGTTTCGGTCGGCGACCCGGCTCACCCTGTAATCGTCGCCGTAGCGCACCAGGGTCAGGCCGATTCCATCGAGATCGTGCGGGTCCGTGGGCCGCTGGCGCTGCCAGGTGCTCAGGCCGGCGGTGTAATCGATCGTCAGCCGAAAATCCGAAAGGACGTTCCCGCCGAGCCAGCCCGCCACTGGGACCGGCGCAGGCTTCTGCCACAGGTCCCAGAACAGTTCGCCGACGAGCGCGTCGCCGACGCGCCGGAGCATCGGACCCGTGCCCAGGGCTCCGACCGCCGGCAGGACGAGGTCGCCGAGGGTGACGTCGGGCAACCGCACCAGCGTGCCGTCCCGCTCCAGGCCGAGATCGGCCATCGCGAGATTGCTGCGCCCCACCGCGCCATCGGCCCGGTGCCACTCGGGATGTAACCGCAGAAGCCCGGCGACCGCGCTGCCCCGCAGCCACGTATAGGGGGCGCCCGCATCGAGGACGAGCGGCAGTGCCGTCTCGCCCATCTGAGCCTCGACCGTGGCGATCCCGCTCGCCGGATCGACCCGGATCGGAACCGGGATGCCCGCGGGCTTCAAGGTTCCGGGCGGGGCCAGGGTCAAGGTCCGGGCTGCCGGATCGAGCACGATCGCGAAGCGGCGCAGGACGCTCGCCGGCAGGACGGCCTCGACCCGGCGCGGCGCGAACAGGAGGTCGAACAGATCCCGGCCGTCCAGCTCACCCGGTCCGTCGGTCACGGAGGCCGCTGGTACGGTGATCCCGATCGCGCCGATCCGGAACGCAAGGTCACGCCCTGCCCCAACGCCGAGTTCGCGATAGAGGGTTTTGGACAGGACAATCGTCGGGGCGCCCATGTTCACCCAGGCCAGCACGCGCCTGTCGCGTCCGTCGGCTCCAGTGAAGACCAGTTCGACCAGGGGGCGTTGCGAGCCGTAGACGATCTGGACGCGGGTCGTCGCCACTTCCGACGCCGAGGACGGCGCGGCTGCCGGGCCGTCGAGGCCGGTGGGCGCGGCGCAGGCTACGGGCAGAAGGGCAGCCAATCCACAGACGAACGGGCGTGGATAGCGACGCGACACAGCATGGGTCTCCGATCCGTGGAACGGCAGTGCGATTTGGGAGATCAGCGGGGCCTCAACCGGCGATGCGCGGTCGCTCGGTCTCGTGATCGGGCTCGTATTCCAGTAGATCGCCAGGCTGGCAGACGAGCTCCCGACAGATCGCATCCAGGGTGGCGAAGCGAACGCCCTGCACCTTGCCGGATTTCAGCAGCGAGAGGTTCGCCTCGGTGATGCCGATGGCTTGGGCGAGATCCTTCGAGCGGCGCTTTCGCTTGGCGAGCATCACGTCGAGGCGCATGACGATCGGCATCAAACGAACCCATCGAGATCGCGTGCGATGGCGTGCCCGATCCGCGCCACTTCGGCGAGAACGGCGAGGCAGGCCGCCAGCAACAGGGCCTGTACCGACGACGCATGGAACCAGGCGAGGTCGACGCCGTGCCCGACCAGCAGGACCAGACCGTGCCCGAGGGCGGGCGCGACGGCATGGGCCGCCAGGCCGAGGGCTATCCGGCGCATCCGGGCCGGTGCTGCCGGCCCGAAGGCGATCCCGGCACCGAAATCCCGGGCGCAGGCGCGCGCCTCGGCGAGGATTAGGATCACTGGGAAGGTGTCGAAGATGAAGGTCGCTGCATAGGCCCAGCGCGTTGCCAAGGGCAGCGCGTCGAAGGACACGAGGCCCGAGGTATCGGGTGGCGGCGGACCCAGGAAGGCCGCACCCGGCGCGAGCCAGAGCCACACGTCGCCGGCTAGGAGGCCGCAGGCCAGCACCGCGACGGCAAACAGCACGGTCAAGCCCAGGATGACCGTTAGCAACCAAGCGAGGCAATATCCATAGCGGCGGAACGCCGGATGCTCCGCTTCGGCGGGTTCAGCCCGCGCGGCAGACAGGGGAATGACGTTCGGCATAGGCAGGGATCGACTCGCTTCGGCAACCAAGATTATCGCGAAGCAATAATTTCTTGTCAAACGGTGACACGCTTGGTCCAAGGGCGGCATCAACGGCGGCATCGACAGCCCTGGCCCGCGCCGCGTGTGGCTCTGGATCCGTCGCCCTTGCTCCGCGTTATTCGAGGCGCACCGAAGCGGACCTCCAATGACGCGGTCCGGCTTGGTGTCGACTAGGCCGGCCATCAAGCGCCATCCCAACGCGTCCGCGGGGCTGCCTGGCCGACGGCGATCCAGATAAGCCCTTGGACCCGTCGGCGCCCGCCGCTCAGGCCGCCTTCACGTCCGCCAGGAAGGTCGCCACGGCGCGGCTGAGGTCGTTCGAGTTCTGCGAGAGGCCCTGGGCCGCGTCGAGGACCTGGGACGCCGCCGAGCCGGTCTCGCCGGCCGCGCGCTTGACCTCGACGATGTTGCCGGTGACCCGGTCCGTCCCGGAGGCGGCCTGCTGGACGTTGCGGGCGATCTCCTGGGTCGCCGCACCCTGCTCCTCGATCGCCGCCGCGATCGCGGTCGAGCTGGTGGCGATCTCGCCGACGATGCGGGCGATCGAACGGATCGCCGACACCGCGTGGCCGGTGGCCGTCTGGATCGCGCCGATCTGAGCGCCGATCTCCTCGGTGGCGCGGGTGGTCTGGCCGGCCAGTTCCTTCACCTCGCTCGCCACCACCGCGAAGCCGCGGCCCGCATCCCCGGCCCGAGCCGCCTCGATGGTCGCGTTGAGGGCCAGCAGGTTCGTCTGCCCGGCGATCTGCGAGATCAGGGCGATCACGCTGCCGATCTTGTCGGCGCTCTCGGCCAGCACCTGCACGGCGCCGTCGGTCTGGATCGCCTCGTCCGAGGCCGCGCTCGCGGCCTGCGCCGCCCGGGTGACCTGGCTGTTGATCTCCCGGATCGAGATCGACAGCTCCTCCGTGGCGGCGGCCACGGTTTGGACGTTCGAGGAGGCCTGCTCGGCGGCGCCCGCCACCGTCTGTGCCTGGGCGTCGGTCTCTTCGGCGATGCCGGTCATCGATTGGGCCGTCGCCTCGAGTTCCGTGGCCGCGCCCGCGAGCGCCTGCGTCAGACCGGACACTTCGGTCTCGAAGCGATGCACCACGGTGTCGAGATGGGCAGCGCGCCGGGCCTTGGCGTCGGCTTCCCGTGCGGCCGCCGCGTCGCCGTCCCGCTTGGCGATCAGCGCCTCCTTGAACATCTCGACCGCCGCGGCCATTTGGCCGATCTCGTCACGCCGGTCGCTGCTCGGGACGACGACATCGAGATTGTCGCGAGACAGCTCACCCATCACCAGCGTCATTGCGCGCGTCGGGACGGCGATCAGCCGGGTCAACAGGATCGCGCCCGCAATGGCGGTGGCCAGGAGGGCGACGAGGGAGATCAGGGTCGCGACGTAGGAGGTCGAGAAGGCCTCGGCGGCGTCGACCTGACGGCCGGCGAGCAAGGTGCGCTCGCGCGCGTCGATCTCCGCGACCTTCGCCCGGATCCCATCCATGATCGTCTTGCCGGCGCCGCTGGCTTCCCGGGCCCTGGCCTCGGCCTGCTTGGCCGGCTGACCCATCAGGGCGATCTCGGGCTCGGCGATTTCGGATTGCCACCGCTTGGCCAGGGCCTCGATCCCGGCGATGCGGGTCTGCTGCTCCGGGTTGTCGGATGTGAGCGTCCGCAGCCGCTGAAGGGCGGCGTCGAAGCCCTTGGCACCGCTCTGGTAGGGCGCCAGGAACGCCGGATCGCCCGCCACCAGATAGCCTCGCAACCCGGTCTCGCGGTCGACCATCGTGGTGATCAGGGACGCGTTCACGTTCAGCACATCGTAGGTGTGCTCGGACCAGCCGATCGATGTCTGGATGAAGGACAGTTTCCGGTAGGTGATGAACCCGGTCCCTAGGGCGATGATAATCAGTATCGAGAACGCGCCGACAACCTTTTTTGCGATGGAGAGATCTGACAGGCGCATAATTCGTGTTTCTCCGGGCAAAACGAGAATCATTCCCGTTCATATGGACGATCATCGATTAATCAATTGTCATCAAACGGGATGAAATCTTCATCCGCGAGTACATGCGATATCTTCAGCAGCATGAGTCGATGATATAATATCAATATCGGATATCATGTTCGATCGATTTGCGTAGACTGGTATTGGCAGAGATTGAGTGTGAGCATTGTCCGATCAATGAAGCACCAGTTGAGGTTCAGCGATCTCAATATCGGGGTGGCCGCGGGGATCCGGCCATGGCTCGTCCGTTGACGGCACCGCGAAGGCTTCAGCCCGATCCGGCCGATGCACCTCCGGGATCGGTCGCGACCCGGTTCGCTGCGCGCGCCCGGAGGCTTCGCACAGGGATCCCCGTGGCGCCGGCGCGCGGACGGCTCATCACGCCGAACCTAACCGGTCCTTAACCCTGGTATTGCCTGATTCGAACACCATACAGGCCACGTCGAACGGGAACGCCAGGATGCGGAATCACCCCCTCGGATCGGGCGTCGCGCTCGGGTTCGGTCTGCTTGCGGGCTTCGCTGCGGTGCCGGCGCGCGCCGATTTCGACGCCTGCCTCTCGGGCATCCAGGGGCAGGCGGCGGCGGCCGGGGTATCGGCCCAGACCTTCCAGGCGGCCACCCGCGGCATCAGCTACGACGACAAGGTGATCGAACTCTCGCAGGCGCAGCCCGAGTTCAAGACGCCGATCTGGGACTACATGGCGGCGCTCGTGGACGACGAGCGGGTCGAGGACGGGCGCGCGGCCATGCGGCAGAACGCGGCCGCCCTCGCCCAGGCCGAGTCGCGCTACGGAGTCGACCGCTACACGATCGCGGCGGTCTGGGGCGTCGAATCGAATTTCGGCAAGAACCTCGGCAAGATGCCGCTGGTGCAGTCGCTGGCGACGCTCGCCTGCTCGAACAACCGCCGCCGCGACTTCTTCCGGTCCGAGCTGATCGCGACCCTGCGGATCATCGAGCGCGGCGACATCGCGCCCGAGCGCCTCACAGGCTCCTGGGCCGGTGCCTTCGGCCAGACCCAGTTCATGCCGACGACTTATCACCGGCTCGCGGTCGACGGCGACGGCGACGGGCGGCGCGACGTGGTCGATTCGGTGGCCGACGCGGTCGGCTCCACGGCGAACTTCCTGCACGTCGCCAAGTGGCAGCACGGCCAAGTCTGGGGTTACGAGGTGACGCTGCCCCGCGGCTTCAGCGTCGCCGCCGCCGGGCGCAAGAACAAGAAGCCGATCGCCCATTGGGCCTCCCTCGGCGTGACCCGAGTGGACGGCCGCCCGCTCTCCGGCGAAGGCCCGGCCGGCATCATCGCGCCCGCCGGGATCGACGGTCCGGCCTTCCTGGTCACCAAGAACTTCGACGCGATCTACTCCTACAACGCGGCCGAATCCTACGGGCTCGCCATCGCGGTGCTGTCCGATCGCCTGCGCGGCAAGGCCGGTGTCCAGGCTGCCTGGCCCACCGACGATCCGCCCCTGTCCCGGGCCGAGCGGCGCGACCTCCAGACCCGGCTGGCCGCCCGCGGCTACGATGTCGGCGAGCCGGACGGCAAGGTCGGCCAGAAGACTCGCGACGCGATCAAGGACGTGGAGCGCAAGCTCGGCATGACCCCCACGGGCCGGCCCGGGGGCAAGGTCCTCGAGGCCCTGCGCGGGAGCTGAGCGTCGGCGAGACGTGTGGAGCGTCGCGCAGGAGGCGGATGGCACCATCGCCGACGTCTCGACCGCCCCCAGGGAATCCGGCGCGGCGGCCGAGCAGGTGCTCGGTGCCGCGGCCGAGCTGTCGCAGAAATCCGGGCCGATCTTCGCTGAGATCACCCAGTTCCTCGACCGGGTCCGGGCCGCCTGATTTACAGAGACAAAAAAACCGGTCCGGCTGAGCCGGACCGGTCGATCATCGGTCGAAATCAGGTTTCAAAAGGTCCGGGACGTTTTGCGGGTGCGGGCAGAGCCCGCCTCTTCATCAGGGCTCTACCCCGACAACCCGCCAAAGGGCGGCAAGTCCACTAGAAACCCGGACGATTACTCGGCCGCGGCCGGGGCTTCCTTGGCCTTGTAGCGATCGGTGCGCTCGACGATGCGGGCCGACTTCCCGCGGCGATCGCGCAGGTAGTACAGCTTGGCACGGCGCACCTTGCCGCGGCGGACGACCTTGATCGAATCGATCATCGGCGAGTGCACCGGGAAGACGCGCTCGACGCCCTCGCCGTAGGAGATCTTGCGGACCGTGAAGCTCTCATTGAGGCCGCCGCCCTGGCGGCCGATGCAGACGCCCTCGTAGGCCTGGACGCGGGTGCGCTCGCCTTCCTTGACACGGACGTTGACGATGAGCGTGTCGCCCGGCTCGAAATCGGGAATGGTCTTGGCCAGGCGCGCGACTTCCTCGCGCTCCAGCTGCTCGATGATGTTCATGGCATAGCTCCAGCCGTTGCACCGTGTCGCCCCTCATGGGCGTCCGGCACCAGGATTTCGGCGATCCTGTTGTGAGTTGGGCGGCTCTCTACAGGATCGTCGCCGGCTTGTCGATTGCGGATGTGCGGGCCCGCGTCAGGGTCGCGTTGTGCCCATCGTACCCCGTGTCGTCTCGGGCAGCACGCAGGCCGACAGGAAGGCGGCGAGATCGTCGGTGATGTGATCGATATGCGGCTCGCGCACCGCCTCCTGCTCGAAGGCCTCGCGATAGGGGTCGACGACCTTGGGGACGACCAGCACGGTCGCCATGCCGAGATCGTGCGGCACCGTGAGGTTGCGGGCGATGTCCTCGAACAGGGCCGCCCGGGTCGGCTCGACGCCGTGGGCCGCGAGGAAGCGCTCGTAGGTGGAGCGCTCGGGCTTGGGGACGAAATTGGCGGCTGCGATGTCGAACACGGCTTCGAAAAGATCGAGGATCCCGAGCTTGGCCGCGACGTTCTCGGCGTGCCGGCGCGATCCGTTGGTCAGGATCAGCTTGCGCCCGGGCAGACGCTCGATCGCATCGCCGAGGCTTGGGTCGAGCTTGATCGTCGAGTGGTCGATGTCGTGGGCGAAGTCGAGGAAGTCGTGCGGGTCGACCCCTTCCTCCGTCAGCAAAGCCGTCAGGGTCGTGCCATAGCGGTGGTAAAAATACTTCTGCAGGGCGCGGGCCGAGATGCCATCAAGCCCGTAGAGGCGCATGACGTAGAGGGTGATGCGCTCGTCCACCTGCGGCCAAACCTGCGCGTCGCTCGGATAGAGCGTGTTGTCGAGGTCGAACACCCAGGTGTCGACATCGGCAAACCCACGGGACGCGGGGGTGGTGAACTGGGCTTTCTCCGGGTGGTGCACCGTGTCCCTTTGAAATCCTGAAACCGCGAGATTCTAGGGCCATGACCGATCGCGTTGCAAACGGATGCGGCCCGGAACCCGTGGTGCGACGCCGCCCCGGCCTTCGGTCCCTGCGGAATCGAAGGCTGGGAACGATCAGGCTTGCAGCGCCGGCTTGCGCCAGGCTGAGGACAATGCGCGAGCGGAGCGTGCGTTGCCGCGTCCGTTCCGCCCATCGCCGTCCCGTAGGGCCGCGGAGGATCAGCCCCGGCGGATCAGGGTGCCGGCGCCGTAATCGGTGAACAGCTCCAGCAGCACTGCGTGGTTGACCTTGCCGTCCAGGATCACGACCGCCTCCACGCCGCGCTCGATCGCGTACATGCAGGTCTCGATCTTCGGGATCATGCCGCCCGTGATGGTGCCGTCGGCGATCAGGCGCCGGCAATCCTCCACGGTCAGCTCGGGGATCAGCTTCTTGTCCTTGTCGAGCACGCCCGGCACGTCGGTGAGCAGCAGCAGGCGCTTGGCCCGGAGCGCGCCCGCGATAGCGCCTGCGAAGGTGTCGGCGTTGACGTTGTAGGTCTGCCCGTCCGCCCCGTAGGCCACCGGGGCCAGCACCGGGATCAGTTCCGCCTTCAGCACCGCGTCGAGGACACCGCGCTCGACATGCTCCGGCTCGCCGACCAGGCCGAGATCGATCGCCTGCTCGGTCTGGTTCTCGGGATCGACCACGGTCTTCATCGCCCGTTTGGCGCGGACCATATTGCCGTCCTTGCCGCACAGGCCGATCGCCCGGCCACCCTCGGCCGAGATCCAGCCGACGATCTGCTTGTTGATCGAGCCGGCCAGGACCATCTCGACCACCTCGACGGTGGCCTCGTCGGTGACCCGCAGGCCGCCGCGGAACTCGGACTGGATGCCGAGCCGGTCCAGCATCTTGCCGATCTGCGGGCCGCCGCCATGCACGACGATCGGCTTCAGGCCGGATTGCTCCAGGAGGACGATGTCCTCGGCGAAATCCTCGGCCGCGGCGCGGTCGCCCATGGCGTGGCCGCCATACTTGATGACCACGATCTCCTGGTCGTAGCGCTGCATGTGGGGCAGCGCCTGGGCCAAGACTTCGGCGCGCACGTGCACGTTCGGCAGTTCGGTCATCGTCGTCCTTCGCCGATCCTTGGAATGGGCTTCGCGGCGCCCGGCCTCGCCCGGCCGGCGGCCGCGCTTCTACAGGAAGCCGCCCGCGCTGCGAAGCCGCCCGCAGACATGTTTTCGGTGTCGCTACGGCGACAGGATCCGGGCGCCGTCAACCCGAGACCGGGTGCGCTGTCAAAAAACAGTCGTGGTTCTTGGGTGTTGCATCGTCGCGACAGAATCGGAGACTGCCGAGCGGCCCCGGTTGCATCGTGGCCGGTCTCGGATCATGCTGCGTTGCAACAAGCCGCGTGGCGGGCTGCCGGGAGGGCCGGATGCGGATTGCGATGATTGGCGCCGGCTATGTCGGCTTGGTGTCCGGGGCCTGCCTCGCCGATTTCGGCCACAGCGTGATCTGCATCGACCGCGACCCGGCCAAGATTGCCAGCCTGAACGCCGGAACCATGCCGATCTACGAACCCGGCCTTGACGCGCTGGTCGCCGAGAACGTCCGCCAGGGCCGCCTCGCTTTCGGTTCGACCCTGCAGGACGCGGTAGCCGAGGCGGATGCGGTGTTCATTGCCGTGGGCACGCCCTCGCGGCGCGGCGACGGCTTCGCCGACCTGTCCTTCGTGTTCGACGCCGCGCGGGAGATCGCCGGGGCGCTGTCGGGCTTCACCGTCGTGGTGACCAAGTCGACCGTGCCGGTGGGCACCGGCGACGAGGTCGAGCGCATCATCCGCGAGATCCGGCCCGAGGCGGATGTCGCCGTGGCGTCGAACCCGGAATTTTTGCGCGAAGGCGCGGCGATCTCCGATTTCAAGCGCCCCGACCGGATCGTGGTCGGCAGCGAGGATCCCCGCGCGGAGGCGGTGATGCGCGAGGTCTACCGGCCGCTCTACCTCAACGCCGCGCCGATCGTGGTGACGAGCCGACGCACCGCCGAGCTGACCAAGTACGCCGCCAACGCGTTCCTGGCC